>CACYOR010000003.1 GCA_902775985.1 Oscillospiraceae bacterium
GAGGCCATCATCTACGGCCGCCTGCCGGTCATGGTGTCGGATCAGTGCGTCATCAAGCACAGCTCCGGCCACTGCACCTGCCAGACCCCGGCCCAGATGGCCGACCGCATGGGCTCCACCTTCCCGGTCGTGAAGGAATACGGCTGCCGGAACGTGATCTACAACGCCCACAAGCTCTATCTGGCCGACAAGAAGGACGATCTGTATTCCGCCGGGCTCTGGGGCCTGCGGCTGCTGTTTTCCACCGAGAGCCCGCGCGAGTGCGTCGAGGTGGCCCGCGGCCATCTGGGCCTCTCGGATTACCGGCCGAATGTGCTGACCCGCGGCCTATATTATCGAGGAGTGGAATGAGCGCAGGGGCCTGTCCCCGGCGCGATCGAGAAAGCAATGGAAAAACCCCATGTTGTACTGGCGTCCGCCTCTCCGCGGCGAAAAGAGCTGATGGAGATGCTGGGCGTGGAAAATCTGACGATCCTGCCAGCCAAAGGGGAGGAGGTCCCGCCCGAGCACGCCTCGGGCTCCGAGCTGGTCATGGCGCTGGCCCTGGCCAAGGCCCGGGAGGTGGCGGCCCAATGCGGCGAGGACGATGTGATCATCGGCGCGGACACCATCGTCTGGGTGGACGATCACCCCTTCGGCAAACCCCACAGCGAGGAGGAGGCGGCGCGGATGCTGCGCCGGCTCTCCGGCGACTGGCACACGGTCTATACCGGCGTCGCCGTGCTGCATAACGGACGGGAGACGAGCGCGTTTGAGGAGAGCCGGGTGCATTTCCGGCCTCTCGATGAGGAGGAGATCGCCCGCTACATCCGCAGCGGCGAGCCCATGGACAAGGCCGGGGCTTACGGGGCCCAGGGCCTGGGCGCGCTGTTTGTCAGCCGCATCGAGGGCGATTTCTTCAATGTCATGGGCCTGCCGCTGTGCCGGCTGGGCCAGATGCTCAAGGAACAGGGAGTGGAGCTTCTTTGAAAGACTATCTCAAGAAAAACGGAATCCGCATCGGCGTCATCGTTCTGGCCGTGGCGCTGCTGATCGGCCTGGGCAACGCGGCCCGGGACGGGCAGATCGGCGTCGTGCAGAACGTGACGGGTGTGCTGGTCTCGCCCATGCAGAAGGTGCTGTCCTCGGCGGTCAACTGGTTTGACACGATCTACGGCTACCTCTACGAGTATGACTCGCTGCTGGCGGAGAACGAATCTCTGCGCTCGCAGCTGGCCGAGGCGCAGCAGTCCGCCCGCGACGGCATCGAGGCCTCCGAGGAGAACAAACGCCTGCGCCAGCTTCTGTACCTGCGGGATAAGCATACCGACTACGTGATGGAGTCGGCCAAGGTGGTCCTCTGGTCCGCCTCCAACTGGTCCAGCTCCTTCACCATCAGCAAGGGCCGCACCGCCGGCATCGAGCTCAACGACCCGGTCGTGACCGAAGAGGGCATCCTGGTCGGCCAGATCACGGAACTGGGCACCAACTGGGCCACGGTCTCCACCCTGATCGACGTGGATATGAGCGTGGGCGCCTTCGTGGGCGCCACGGGCAGCTCCGGCATGGTGGTGGGCGAGTACGCCCTGATGAAGAACAAGACCGCCAAGCTTACCTTCCTGGCCGACGGCGCGCAGATCTTTGTGGGCGACGAGGTGCTGACCTCCGGCTCCGGCGGCGCCTTCCCGGCGGGATTGGTGATCGGGGAGATCACCAATGTGCAGAACGAGGCCGGCGGCCAGATCGAGTACGGCATCGTGCAGCCGCGCTGCAACCTGGACGCGCTGGTGCAGGTCTTTATCATCAAGGATTATAACGTTGTGGAGTGACGGATCTTCCGTGTCCGATCCGGAGAAGGTGAGTGCTTGGACCGTTTTGGCAATCTGATCGAAAAAATGATCCTGGCAAGGATCAATACCCGGCGCGTGCTGCGCTACGCGCTGTACATGTTTCTCTCGCTGCTGGCCCAGACCATGGTGCTCAACCGGCTGCGCATCGCGGGGGTCTGCCCGCTGGTGCTGCCGGCGGTGGCCGTGGCGGTGGGCATGTTCGAGGGGGCGACCTGGGGCGCGCTTTTCAGCCTCCTGATGGGCATTTTTGCGGACATGGCCTTCATTGAAAACGGCGTCTTGTTCACGGTGCTCTTCCCGGCCCTGGCCTTCGCCTCCGGCTTCGTCTCCCAGTTTTTCATCAACCGCCGTTTCTTTGCCTTCATGGGCGTGGCGCTGATCGCCCTGCTGGCGACCGCCCTGGTGCAGATGATCCACATCGTGGCCATCGACACCTTCTCCACGACCATGCTCTCCACGGTGCTGCTGCAGACCCTGTGGTCGCTGCCGCTGGCCGTCCTGGCCTATCTGCCCGCGGCCCGCATCGCCGGCTGAAGCGGATCCGCGTTTACTGTTGTTTCCCTTTTGAGGTATCTACACTATGAACAGACTCATAAGCAAAGGCCGGATCGCCGCCATGGCGGGGTTCCTGGCGCTCATCCTCAGCATTTATATGATCTTCCTCTATCGCCTGCAGATCATCTACGGCGAGGAATACTACAACCGCTCCAACCAGATGACCAGCGAGGAGACGGTGGTCACCGCCACCCGCGGCAACATCCTCGACCGCTACGGCCGTGTACTGGTGAGCAACAAGGAATGCTATAACCTGAAGATCGACAACGTCAAGCTCTTCTCCAACGAAGACCCCAACGAGGTCATCCTGGAGCTGGTGCGCATGGTGCAGAGCTTCGGCGACGTGTATAACGACGATCTGCCCGTCAGCGCCCAGCCGCCCTTCGAATACGATCCGGATATGACCGATATCGAGAAGACGATGCTGGACGCCTATTTCAAGGACAAGGGCAAGGAGCTGCCGGCCAATCCCACGGCGGTGGAGCTCATGAGCTATATGCGCACCCGCTATGGCATCGACAACAGCTATACCGCCGAGGAGATGCGCATCATCGCCGGCGTGCGCTATTCCATCAACGTGCGCTACGCGGTCAACACCGCCGACTACCTCTTTGTGGAGGACGCCAGCATGGGCCTCATCAGCTCCATCATGGAGAACAAGCTGGCCGGTATCGAGGTGGAGCGGGCCTACATCCGCGACTACGGCACGGAATACGCCGCCCATCTGCTGGGCTATGTGGGCCTGATGACCCAGGAGGAGTTCGAGCGCTACTCCCTTTTGAACTACGCCAACGACGCCATGGTGGGCAAGGACGGCGTGGAATACACCTTTGAGAGCTATCTGCACGGCAAGGACGGCAAGGTCATCGAGACCCGCAGCCCCTCCGGCACCATCCTCTCCACGGTCTATCTGGAGGAGCCGGAGCCCGGCAACCATATCTATCTCACCATCGACATGGCCCTGCAGGAGCAGGTGGAGAAGATCCTCAGCCACGGCATGAACATCCTCATCTCCGACCGGGAGCAGGAGCGCGCCGAGGGCCTGGCCCGCGGCGATTACAACCCGGACATGAAGGATGAGATCACCGGCGGCGCCATGGTGGTCGTGAACGTCAAGACCGGCGAACCCCTGGCCATCGCCAGCTATCCCAGCTTTGACGTGTCCACCGTCATCGAAAATTACGCCGAATACCTGGCCACGCCCAACGCCCCGCTGTTTAACCGGGCGCTGATGGGCACCTACGCCCCCGGCTCCACCTTCAAGCCCTGCGTGGCTATGGCGGCGCTGACCACCGGCATCATCAACACCGAGAACAAGGTCAAGTGCCAGGGCGTCTTCACCAAGTACGCCGACCAGGGCTACGCGCCCGAATGCTGGATCTGGCGCGCCAGCAAGGACCCGAACGAACACCTGACCCACGGTGAGGACAACGTGACGGACGCGCTGCGCGACTCCTGCAACTACTTCTTCTACACCATCGGCGAGCAGCTGGGCGTCGACGACATGGGCGATTTCGCCCACGCCTTCGGCCTGGGCTCCACCACCGGCATCGAGCTGATCGAGGCCACCGGCAACATGTCCAACCGCGCCAACCATGCCGATTACACCGGTACCGAGTGGCGAATCGGTGATACGATGCAGGCCGCCATCGGTCAGTCCGACTCCGTGTTCACGCCGCTGCAGATCGCCGAGTACTGCGCCACCGTGGCCAACGGCGGCACCCGCTATTCCGCCTCCATCCTCAAGAGCGTGCGCAGCTATGATTTCAGCGAGAAGATCTACGAGCGCGAGCCGGAGGTCATGGCCACCATCAACTCCGCCGACTACAACTGGGACGCCGTGCACAAGGGCATGTACGCCGTGCTTCACGACTGGTCCGTCAACGAGAACAACGCCAAATGGTGGGCCGACTGCGCCTGGGAGGTGGCCGGCAAGACCGGAACGGCCCAGAAGGGCGAGGGCGTCACCAACGACGGTATTTTTATGTGCTACGCGCCCTTTGACGATCCCGAGGTCGCCATCGCCGTTGTGGTCGAGCGCGGCGGCGCCGGCGCCAACACCCAGTTCATGGCCCGCCAGGTCATGGACGCCTACATCAACATCAAGAGCTACAGCGACACCTCCGAGGAAACCATGACATTGCTGAAATAATGTCCGTTTTCTCCGAAGTTTATCAGAAATTTTAACTAATTTGATGGTTGCAGTTTGCCAAAAGCTTGTATATAATAGTGTTGTGCGAATGATATATCAGATGTATGGATATGAGATGGGAGTACAAAAGAACCTATGAACATTGCTTTGATGGCACATGACCGCAAAAAGGAACTGATGGTTCAGTTCTGCATTGCCTACTGCGGCATTTTGGCGGAGCACAATCTCTGCGCGACCCATGTGACGGGCAAGCTTGTCTCGGAGGCCACAGGCCTGCCGATCACGCTGTACCTCCACGCCGACCAGGGCGGCTCCCAGCAGATCGGCGCCCGCATCTCCTTCAACGAGATCGACCTGGTGCTCTTCTTCTGCGACCCGGCCAACCCCAAGGGCTTTGACGATATCAACAAGGTGGAACGCCTCTGCGATCAGTATCAGATCCCCTTTGCCACCAACGCCGCCACGGCGGAGGTGCTGGTGCAGGGCCTGCGCCGCGGCGATCTGGACTGGCGCAACATCGTCAATCCCCAGAAGCGCTGAGCGCAGCAACAGACGAATACAGCGGGCGCGGCACGCTGCTGCCGCGCCGCGTGCTGTTTTTAGCGCTGATGAAACATGGTTTCATCAGCGAAATTTCTCGCGCATATCGCAGCGGCCTTCAGCCGCTTTGGTCGGCGCGAGGGGCTCGTTTTACTCGCCTTAGAGTGTTTTTAAGGCGGCAAAGCTGCCTTAAAAACGGATTAAAATCCCTACGGGGAAAGCCATTCCGGCCTGACTTGTTTACAAAGGAGTTTTTTTATGGCAAAAGTGAGTCCGCGTACCCTCTCCGGCTTCATGGAGCTGCCCCCGAAGGAGCAGATGAAAATGGAGGCCATGATGGAGATCCTGCGCCGCAGCTATTCCCTCTACGGCTTCACCCCGCTGGACACGCCGGTGATCGAATCGGCGGAGGTTTTGCTGGCCAAGGGCGGCGGCGAGACCGAAAAGCAGATCTACCGCTTTTCCAAGGGCGAGAGCGATCTGGCGCTGCGCTTTGATTTGACCGTGCCCCTGGCCAAGTATGTGGCCGGGCATTACAGCGAGCTCAGCTTTCCCTTCCGCCGCTATCAGATCGGCAAGGTCTACCGGGGGGAGCGCGCCCAGCGCGGCCGCTTCCGGGAGTTTTATCAGGCGGATATCGACGTCATCGGCGATGGCAAGCTGGACATTATCAACGAGGCGGAGATCCCCGCCATCATCTACAGCACCTTCACCCGGCTGGGCCTCAAAAACTTCAAAATCAAGGTCAACAACCGCAAGCTCCTCAACGGCTTCTACGCCATGAACGGCATGAGCGAGAAGGCCGGCGAGATCATGCGCACGGTGGACAAGCTGGACAAGATCGGCGAGAAGAAGGTCAAGCAGCTGCTGGTGGACGAGGTGAAGATGTACCCCGACAAGGCGGAAAACGTCCTGGACTTCATGGCCATCACCGGCTCCAACGCCGAGGTGATCGCCCGCCTGGAGGATTACCGCGGCATGGACGCCCAGTTCGACCAGGGCCTGGACGAGCTCATCACCGTGACGAAGTACCTGGCCGACTTCGGTGTGCCCGAGGAGAACTTCGCCCTCGATCTGACCATCGCCCGCGGCCTGGACTACTACACCGGCACCGTCTATGAGACGGAAATGACCCGCCACCCCGAGATCGGCTCGGTCTGCTCCGGCGGCCGCTATGACAACCTGGCCGAGTACTATACGGACAAGCAGCTGCCCGGCGTGGGCATCTCCATCGGCCTGACAAGGCTTTTCTATGTGCTCAATGAGCAGGGACTTTTGTCCGACGAGATCATCACCGCCCCCTGCGACGCGCTGGTGCTGCCCATGACCGAGGAGCTGGGCCCCGCCGTCGCGGCGGCCACGGCCCTGCGCCAGGGCGGCGTGCGCACCCAGCTCTACGGCGAGAAGCGGAAATTCAAGGCGAAGATGAGCTATGCCGATAAACTGGGCGCGCCCTTTGTGGTGCTGCTGGGCGAGGATGAGATCCGCGAGGGCCTGCTGTCCGTGAAGGACATGGCCAGCGGCGAGCAGAAAAAGCTCAGCGCCGAGGCGGCGGCGGCGTGGATCCGCGCCGAGGTCGCCCGCCGTGCCGCCAGCGCGGTCATCAAAGACGAGTAAGCGCAGCCTGGGAGAGCTGCCTTTGAAAGGAGAACAGAGAGATGTTTCAGTCCCGTACGCATACCTGCAACGAGCTCCGCATGGAGCATGTCGGTCAGAAGGTGACCATCGTCGGCTGGATGGAGAACGTCCGTGAGGTCGGCAACAACTTCGCCTTCGTGGTCGTCCGCGATTTCTACGGCACCACCCAGGTCGTGGTGGAGAACGAGACCATGATGTCCATTGTCAAGGGCATCAACAAGGAGTCCACCATCTCCGTGGAGGGCGTGGTGCGCGAGCGCGCCAGCAAGAACCCCAAGCTTCCCACCGGCGATATCGAGATCGTCCCGGAGAAGATCGAGGTCCTGGGCCGCTGCCGCTATAACGAGCTGCCCTTTGAGATCAACCGCAGCCGCGAGGCCGACGAGGCCCAGCGCCTGAAGTACCGCTATCTGGACCTGCGCAACCCGGCGGTCAAGAAGAACATCATCCTGCGCTGCAACGTGGTCTCCGCCCTGCGCCAGGCCATGACCGAGCACGGCTTCCTGGAAATCACCACCCCGATCCTGACGGCCTCCTCGCCCGAGGGCGCCCGGGACTACCTGGTGCCGGCCCGCAAGCACCCCGGCAAGTTCTACGCCCTGCCCCAGGCGCCCCAGCAGTTTAAGCAGCTGCTGATGACCTCCGGCTTTGACCGCTATTTCCAGATCGCCCCCTGCTTCCGCGACGAGGACGCCCGCGGCGACCGCAGCCCCGGTGAGTTCTATCAGCTGGATATGGAGATGGCCTTCGCCAGCCAGGAGGACGTGTTCGCCGTTCTCGAGGACGTGCTGCCCCCGATCTTTGCCAAGTACGGCACCTACGACATCGCCTCCACCGCGCCCTTCCGCCGCATCAAGTATCTGGATGCGCTGGAGACCTACGGCAGCGACAAGCCCGACCTGCGCATCGACCTGACCGCGAAGGACGTGACGGCCCTGCTCTCCGACTGCGGCTTTGAGCCTTTCGCCGACGGCGAAGTGAAGGCCATCCCCGTGAGCAACTGCAGCCTGACTCGCAAGCAGATCGAGAAGCTCCTCGCTGACTGCGAGGTGACCGCGGGCGTCAAGAGCTACTGGTTCAAGACCGACGAGACCGGCGCCATCGCCGGCGGCGTCGCCAAATTCGTCCAGGAGAAGAAGGAGGAGCTGACCGAGGCCCTGTCCCTGGCCCCCAACACCCTGGTCATCCTCTGCAGCGGCAAGAAGACCCTGGCCCAGAAGGCCGCCGGCGTCGCCATCAAGACCTTCGGCGCGGCCGTGCCCGGCCATATGGACAAGGAGCGCTATGAGTTCTGCTGGATCGTCGACTTCCCGATGTACGAGATCGGGGAGGAGAGCGGCGAGCTGGAATTCTGCCACAACCCCTTCTCCATGCCCTCCGGCGGCCTGGAGGTCCTGCTCAAGGCCGAGCGGGGCGAGATCGATCCCCTCTCCATCACCGCCGACCAGTACGACCTGGTCTGCAACGGAGTGGAGCTCTCCTCCGGCGCCGTCCGGAACCACGATCCCGAGATTATGGTCAAGGCCTTCGAGATGGTGCGCCTGGGCGAGGAGGACGTGAAGAAGAAGTTCCCTGCCATGTATAACGCCTTCTGCTACGGTGCGCCTCCTCACGCGGGCATCGCCCCGGGCGTGGACCGCATGGTCATGCTCCTGGCCGGCGAGGATTCCATCCGCGAGGTCATTCCCTTCCCGATGAACAAGAGCGCCCAGGACATCATGATGGGCGCCCCCTCCGAGGTCACGCAGAAGCAGCTCGATGAGCTGCACATCGCGGTCGTCGGCGAAGTCGAGGAATAAAGCAAAACGAGGAAAAGCCCCGCACGGGGATCAAGCGATCCGCCCTGCGGGGCCTTTGTTTGAAAGAGAGGAGAATCCCGGTGTTTTCCCAGGTCAACAGCTTCGGCGTGAGCGGCGTCGGCGGCTTTCCCGTCGCGGTGGAGCTCTACATCACCAACGGCATGCCCGCCTTTGACATCGTGGGCCTGCCGGACACGGCGGTCAAGGAATCCCGGGAACGGGTGCGCGCCGCGATCCGCAACAACGGCTTCCGCTTTAACGCCAGCCGCATCACCGTGAACCTGGCGCCGGCGGACAGGAAGAAAGCCGGCACGCTCTACGATCTGCCCATCCTGGTGGCCTATCTGGCCGCCACGCAGGAGATCCGGCAGCCGGGAAAAGATACGGCCTTTCTGGGCGAGCTCTCTTTGACCGGCGAGCTGCGGCCCGTGCCCGGGGCGCTGCCCATGGCGCTGGCGGCGGAAAAGGCGGGGATCAAAGAGCTCTATGTCCCGGCGGAAAACGCCAGCGAGGCCGCCTTTGCCGAGGGCCTGGCCGTCTACCCGGTGGAAAACGTGATGCAGCTGGTGCGTCATCTGCGCGGGGAGGAGCGCCTCAGCCCTGCCGAGGCCCCGGATCTGAACGCGATGCAGGTCTCCGTCCCGGACTTTGCGGACGTGAAGGGCCAGGAGAACGTGAAGCGCGCGCTGGAGATCGCCGCGGCCGGCGGCCATAACATCCTGATCGTGGGCCCGCCGGGCGCGGGCAAATCCATGATGGCCAAGCGCCTGCCGGGTATCCTGCCGGACATGAGCCGGGAGGAGATCATCCAGACCACGGAGATCCACTCCGTGGCGGGCCTGACCAACCGGCAGCACCCGGTCATCGCGCATCGGCCCTTCCGCTCGCCCCACCACAGCGTTTCGGCGGCGGGCCTGGCCGGCGGCGGCACGGTGCCCCGGCCGGGAGAGATCAGCCTGGCCCACAACGGCGTGCTGTTTCTGGATGAGCTGCCGGAGTTTCGCATGGACGCGCTGGAGGTGCTGCGCCAGCCCCTGGAGGATGGGGCGGTCACGGTCTCCCGCGTGGCGGCCAGCGTCAGCTTCCCCAGCCGCTTCATGCTGGTCTGCGCGATGAACCCCTGCAAATGCGGCTGGTATGGCCATCCCTCGGGCCGCTGCCGCTGCACACCCCAGGAGGTGCGCCGCTACCACAGCCGCATCTCCGGGCCGCTGCTGGACCGGATCGACCTGATCGTGGAGGTGCCGGCCCTGGACTATGAGGAGCTCAAGCGCCGCAAACCGGCGGAGCCCTCCGCGGCCATCAAGGCGCGGGTGGATGCCGCCCGGGCGATCCAGCGCCGCCGCTTCGGCGGGGAGCGCAGCAACGCCCATATGGACACGAAGGATCTGCGCCAATACTGCGCGCTGGACGCGGAGGGCGACCGCCTGATGAAGGACGCCTTCCAGGCTCTGGGCCTCTCGGCCCGCAGCTACGATCGGATCCTGCGGGTGGCTCGCACGATCGCGGATCTGGCCGGGAGCGAGAGCATCGGACAAGAGCATCTGGCCGAGGCCATCCAGTACCGCAGCTATGATTTTCACGGCAACGAATAAACGGAAAGGAAACAACAATCGGACATGAAGAGAGGAAACGCGGCGGCGCTGCTGCCGATCGGTGTATTTTTGATCCTGTATCTGGGACTGGGAATCCTGTTTGAATACGTACTGAAGATCCCCATGGGCTTCTACAGCATCCCCATTGTGGTGGTGTTTCTGGCGGCGCTGCTGGTGGCCTGCCTGCAGAACGGCAAGCTCAGCTTCGACGAAAAGCTCAGCTTAATGGGGAAGGGCATCGGCGACAAGAACATCGTCACCATGATCCTGATTTTCATGGAGGTGGGCATCTTTGTGGGCGTCGTGGGCCGCTCCAGCGCCGAGAGCGTGGCCTATTTCATGCTCTCCATCATCCCGACCCGCTACGCCGCGGCGGTGCTGTTTGTGGTGAGCTGCTTTGTCTCCACCGCCATGGGCACCTCCGTCGGCACCATCACCCTCATCACCCCCATCGCCGTGGCGGTGGCCGCGGCCAGCGGCTTCTCCATGCCGCTGTGCATCGGGGCGGTCATGGGCGGCGCCATGTTCGGCGATAACCTCTCCTTCATCTCCGATACCACCATCGCCGCCTGCAACGGCCAGGGCTGTCCGATGAAGGACAAGTTCCGGGAGAACTTCGCCATCGCCCTGCCCGCGGCCCTGCTGACGCTGGTGCTGATCCTGGTGCTCTCCTTCCGCAGCGGCGTGGAGCAGATGGCGGCCCAGCCCTATCAGCTCCTGCAGATCCTGCCCTACCTGCTGGTGCTCGCCGGCGGCATTGCGGGCATCAACGTCTTTGTGGTGCTGCTGATCGGCATCGTCTCCGGCGCGATCATCATGCTGGCCACCGGCGCCATCCCGGCCACGGCCCTCCTGTCCAGCATGGGCAGCGGCGCCGCCGGCATGTTCGAGACCACCATGGTGGCCATCCTGGTCTCGGCCATCTGCGCCCTCATCCGGGAAAACGGCGGCTTTGACGCCCTGCTCTACGGCATCCGCCGCGTCTTCAAGGGCAAAAAGGGCGGCCAGCTGGGCATGGGATTGCTGGTGGGCGCGATGGACATCGCCACCGCCAACAACACCGTAGCCATCGTGATGGCCAACCCCATTGCCGCCGAGATGGCGGAGAGCTACGGCGTGACGCCGCGCAAGACGGCCTCTCTGCTGGATACCTTCTCCTGCGTCTTCCAGGGCATCATCCCCTACGGCGCGCAGATGCTGGTGGCGATCTCCGCCGCCTCCGAGCTGGGCTATGACGTCTCCGCCTTCGAGATCCTGCCGAACCTGCACTATCCCCTCCTTCTGCTCCTCAGCTCCCTAGTCTTCATCTTCCTGATCCCGGAGAAGAATAGGTGAAAACATGAACTATGCAGGAAGCAGCCACAATTTTGCGGCTGCTTCCTGCATTTTGCTGATTGATACTGAGGTCTTGTAGCGGACATTGATGCCGATGCGGGAGATCATCTCGGCCACGTCCCGGGTGTCGGTGTTGGTAATATGGCCAGCAGCTCCGTGCCGACGGAAATGATCTCGGTGTTAATGACTTTATTCACTGAGTCTTCTCTTTTTCCAGTTCATCCGGGAAGTGTCTCCCGTTTTGCAAATAACGGTTGGCAGCCGCAATCATCCATCCGCTTGGCTCCACAATGCAGCGATTAAACAGCCAGGAGGCCGGCAGAAGCAGGGCGAGCGTTACAGGGAACAGCAGCCAGAAAATGGTCATATACTCCATTCCCCGCCGGATCAGTGCAACCGCAAAGGCTGAGGAAACGCTTGTCAACAGAATAATGTGCACCAGATACATGCTGAAACTCAGCTTTTTTCCCATCTCTGCCAGCACATGGAGGCCAAGAAAGTGGCGTACCGGACGGCAATACACCAATCCCAACATTAGCAGGGCGCTGCCCAGCAGATGCCAAAGCATAAAAGGCGGTATCCGCGAACCGGCAAAGTTCAGATACGCATAGACATTGGTTGGGATCACTTCCGTCGGATAGCCACCGAAAAACAGTCCTAAAAGAATTAATACCGCCCCGAAAAGACTGGCTGAGCGGCCTGTTGCCTCTTTTCTGTAGTTGCAATGATAAGCCATAGCAGTTCCTATTGGGAAACAAGCCTCAATCTCACGGCCGGTAAACAGCAGACCAAAGGCAAACAGACCATATACAAGCAGAATCCGCGGGGATTTTCCAACACTCATCTGCGCCAAAAGCAACGAAAAGAGATAGCCGAACAGCAAAAAGGGAATGGTCCAGAGCGCGATGCTGTATTTTTCGCTTCCGGAAAATGGAACCCGTATAAACGAGTCCAGAAGCAGCGTCAGAACATTGGACTTTGGGTCATACTGGTAATACAGAATATCCGCCCACTCCGAGGGATAATAGCAGGTAAAAACATGATTTTTCATCAGATCCAACCGTAGCATGGCATAGACAAGGATGGACATACCAAAGCAAGGCAACACCAGACGGAGATAGCGGTTAACGGCAGCGTCGCCGATCGCTTGCAGGCCATGTGGCTTATTCTGGTTTCGAAATACCTTGAGCGATGCAACCAGACCGGAGACAATACAAAATACACAGACCCAGAAGTTTCCATTGATCCAAACCGAAACCGGCGACTGGGAAAGGGCATAGGCAAATTCCGTCCCCGCCACCCTCCGCCCATAATATGACCCAGGGAGAAAATAGAGAAAATAATGGTCTGCAAAAATGAAGAAGCTCGCCAACAGGCGCAGACCGTCGATCCAGTCCAGCCTTTGGCTCTTCATCTTCATAGAGATACCTCCTGTTACACATTTTTTACCGCTGCTCAGCGCTTTATAGTGGCTCTGTCTGCCCCAGTTCCACCACATTGTCCTTTGCCTGCTGAGAGGTATAGGGAAAGGAGAAGTGCACCGGGATGAGGCGCACGCCGCACTTGGCGATCATATACAGTTCTTTCTAATGGTTAACGGAGTGATAAAGAGCGAGGGCCCTTTGGAAGATGAATTCACGATTCTCTCTCTGCGAATGTATATGCCTCTTCGCTGATATGGTCGAGTTCACCGGTAGCCCAAGAGAGTGTTCCCAGGGAAAAAGCATCCCAGGTTATATGACAGTGTTCATCCTTTGTGCAGTAAATGAGTTGGACTTCAACGCCGTTATCCGTCATTTTCTTTAGCTTGGGATGCTGGTAATTGATATCCTTCTGATCAAATAAAAACAGTTCCGTTCCGACTCGCGCGATGTTCTGGTATTCCTCCGCGGATGGCAGAATCGATGCGGCAAAGGACATGCCCATATCATAAACAAGGACACGGGAAGTTGGAACACCATGTGCTTCCAAAAAATAAGCGGCAGCCTTCACAGCGGCATACCCGCCATTGCTGGAACCCGCCAAAACCAAGTCATGGATAGCGATGTTATATTCCCGCGCAATACTTTCCAAGACCTGATAGCTGTCTTCAATGGTAGGGAACAACTCGTTTCCTCCGGAGCTGCGCCAGAAGACCATGATGGAGGAGGGGGAATACTCACTCAGATAGGTTCGTACAGAATAGGTGAATAGCGCAGGAACGCCATATTCCATGATACCGCCATTGCCGCCGGGATAGTATAGAACACTTCTTGTCTCGCTGTTGACATCGTCCGGTATATAAACGACAGCTTCCCGCAGGTTGTACCACGTCCCCGCGCCGATTGCTGTGCTGCTTTGAATGCCTTCGAAAATGCTTGGCAGGGACATGTTCTCTTCATCGATACGGTTAAGACAGTATTTCAGATAATCCGCGCTGCATTGATATGAGCCTAAAGCGGTGAATATCGGTGCTGCCTTTACCGTTTCACCGGAATGCAAGAGCTGGATGGCGTAATCGTAGAGAAGATCCGGCGAAGATCGAGGTATTATCGGCGTATACTCCGGCGCAGCAGAGACTGCAGATACGGCATAAGCTGGATGGTGAAGCGAAAAGGGAAGAATGAAAGCGGCAGCAAGGAAAAGAGAAAAAGAAAAACGTATTATATGTTTCATACAATAAAAAATGGAGACTCGCCCATAGATAGCGGACCTGAAACCAAATAATGTCAGAATTGACATTCACTAAATGTCAATTCTGAGGCGATTATACCACAGAATAAACACGGTGACAAGAACAAAATGTCAAATAGAGGGTGATTATTCTGTTTATTAACAAAACAAAAACGGGAAGAAACAACATCTGCGGTGTGATCGTAGCGCAGGAACGAAAAAAATAGGGATATCTCAGAGAGAATTAGCGGATCGTCTACAATTGCAGGGAATGGACGTGGATAAAAACGCCGTACAGAGAATTGAGTCTGGGCAACGATTTGTCACAGATATCGAGCTTGTTTTTTTAAGCAAAACACTGGATATCCGAGTTGGAACCTTACTGCAGATTTAAGAGATAACAGGATGCTGCTCTTTGTGTAAAAAGCAGCCATATCCTTGTGCTTGCTTTTTGCCTGAAAAAAATGGAGATGTGATCCGCGGCCTGTTCGGGGCCAGAACGAAGCAAACAAGAAGGATGAAAGAAACAAAGCGGCCGATAACAGTGTGGGCACGTCGCTCCGGCTCAGGCGCCGCTCGTTGGATATGCGCCCCCCTCCCATGGCTCATATTCCGGAAAAAACAGTCCAGGACTTGATTCTCTAAAAAAAATAGGTTATAAAGAATAGACATTATGTGATTGGGAGAGAAACGCATGAAAGATTTGATTTTACTGAAGCTGGGCGAGATCGTCCTCAAGGGCCTCAACCGCCGCAGCTTTGAGCAGAAGCTCATGGGCAACATCCGCCGCCGTCTTCTCGGCCTGGGCAAGTTCAAGGTGACCTGCCTGCAGTCCACGGTCTATGTGGAGGCGGAGAGCGAGGACGCGGATATGGACGCGGCCTTCGAGGCGCTGCAGGACGTGTTCGGCATCGTCAAGCTCAGCCGCGCCGTGCCCTGCGAGAAGGACAAGGACGCCATCGCCCGCCGGGCTATCGAATACCTGCGGGAGGACATGCTTCGGGCCAGGAGCTTCAAGGTGGAGTCCAAGCGCAGCGACAAGAGCTTCCCCATGACCTCCATCGAGCTGAGCCAGTATGTGGGCGGGGAGCTGGCCGAGGCCTATCCCAACTGTGAGGTGGACGTGCACAACCCGGAGCTGACCGTGGTACTGGAGGTGCGGGACCTGGCCGCCTACGTCCATGCCCAGCCCATCCAGGGCGCGGGCGGCATGCCCGTGGGCTCCAACGGCGTGGCGGTGACGCTGCTCTCCGGCGGCATCGACAGCCCGGTCTCCAGCTATATGATCGCCAAGCGCGGCGTGCGCCTCATCCCGGTCCACTTCTTCTCCTTCCCCTATACCTCCCAGCAGGCAAAGGACAAAGTGGTGGAGCTGGGGCGGCTGCTGACCCGTTATTGCGGCAAAATGACCATGGAAGTGGTGCCTTTTACCCACATTCAGGAGGAAATCCGGGATAAGTGCCCGGAGGAGTATTTCACGCTCATCATGCGCCGCTTCATGATGCGCATTGCCGAGCGGATCGCCCTGGACGCGGGAGCGAAGGCCATCGTCACCGGGGAGAACCTGGGCCAGGTGGCCAGCCAGACCATGGAGGCCATGGCCTCCACCCAGGCGGTGCTGTCGCTGCCGGTGCTCCAACCGCTGATCGGCATGGACAAGGAGGAGATCGTGGTGCTCTCCCGCAAGATCGGCACCTTTGACACCTCCATTCTGCCCTATGAGGACTGCTGCACGGTGTTTACGCCCCGCCATCCCCGCACCCGCCCGAAGCTCCACGAGGTGGAGGCGGCGGAGAGCGCGCTGGACGTGGCGGCCCTGGTGGAGGAGGCCCTGCAGGGCATCGAAAGGATCGAGCTGAGAAACGATGAAACAGTATAACACCGAGATCATTTCCGTCGGCACGGAGCTGCTGCTGGGCCACATCACCAACACCGACACCCGGGACGTGGCCGAGATGCTCTCCCGCATCGGCATCAACGTCCGCTACCAGACCGTGGTGGGGGATAACCCCGGCCGTCTGCGCGACTGCGTGGAGATCGCCAAGGGGCGGGCGGATATCCTGATCACCACCGGCGGCCTGGGGCCGACCTGCGACGATCTGACCAAGCAGATCCTGGCCGAGGCCTTTGGCCTTCCCCTGGTGGAGAGTCAGAGCGAGCGGGAGAGCCTCTACAATTACCTCCATCCCGACCGGCCCTTTACCCCCAACAACTTCCAGCAGGCGCTGATCCCCGAGGGGGCGACGATCTTCCACAACCTCTGGGGCACGGCCCCCGGCTGCGCCTTTGAGAAGGAGGGCAAGATCGTCCTGATGCTGCCGGGCCCGCCCAATGAGTGCGTGCCCATGTTCCGGGAGTACGGCATCCCCTATCTCCGCCGCCTCTCTCAGGAGCAGATCGTCTCCCATTCGGTGCGTATCTTCGGCATCGGGGAGAGCGGCGTGGACCAGATGTTCCGGGATGAGATGAACGCCATGTCAAATCCCAGCATGGCGCCCTATGCCAAGGAGTGCGACTGCCTGCTGCAGATCACCGCCAAGGCGAAGAGCGAGGCGGAGGCCGAGGCCATGATGGCCCCGGTGATCGCCCATGTGAAGGAGCGCCTGGGCGAGTACGTCTACGGCATGGACATCGAGAGCGTGGAGGAGGCGGTGCTGCCGCTTTTAAACGAGAAGGGCTTGTTCTTCGCCGCGGCGGAGAGCTGCACCGGCGGGGACATCGCCCGCCGCATCACCGAGATCCCCGGCGCCAGCACGGTGTTTCTGGGCGGCTGTGTCACCTATACCAACGAGGCCAAGGCCAGGCTCCTGGGCATCGACCCGGCGCTGATCGAGGAAAACGGAGCGGTGAGCTATCCCGTGGCCAAGGCCATGGCCGAGCGCGTACGCTCCATCACCGGCGCGGACATCGGCGTGGGCGTGACCGGTCTGGCCGGACCCGACGGCGACGGCGTGCACCCGGTGGGGACGGTCTTCGTCTCCGTGGCGGTGGAGGGGGAGACCTTTGTACGCCAGCTCAGCCTCGGGGAAAAGCGCACCCGCAGCTTCATCCGCCGCATGGCGGGCAACCACATCTTCGATATGATGCGCCGCTGGCTCACGGGCCTGCCGGTCGTGTGATACCAAATTTGCAACGTTATTGTTAAATTTACCAAAAAGCTCTTTTCTTCCACCGGCCGATGTGGTATGATATAGCCAAGAAGCACGGGAGACCGTTCTTCGCCATGCGAGTAGATGAAAGGAGTTGGCACAAATGAAGTTCACTTTCACCGAGAAACGGATGGATTCCTCCGAGGATCTGCGCAATTACGCGATGCGCAAGATCGGCAAGCTGGATCGTTTCTTCAAGACCGAGGCGGAGGCCATTGTCACCTTCAGCCTTGAACGGGGACGCTTCCTGGCCGAGATCACCATCCATAACAACGGCCTGTATTACCGGGCAAGCGAACTTACGAACGACATGTACGCTTCCGTTGACTCCGGCGTCGCCGCCATCGAACGGCAGATCCGCCGGAATAAGACCCGCCTTGCCAAGAGACTGCGCGAGGGGGCGTTGGAGCGTGAAGCCGTGCCTGCCTATGCTCCGATGGAGGACGACGCGGACAACGAGGAGTTCCGCATCGTGCGCAGCAAGCGCTTCTCCATCAAGCCCATGTCGGCGGAAGAGGCCATCCTGCAGATGAATCTGCTGGGGCATGAGTTCTTTGTGTTCCGGAACATGGACGCGGAGGATGCAGTCGCGGTCGTATATAAGCGCAAACAGGGCGGCTACGGCCTGATCTGCGACGACGGCGAAAACGAATAAAACAGGAAAAATCCCGCCGAAATGGGCGGGATTTTTTTGCCCTCTTTTTCAAGGGGGACTTGCAAAATGAGGTTCTTTGCGCTAACATAGATGATAAGCTCACCGGCGACTATACCGAATGGAGGAATGCACCATGAAATGCCCCCGCTGCGGGAGTGAGATGACCCTGGACTCCCATCGTAAAATCCCCCTGAACATGTGCTACAACTGCGGCTATATCGAGGGCCGGGCTGTGGACGATATGAGCGGCAAGACCAATTTTGAGCGTCTGCAGAAGCTGAACATCAACGAGATGGCGGCCTTCCTGGCGGCCGGCCTGAACATCGGTGAGGACAAGATCGCCGAGTGGCTGGCGGAGACCATGAAATAAGAAAGAGAAAAGGAGCGGCATGGCCGCTCCTTTTTAGATTGTTGGCAAAGCCAAAAGGCTTTGCCGACAGCAAAAAACGGCGGCGGAGATTTTCTCCGCCGCCGTGCGCTTATCCTTTTTTCGGGGAAACCCGGCAGCTTCCGCAGCCGCAGACGCCGCAGCTTCCGCAGTTGCCGCCGCAGGAGCTCTTGCCTGCCTTTTTATCCCGCACAAGGCTCCGGATCGCCAGCGAGACCACCAGCACGATGAGCGCGATGACGAGAATATTGATCAGATTGGCCGCGAGCCAGCTCAGCATAACAATCACTCCTCTCTCCGAGTGTCAGGAAATCAGTTCTTGATGGTCAGGGTGGAGGCTTCCTTGTAGGGCTTGAAGAGCTGGTAGAGCATGAAGACCAGCACCGCGGCCGCAAAGATCAGCCCGATCACATTGAGATTGCCCACAAACAGACCGCCGATCTGGAAGGTCATGAGGGCGACGGCGTAGGCGAACACGCACATGTAGCCGATGGCGAACCAGGTCCACTTGGCGTTGTTCATCTCACGCTTGATGGCGCCCATGGCGGCAAAGCAGGGAGCGCAGAGCAGGTTAAAGATCATGAAGGAGAAGGCGGCCAGCTTGCCGTGACCGTTGGAGAAGCTGTTGAAGTCCTCCGCGACGCGGCCCCAGATCTGGGAACCCTCTTCGTCCAGTTCGTCTTCCTCGGTCTCGGCCTCATAGTTGTACAGCACACCGAAGGTGCCGACGACCTCCTCCTTGGCGACGAGACCCGTCACGGTGGCGACGGTCGGCTTCCAGGAGCCAAAGCCCAGAGGCTTGAAGATGGGGGAGACGGCGTTGCCTACCTGGGCCAGCACGGAGGCGTCCATGGGGGTCACGTCCTCCTCGGGGATATCCATCTTGTCGGCCAGAGCGGCGACGTATTCCTCGGTGACCAGCTCCTCATCCTCGAAGAGGGTGTCGACCATGCCGAACTTGCCGTTGACGGAGCCGAAGCCGGACAGGAACCAGATGATGATGGAGGCGAGCAGGATCACGGTACCGGCGCGCTTGATGAAGGACCAGCCGCGCTCCCAGGTGCCGCGCAGCACGTTCTTGAGAGAGGGCACGTGGTAGGCGGGCAGCTCCATGACGAAGGGGGCGGGATCGCCGGCGAACATCTTGGTCTTCTTCAGCATGATGCCGGAGACGATGATGGCGGCGACGCCGATGAAGTAGGCGGAGGTGGCGACCAGGCCGCTGCCGCCGAAGAGGGCGCCGGCGATCAGGCCGATGATGGGCATCTTGGCGCCGCAGGGGATGAAGCAGGTGGTCATGATGGTCATGCGGCGGTCACGCTCGTTCTCGATGGTACGGGAGGCCATGACGCCCGGGACACCGCAGCCGGTGCCGACCAGCATGGGGATGAAGGATTTGCCGCTCAGACCGAACTTGCGGAAGATACGGTCCATGATGAAGGCGATACGGGCCATGTAGCCGCAGTCCTCCAGCAGGCAGAGGAAGAGGAACAGCACCAGCAGCTGAGGCACGAAGCCCAGCACCGCGCCCACGCCGGCGAGGATACCGTCGGACACCAGACCGGTCAGCCAGTCGGCCGCGCCCAGGTTCTCCATGATCGCGCGGGAGCCGTCGGTGAGCCAGGCGCCGCCCAGCACGTCGTTGGTCCAGTCGGTGAGGAAGGAGCCGAAGGGTCCCATGGCCACCCAGTAGACCAGCCACATGACCACCGCGAAGATGGGCAGAGCCAGGATCCGGTTGGTGACGATCCGGTCGATCTTGTCGGAGCTGGACATCTGGCCCTTGTTCTTCTTCTTGTAGCAGCCCTTCATCAATCCGGCGATGTAGATGTAACGCTCGTTGGTGATGATGCTCTCGGCGTCGTCGTCCATCTCCGCCTCGGCGGCGGCGATGTCCTTTTCGATATGTTCCTTGACCGCCTCGCTGAGCTTCAGCTTGGCCTGGACCTTGTCGTCCCGCTCAAAGAGCTTGATGGCGTACCAGCGCTGCTGCTCCTCGGGCAGATCGTGCACGGTGATCTCCTCGATGTGGGCCAGGGCGTGCTCCACGCTGCCGGAGAAGCTGTGCTGGGGGACGGCCTTGGTGCCGGCGGCCTCAATGCAGGCCTTGACGGCCGCGTCGATGCCCTCGGATTTCAGGGCGGAGATCTCCACGATCTTGCAGCCGATCTCCCGGCTGAGCTCCTTGGTGTTGATGCTGTCGCCGGCCTTGCGGACCAGGTCCATCATATTCAGGGCGATGACCACGGGGATGCCGATCTCCACCAGCTGGGTGGTGAGGTAGAGGTTGCGCTCCAGGTTGGTGGCGTCCACGATGTTCAGCACCACGTCGGGGCGCTCATCGATCAGATAGTTCCGGGCGACGACCTCCTCCAGCGTGTAGGGGGAGAGGGAATAGATGCCCGGCAGGTCGGTCACGATGACGTCCTTCTGGTTGCGGACGCGGCCTTCCTTTTTCTCAACGGTGACGCCGGGCCAGTTGCCCACATACTGCTGGGTACCGGTCAGGGCGTTGAACAGGGTCGTCTTGCCGCAGTTGGGGTTGCCGGCAAGCGCAATGCGAATCTGTTTGTCCATACTGCTTTTCTCCTTTATTCCTCAGCCAAAATGAATTACTCGACTTCCACCATCTCGGCGTCGGCCTTGCGCAGGGAGAGCTCATACCCGCGCACGGTGACCTCCACGGGATCGCCCAGCGGCGCGACCTTGCGGATGTAGATCTCGGTGCCCTTGGTGATGCCCATGTCCATGATGCGGCGTTTGACCGCGCCTTCGCCGTGCAGCTTCACGACCTTGACGGTCTCGCCGATTTTGGCTTCTTTCAGCGTCTTCATCTTTGTTTCTCCTTTACACCATTATTTTACCAGCCATCTCCTGGCTGATAGCAACGCGGGATTCCTTCACCTTCACGATCAGATTGCCGCCGATCGTATTGACGATGGTGACGGTGCCTCCCACGACAAAGCCCATATCCTCCAGATGCTTTTTGGTCTCGGCGTTTCCGCCGACCTTCCGGATGATGTTCTCCTCACCGGATGTGGCCAACACAAGGGGCATCATAGCTGTATCCTCTCTTTCTGATGCGGATTGCCGCCGGAATTAAAGAACTTTAACCGACGGTCAAAACAGAGGGTTAGAACTTTCTAACCTTGGATCAGTTTAACGCACTTAACTCCACTTGTCAAGAGGGATTTGTCAAAAGTTCGGGAAATCGACAAAGAGCCCTCCTGCGCGGAAAAAGACGCTTGCAATTTGAAAAAACGGGTGTTACTCTAACAAAAAAAGGAAAGCGGTGATCCGGTTGAAAATTCAAAAAGCCGCGGAGGACTATCTGGAGGCCATGCTGATGATGCGGGAGAAGCACGGCTATATCCGCTCCGTCGACGTGGCCGAGCAGATCGGCGTGACCAAGCCCAGCGTCAGCTACGCCACCAAGCGCCTGCGGGAGAACGGCTATATCACCATGGACCCGGACGGCCTGATCACCCTGACGGCCAAGGGCCTGGAGATCGCGGAACGGATGTACGAGCGGCATAAGCTCCTCGCCCAGCTGCTGGAGCGCCTCGGCGTGAGTGCGGAGACGGCCCGGGAGGACGCCTGCAAGATCGAGCATGACCTGAGCGTGGAGAGCTTTGAGGCCATCCGCGCCTTTGCGAAAACGCTGCTTTGAGGGGTATAAAATTTCACACTTTCAGGGACAATAGAAGCAACAGCCTACATAGAATGGTTTGGGCGAGTTGTTTACGGAGTGTGAAAACCCATGGTGAAACGCGGAGATATCTACTTTGCCGATCTCAGCCCGGTGGTCGGCAGCGAGCAGGGCGGGATGCGCCCGGTGCTGATCGTGCAGAACGACACGGGCAACCGCCACAGCCCCACGGTGATCGCCGCGGCGATCACCAGCCAGACGGGCAAAGCCAAGCTCCCGACCCACATCGACCTGGCCGGCCGCAGCGCCGGTCTGAACCGGGACAGCGTGATCCTGCTGGAGCAGATCCGCACCCTGGATAAATCCCGCCTGCGCGAGCGCATGGGCCGCCTGGACCCGGGCACCATGAGCGCGGTGGATGAGGCCCTGGCGGTGAGCTTCGGTCTGGGCAAAACGGAATAAACACGGATACCCTCTCCATACATTCTATGGAGAGGGTATTTTTTGCGGCGAGGTGATCGAATGGAACTGCCGATCATGGACAAGGGGGAGCAAATCGGCTCACTAAGCGTGGCGCGGGAGGGCCTCTACACCGTCTTCCGGGCGGAGCTGCCTCCGCGGGAGGGGCTGCAGCGGCTCTGGCTGTATGGCGCGGGGCTCTGGTTCTGCCTGGGCCTGCTGGCGCCGACAGGGGAGAGCCTGCGTCTGGAAAAGCGGCTCAGCCGGGCCGACTGCGCCCGCCTGCCCCGACGGATGGAATACGCCGCGCTGCAGCCGAAGCGGGAGGCGCAGCCGGAAGAGGCGAAAGAAGCGGGGGACGGCGTCCTCTGGCTCTTCGGGCGGCGATTCGTGCGCTTCCGCACTTGAGAATGGCCGGGCGCTGGTGTATAATGTAATAACACAGCAGAAAAAGAAATGGGGTGCGGCAGAATGCAGATGACCGATTTGCTGGCGAAAAAGCGCGACGGCGGCTGTTTGAGCACGGAAGAGATCGACTTTATGATCCAGGGCTATACCCGGGGCACGATCCCGGACTATCAGATGTCGGCCATGTGCATGGCGATCCTGCTGCGCGGCATGGACGACCGGGAAATCCTGGATATGACCATGTCCATGATGCACTCGGGGGAGACCCTGGATCTGAGCCCGATCCGCGGCGTCAAGGCGGACAAGCACTCCACCGGCGGCGTGGGGGACAAGACCAGTCTGGTCCTCTGCCCGATGGTGGCGGCGACGGGGCTGAAGATCGCCAAGATGTCCGGCCGCGGCCTGGGCCACACCGGCGGCACCATCGACAAGCTGGAGAGCTTTCCCGGCTTCTCCACGGCCATCTCGGAGGAGACCTTCTTCCAAAATGTCAATGACATCGGCATCGCCATCATGGGCCAGACCGCAGATCTCGTCCCGGCGGACAAGAAGATCTACGCCCTGCGGGATGTGACCGGCACCGTGCCCTCCATTCCGCTGATCGTCAGCTCCATCATGTCCAAGAAGCTGGCCAGCGGCGCGGATGTGATCGTGCTGGATGTGAAATGCGGCGACGGCGCCTTTATGAAGACCGAGGCCGAGGCCCGGAAGCTGGCCGAGGGCCTGACCCGGGTGGGCCGTCTGGCCGGGCGGAAATGCGCCGCGGTCATCACCGACATGGACCAGCCCCTCGGCTATACCGTGGGCAACGCCCTGGAGGTCAAGGAGGCTCTGGCGGTGCTGCATGGCGAGAAAAAGGGCGAGCTGCTGGAACTCTGCCTGACGCTGGGCAGCCTCATGCTGGTGGAGGCCGGCGTGGCCTGGAGCGTGGAGGAGGCCAAGCTGGAGCTCATGAAGACCATTGAGGACGGCAGTGCCCTCTGGAAGCTGGCCCAGATGGTCCGGGCCCAGGGGGGCAATGAGCGGGCGGTCTACGATCCCGCGCTGCTGCCCCAGGCGAAGATCCAGAAGGAGGTCCCGTCCCCGGCGGCGGGCTATGTCTCCCACATCAAGGCCGAGCAGGTGGGCCTGGTGTCCATGCATTTGGGCGGCGGCCGCGCCACCAAGGAGGACACGATCGACCTGAGCGTGGGCGTGGTGCTGCATAAAAAGGTAGGCGACCGGGTCGAGGCGGGCGAGAGCCTGGGCACGATCCACGCCTCCGATGAGGAGAAGGCCAACCGGGCCGTGGAGCTGCTGCAGAGCTGCTATGAGCTGAGCGCGGAGCCGGTGAAAAAGCCGGTTTTCATCAAGGCCATCGTAAGATAAACACATATAAAAACAGCAAGGGCGCGGGTCAAAACGACCCGCGCCCTTTGTGGTGTTATTCCGTGTAGTACTGGTCCTCCGCCCATTTGCCGGGATTGGATGCGATGTAGTCCCCAATCTGGCGATAGTCGGCCTCATTGCGGATGATGTGCTCGTGAAAGGATTTTTGCCACAAAGCGATTCCGGTCTGTTTTGAGGCCCAGCGTTTCATATGACCAATGACCCGGCTAACCGTAGGGGCGGCTATCAGCCGCCCGGCATCGTCACCATGAATGCATAGGATCAGATGAACGTGATTCGGCATGATTACGTATTTATCCACGGAAATATGTGGATAGATCGACGGTATATTGCGAATGGCCTGATCGACGATTTCTCCGTATGGCGTGAGGATGACGGCGATGGGGGTGTCTTGCGGGCGGCTAATAGCCGCCCCTACGTCAATACGGGACAGGATGCACCGCCGATCATGGGTGCAGACCGTGACGAAATAGGCTCCGGGGCTGGCATAATCGTATTCCGTCAGACGGATCGGTTTTCGATGGGGATAGTCCACGGCATGCTCCTCCGTTATCCCGTAGGGGCGATTCATGAATCGCCCGACTTGGTCAGTATAACACATGTTCAAAAACAGGTGTTCCTGCGAACTATCATTCTGAAGGAATGTCTTGAGTGAATTTACATTTCGGATAATTGGAGCATCCGTAGAATGCACCATATTTGCCGTTACGCAATCGTAATTCGCCTCCGCAATGGGGGCATCTTCTTTGCCGGATTATCATTTCCCTTTCGGAAAATCGCTCTCCGATTGACTGAATATGCTTGGTCTCATTCTCTTCTCCCGTAAGATTGATTTTACATAGTTTATTGAAAATTATCGAAACTCTGTTGCGCGGTATGATCTCTCGGGTATAATTGAATATTTCTTCTTCTAATTGGGACATATATACAACGGGTGTTCTCGTATTCACATGCAGCTCACATTCATCTGAAAAAACAACGATTGGCTTAAATGCCCGTATATCTAAATTGAGACGTTCTGCTAACGCAAACGTATGTCCCCAGTTTTGCTTTATGGGATTATAAAAATAATGTCCCCTCGATGACTTGAATGTTTGCTTCCACTTTTTCGCCTTTTCTGACCCGGATATCCATCCACTGTAATTTTTGGTCTCAATAACAAAAATACCGTAAGGCGACACAACGACGTGGTCAAGTTGTGTGGTGTATGTCTTAGTTGGATCTTTTATCTGTTCGGACTGGTCAGGTATTATGACATTGTTGATGACGAGGTATTCCTGGGGGAGAGAGTGAAGGATGGACGAGACTTCACGCTCGCCGGCATCTCCAATGCTGGAAGGAGTTCCTGAATCAATAGCGTTCAGTGTGAGTTTTATGATAAGAAATAGAAAAACCGCAAGAAGAATAACGCCTAGTATTGTCATATGCTTACCCCACGTATAGCATCATTATATAAACATGAATATAACATAAAAGGGTGCTGCAATCAACGAGAAACCACCACGCTTAACGCATATATAGAACACCCAACAGCAAACAAACTCCGGGGCGAAGTCCGATTCGCCCCGGAGTGCCTTATGTTCTTTTGTTTACCCCTCCACCATGTGGGTGCGGAGGTACTGGAGGAAGGCGTTGAGACCGGCGGTGTTGAGGGTCTTGCCGTTGGAGGAGGCATAGCTGCCGTCCAGGACGCTGGTGCTGTCGCGCATGTCATGGGCCACATCGCAGAAATAGGCGCCGGTGTCGATGCAGACCTCCTGGATGTAGTCGT
Source organism: Oscillospiraceae bacterium (assembly GCA_902775985.1). Classification (GTDB taxonomy): domain Bacteria; phylum Bacillota; class Clostridia; order Oscillospirales; family Oscillospiraceae; genus Limivicinus. The sequence goes on from CACYOR010000003.1 coordinate 25,964, forward strand.
TGGCCCAGTTGATGGCGTCGCGGGTCAGGCCGTCGGCGCCGGCGTAGTTGGCGCCCACGGAGGTGACGGAGCAGCAGACGATATAGGTGCCGGGGCTCTTCTCCCGGATCCCCATGACCAGCGACTCATAGTTGGCGATGAAGGTCTCCTTGTCCACGCCCATCAGCCCGTCCTGGCCGATGGAGATCACCAGGATCTTGGGCTTGGCGATCATGGCTGCGTCGATGGCGTTGATCTGGGAGCCGTCCCCCGGGTACTTGATGAGCGCGTCCGGGATCGTCCCGATGGGGAGACTGCCGGAGTTGCTGCCCCAGACCTGGGTGGTGGCGATGCCGCCGGAGAGGATGCCGTAGTCCCGCAGGCCGATGGTGGCGCTGTCGCAGAGGAAGGTGAGGGAGTCGATATAGCCCTGACCGCCGTCCGCCGTCCCCGCCAGGGTGACCAGGCGGCCCGTGCGATCCTGCACCGTGTCCGCCTCCGGCACCGCGCCTGCCTCCGGCACGGCGGCGCTGACCTCGCCCAACTGGATCTTGGGCCGGTCCAGCTCCCCGCCGTAGCGGGTAAAAGCCGTGAACAGCAGGCCCAGCAGCAGCGCGAACAGTGCCACGCCGATGGCCAGCGCCCAGCCGAAATTCTTATAGGTGTTCCACTTTCCCTGCATAGCGATCCCTCACTTAACAACAGCGCCCCGTTTCCGAGGCGCTGTTTTGGTTTGTATCGTTGTCTTATTCGGCCTCGGCCAGAGCCTTGGCTTCCTCGATGACCTTCTGCTGCACGTTGCCGGGAGCTTCCTCGTAGCGGACAAACTTGCAGGTGAAGGAACCGGAGCCCTGGGTCATGGAGCGCAGGTCGATGGTGTAGGTGCTCATCTCAGCCATGGGGACCTCGGCCTCAATGGTGGTCATGCCGTCCTCGGCGGGCATGGAGCCCATCATGGTGCCGCGGCGCTTGGAGTTGATGTCGCCGATGATGGCGCCCTGATACTCATCGGGGATGGTGACAAAGAGCTGGCCGATGGGCTCCAGGATGGTGGGCTTGGCCTTGGGGATGCCGTCCTGGTAGGCCAGACGAGCGGCGGTCTGGAAGGCCATATCGTTGGAGTCGACAGGGTGGTAGGAGCCATCGTACAGCGTGGCCTTCAGGCCGACCAGCGGGTAGCCCGCCAGAACGCCCTTCTGCACCGCGTTGCGCAGACCCTTTTCCACAGAGGGGAAGAAGTTTTTGGGAACGGAGCCGCCGAAGACTTCCTCGGCGAAGATCATGTCGTCCTGCTCCTCCTGGGGCTCGAAGCGGATCCAGACGTCACCGAACTGACCGGAACCGCCGGACTGCTTCTTGTGGCGGCCGTGGGCCTCGACGCGGCCCTTGATCTTCTCGCGGTAGGCAACGCGGGCGGGCTTGAGCTCGGTCTCCACGTTGTAGAGGTTCTTCAGCTTGGAGCAGAGGACGGCGACCTGGATATCGCCCTGGCCGGAGATGACCATCTGGTGAGTCTCGGCGTTGTTGACCAGCGTGAAGGAGATGTCCTCCTCCGCCAGCTTGGACAGACCGCCGGCGACCTTGTCGTCCTGGCCCTTGGTCTTGGGGGCGATGGCCATGGAGTAGTTGGGTTCGGGGATGTCGATGGCGGGCAGCTCCACGTCGTCCTTGGAGTCGACCACGGTGTCGCCGGTCTTCCAGTCCATCTTGCCGATGGCCACGATATCGCCGCAGACGGCCTCGTTGACCTCGACGTTCTTCTTGCCGGTGAAGGTGTACATGCGGCCCAGCTTATCGGTGCTGTTGGCGCGGCTGTTGTGCAGGGACATACCGGCGCTGATGGTGCCGGCCATGACCTTGATGAAGCTGTACTTGCCGAACTTGTCGGACACGGTCTTGAACACGAAGCCCAGCGCGTCGCCGGCCTTGGCCTCGGGGGCGGGGCAGTAGTCGGCCACACCCTGCAGCATGGCGGCGGTGCCCATGTTGGTCATGCCGTCGGTGGCATAGACGGGAACGACGGAGCGCTCCTTCACGCCGACCTTCAGACCTTCGATGATGTCGGCCTCGTCCAGCTCCATGGTCTCGAAGAACTTCTCCATCAGTTCCTCGGTGGCGCCGGCGGCGGCCTCCATCAGCTCGGCCCGCAGCTCTTCCACATGATCGGCGTCGGCCGCGGGGACAGCGCCCTTCTCGACCTTGTTGCCCTTGGTGGTGTAGGCCACGTTGTGCACCAGGTCGATGACACCGGTGCCGTCGGACTTGGGAATGGTGACGGGGCAGACGATGCTGCCGTATTTGCCCTTCAGAGTCTCCAGGGCCTTGAAGTAATCACCGTGCTCCTCGCGGCACTTGGTGATGGTGAACATGACAGGCAGGTTGGCGTTCTTCAGATAGTTCCAGCTGCGCTGGGCGCCGACGGCCACGCTCTCGGCGGTGTCCTTGGCGGAGACAGCGATCACGCCGGCCTCGACCGCGCGCAGCGCGCACAGCACGTCGCCCACAAAGTCAAAGTAACCGGGGCAGTCCAGAACGTTGATCTTCTTGCCGGCAAACTCCACGGGCACAACGGCGGTGGAGATGGTGATCTGGCGGGCGATCTCTTCCGCGTCGTAGTCGCAGACGGTGTTGCCGTCGGAGACCTTGCCGAGGCGGTCGATGGCGCCGGTCACGTACAGCATGCTCTCGACCAGGCTGGTCTTGCCGCTGTTGCCGTGACCGAGGATGGCGATGTTGCGAATGTTTTTAGTTTCCATGTGTTGCTTCCTCTCTGTCAAATATATAGGCATTAAAAAAGATGGCACAGATACGCAGTATCTCTTTTAGATTATACACTATCATGCATACCTTTGGCAACACAAAATTTTCTGCCGCTTTCCGACTTTTTCCGACAAAGCGCAAAAAACGCGGCCCGTCCGAAGACGGGCCGCGTCAGACTGTCGACAAAGTCGGTTTTTGTCATTGCGAACCAGTGACCGACGTCACTGGTGTGGCAATCCGTATTCCCCGAAGACTGCATGTTTACTGACATTTTTACCGGAGAACGGATTCCCACGTCGGCCTAACGGCCTCCTCGGAATGACACGTTTTGAGGCTTGTCTACCATTGACGTCCCCTCCGGAGAGGGACCGCAAGCGGATAAAAATCAGAAGCGGAGGATCACGCTCACGATCAGCAGCGGGATGAGCCAGAAGAGCCCGTAGAAGAACAGGGCGCCCAGGCCGACGCTGCCGGCGGTGAGAAACTGGATAAACACCATGAACACGCCCACCACCGCGGCCAGCAGGCTGATCATGAGGTTGATGCGGATGGCGATGTACAGGCTGCGCCCGGTGTCGGCCATGTGCACCAGCGGGCCCAGACCCTCCCGGCAGAGGACCGCGGCGATCTTCCGCGGCTCTTTGGATTGAGGCTCGGAGATGGCGAAGCGCTCCACATAGGGCGGGAAGTCGTAGCCGTCGGTGGCCAGGTCGAAGATATCGTGCAGCATCTCGGGGTTGATGTTGAAGTCCTGCACGGCGAAAACCGGGTGCCGGTTGGAGCGGATCAGACCGATCAGCGCCTTGCGCACGGTGGGGTTGGCCTCATACTTCATGTTGAAGATGCCGTAGAGCACCCCGTCAATGGCCAGCAGCACCGAGGTCTTGGTCACCAGCCGGTAGGGGATGCGCACGTTCATCAGGCGCATCAGCTCCGTGCCGCCGCAGAGGACGGTCTGTCCGTCGATGGTGGCCTTCATGCCGCCGCCCGGGAGAAATTCAAAGTTCTCCACCTGGCGCATGGCGCAGCCGTTGCGCTGCATGAGATCGGCAAAGCAGGAGCCGAGACCCGCGCCGGAGGCGGTGATCATCGTGCCCGCGTAGGCGATGATGCGCTCGGAGGGCACGTCCGCGAAGATGCGGATGGAGTCGATGTCCACGCTGCCCTCGGGGAAGAGATCCCGGTCGGTGACGATGAGGTTGTTGCTGCTGCCCACGTCGCACAGGCCGGACCAGCCGGCGATGGCCGCACCGCTGGGGAAGATGCGGTTGGCGCCCACAAAGAAGGGCAGCGCGTAGCACAGCAGCGCCGTGACCGGCGTGGCCGGGGCCAGAACGGCGGTAAAGACATAGAGAAAGTCGCCGGCGCTCTTCTTGGCCAGAACGACGATCAAACTCATCAGGAAGGCCAGGACCAGCAGCAGAGGCGAGGCCCGGTTGTAGGCCGTCTCGTCGGGAGGCGCCTCCTCGCTGCGGCGGACAAAGCCGATCACCGGCCGGAGAGACTTGATGAGGGTGACGGTGCGGCCGCCCTTCTCGCTCTCGGCGGTGACGCTGTAGGCCTGCTTGCCGATGGCGGGCACGCGCAGGGACTTGCGCAGGCCCCGGGCGCTCAGCAGCGCCGAGCACAGCACGCCCAGCAGGGACATGCTGCTGAGGGCGCAGAGGGGCATATGGGGCTGGCCGAAGCCGTCCAGCAGCACGGCCAGGGCGTCGAGGCTGGTCAGAACGCAGCTCAGGGCTGCCAGGGAATCCGCGCCGAAGCGGGCCCGGGCCAGATTGATGGCGGAGCCGGTGATCACATCCAGGCTCAGCAGCATGATGCCCAGCTGCAGCGCCAGACACATGCCGGCGGCCACCTGGATGGAGCGCAGCGCGCCGGTGACGGGCAGGCCCAGGGAGATATAGGACAGAATGAGCCAGAGCACCAGCGCGATGCGGAAGCGCAGGCGCAGGGACTGGACAAAGGAGCCGTAGTAGCGGGAGGCGGCCGCGGGCTTGAGCTCGGGTCCCAGCTCCTCTTCCTCGGTCTCCATGGTCTCGGCGCTCTCGCTGCCGGCGACGCCGCGCAGGCGCAGCCACAGCCCGGTCACCAGACCCAGCAGATAGTCGCCAAAGCTGGGGAAGGCGTTGGGATCGGCCTCCTCCTCGCTCTCATAATCCTCGTCCGGGGCGTAGGCGGCGGGATAGGCGGCCGTGTCGTCCAGCGCGTCGCCGCGCGGGGCCTCGGCCTTCTTCGCTTTTTTCTTGCCTCCGGCCTTCTTTTTCCCGAAGGGCAGCGCGCTCAGCAGGGCTTTCGCTCCGGCGGGGCTCTTCTTCTTTGGCGCCGCGTCGGCGGCCTCCTCCGCGGGCAGCTTCGTCTCCTCCGCCGGGGCGGACTGAGGCTTGCCCAGCTCCATGGCCTCGCGGGGGAAGCGGATCGCAAAGTCCTCGTCCCGCGGGGCGGGGGCCTTCGCCTCCTCCGGGGCCGGGGCCTTTGCCTCTTCGATCGCCGGCGCGGCGCTTTCGGCCTTGACCGGCATCTCATCCAGATGCGCGAACAGGGCCCGGGCCTCGTCCTCCATGTGGGAGCGGCGGCCGCGGTGCTCACTCGGCGCCTCCATCGCTTCAGCTTCGGCGGGCGTCTGAGCTCTCGGCGCCTCCGCGCTTTTGGCGATGGGCGCGCCGAACTCCGCCATGATCTCCTCAAAGGACAGATGGCCTGCGGCGGACGCCGCACTCTCGCTGCGGCGGCCCTGAAGCGGGCGGATCCCGGCGGGCAGAGCGTCGGCGCTGTTGATATTCCCTTGTTCTTCTGCCTGCGCCTGGGCGGGCAGATCGTCTCTGTGCGTCATGGGCTGTCGCTTCCCGGCAGCGCGGGGGCGCTCGTCAAACACCGAGCTCTCCAGTTCGCTGCCCATTTTGAATTCGTTTACAATGTCCATCCAGTTCCAGCCGCCCTCAACTTCGGGGACCGGCTCTTCCCGGACGGGTGTTCTCGGCCGGGCCGGACGGCTTTCCTGCCGGCGGCGGGGGCTCTCCCGTTCGCTCTCCCGGCGGCGGGGGCTCTCCCGTTCGCTCTCCCGGCGGCGGGGCGGCTCGCGCTCGCTTTCGCGGCGGCGGGGCGGCTCCTCCGCGGGCGGATGGGGAACGCCCTTGCTGTCCCAGTAGGCGTGGAGGGCGGCCCGGGCGGAGAGGGGTTCCTCTATCTCAGGGGCCGGTTCCGTCTCGGGGCCGAGGGCTTCCTCGCCCTCGGGCGGCTCTTCCAGCTCCACGGCCATGGCGTAGCGGTCGGGGCCGCTGTCGGAGCGGTACTCCTCCAGGATCTCCCGCAGGGAGACAGAGAAGGGCTGGGGCTTTTCCTCAAAAAAGACCTCGCCCCGTTCGGGGGCGTAGATTTCCCCGGCGCTCTCGCGCTTGGCGGAGCGGGCGCGGCGCTCGCGGGAATCGGCCTCGCCCGGTGCGCGGGCACTCGGCCTGCGCCGCGGCGGGGGAGAGGACGCGCCTTTCCCGGCTGTCGTATTCATCTTACGATGCCTGCTCAGCAAATGCGCTCACCCACTTTCTGTCTGTCTGCGGGGGACGAATGCCTATCCCTTCATGCGCTGCCGCAAAATCTCATACATCGTGATCGCCGCGGCGGCGGAGGCGTTGAGGGAACTGAGCTGCCCCTTCATGGGCAGGCTCACGATAAAATCACAGCTCTCCGAGACCAGGCGGCCCATGCCGTCCCCCTCGGAGCCGATCACCAGCGCCAGAGGGCCGGTGAAATCGGTGTGCCACAGGTCGCTGGAGCCGGTGGCGGCGGTGCCGTAGACCCAGAGCCCCTTCTCCTTGAGCTCCCGGATCACGGCCGGGAGATTGGGGACGCGGGCGATGGCCATATGCTCGGCCGCGCCGGCGCTGGCCTTGTCCACAATGGCGGTGAGCCCGGCGCTGCGGCGCTTGGGGATGATGACCCCGTGGGCCCCGGCGCACTCCGCCGAGCGGATGATGGCGCCCAGGTTGTGCCCGTCGCTGATCTCATCGCAGACGATGACAAAGGGGGCCTCCTGCCGCTCCTCGGCGATGGCGAGGATGTCCTCCACCGTGCAGTACTCCCGCACGGCACACACGGCGATCACGCCCTGGTGGGCGTGGGTCTGGCTCATGAAGTCCAGCTTGCGCCGGTCGCACTCCACCACCACGATGCCCTTGTCCCGGGCCTTGGAGGCGATATGCCCCAGGGTCTTGTCCACCTCGCCCTTATTGATAAAGAGCTTGTCGATGGCCCGCCCGGCCCGCAGCGCCTCGATGACGGCGTTGCGCCCTTCGATGATCTCATTCTGGATGCCGCTTTCTCTCTCCATTGCATAATACTCCAACTTACAAATATACTCATACCAATATATCACAAGCCAGGATAAATGAAAAGCTTAAATTTCTGGATTTTTCAAAGAAAAACGGGGCTGAGGGAAAGACGAAGTCCTTCCGTAGAGGCTGGCGTCCTCGACAGCCCGCGCGGGACAAGGAAAAGGAACGGAAAATCTCCGGCGAAAACGGTGAAGATGACCGAATTGGCCGGAGATTTCTGTAATCGTAATCGTATTCTGCCGGGACGTCGCGGACGCCGTCCCCTACAACCCGCCTATGAAAGCCTGTTTTCCAGCCTCGTAAATTCAATGAGTGAAAACGGCGATGGAGCGGGCGGGCATACGAAGCCGCGTGCCCTCCGGCTGCCAGATCACGGCGAGCTCCGGATCGGTGCAGAGGGAGGCGGCGAGGGTCTCAAAGCCGGGGGCGTACTGTGCCGGGTCCAGTTGCACCGGAGAGGCGGAGGGATTGACGATGAGCAGCAGCTCCTCGCCCTCATGTGCCCGGCGAATCAGGCAGATCTCGTCAAACTCGCAGGGGAGCACCTCGCTGCGGCCCCAGGCGATGGCGGGGAACTGCCGCCGCAGGGCCAGGGCGGCCCGGTAATAATTCAGGATCGAGGCGGGATCGCCCTCCTGCTCGGCCACGGAGGGATAGGCGTATTCCACCTTGGTCGTGCCGGGAGGCGGAAGCGTGGTCTCCTCCTCGCTCGTCCAGAGCATGCCGATGCGCTTGTTGGGGTCTTCGCCGCTGCCCACCATGCCGATCTCCTGCCCGTAGTAGAGGAAGAGATCGCCCCGCATCAGGGCCAGCAGGCCGAAGGCCATCTTGGTCTTGTCCGGATCGCTCCGGCCGGTGAAGCCCACGGTGCGCCCGGTGTCGTGGTTTTCCAGGAAAGGCGCGGGGATGCTGCCCTCCGGCAGCGTCGCCTCCAGCAGGGAAGTGTATTCGCCGTAGCTGCGGCCCGGATGGCGGTTGGCCCGGCCCAGGACTTTGGCGATGTAGCCCTCGCTCTGGGAGACGGGGAAGGTAAAGAAACTGTCCACCCGGGACTGGGCATAGCGGGCGATGGCGTCCAGGCCCTCCCAGGCCTCGGCCACCAGGAAGCAGTCCGGTGCGACCGCATGGGCCGTGTCGGCCAGCCAGTCGAGAAAGTCGATGTTGTCCGCGGCCCGGCCGGTGTAATAGCTGGTGACTGCGTCCAGACGGAAGCCGTCCACCCCCACGTCCTCCAGCCAGAAGCGGAAGATCGCGCGGATCTCCTCCCGTACGGCGGGATTGTCCAGATTGAGATCGGGCATGGAGTCCACGAAGCGGCACTCGTACCAGCTCTCCCCGCAGGGGGCATAGCCGTCCGCAGGCCCCGACGACCAGTTGAAGTAGTCCCGGTAGGGGGAGGCGGGGTCCGCAGCGGCGCTGAGAAACCAGGGGTGGAGGCTGGAGCAGTGGTTGATTGGCAGATCCAGGATCAGGCGCAGGCCCCGCGCGTGGGCCTCCTCCAGCAGCTGGCGCAGATCGTCCAGACTGCCGTACTCCGGATCTATGGCGCAGTAGTCCGTCACGTCATACTTGTGGTAGCTGGGGGAGGGCATGACGGGCATGAGCCAGATGCCGCCGACGCCCAGGGAGGCCACATAGTCCAGTTTGTTCCGGACACCGTTCAGATCCCCGATCCCGTCGCCGTCGCTGTCGGAGAAGGAGCGGACGAAGACTTCGTACCAGTCGATGCCCGGCTCCGCCTCGGCGCGGGCGGAGGGGAGTAGGGAGAACAGGAGAAGGAGCGAGAGAAGCGTGCTCAGAATGCGGCGTTTCACGGGCGCATCACCTCCGGGAAAGAGACAATCATTTTCTTGATTATACCGCGGAAAATACAGAATCGGCAAGCGGCAGCCCGGAAAAGGGGAAGGACATTTTTAACAAAAACCAAGGCCTGTTTTTGGCGTTTTGGACAGTTGAAGCCCAAAAACGGGAGTGCTAAAATGAATCATAAGTGAAAGGGTAGGAATATCCATAGCCCTAAACCGCGGTTTCAACGCGCTGCGGCGCGTCGAGATAAAATACAAATTGGAAAGGACAAGGAAAAATGAAAAAGTTTTTAGCCATCGTTCTGGCCCTGTGCCTGGTCGTGGCGCTGGCCGTTCCCGCCTATGCCGCGGGCGACAAGACCCTGAAGATCTGGGTCCCCGACGCCACCAAAGAGTTCACCGAAAAGCAGGTCGCGACTTTCATGGAAGCCCACCCCGAGTATGCCGACTACGCCGTGACCGTTGAGGCCGTCGGCGAGGGCGACGCCGCCTCCAACATGCTGACCGACCTGGACGCCGGCGCTGACATCTTCAACTTCGCCCAGGATCAGCTGGCCCGTCTGGTCGCCGCCGGCGCCCTGATCGAGCTGAGCGAGGAGAACGCCGCCATCGTCGCCGAGGAGAACGACGCCGGCTCCGTCGCCGCCGCCACCATGGGCGATCTGGTCTATGCCTATCCCCTGACCTCCGACAACGGCTACTTCCTGTACTATGACAAGAGCGTCGTCTCCGATCCCGGCAGCCTGGAAGCCATCGTGGCCGACTGCGAGGCCGCCGGCAAGGGCTTCTACATGGAGATCAACTCCGGCTGGTATCAGCCCGCCTTCTTCTTCGGCGCCGGCTGCACCCTGACCTACGATACGGACGACACGGGCGCCTTCACCGCCTGCAACGTGGACTATGCCTCTGACGCCGGCGTCGGCGCGCTGAAGGCCATCGTCGCGCTGGCCAAGTCCCCCGCCTTCCACAACGGCTCCTCCATCGGCAATGCCACCAATGCCGCCGCCATCGTGGACGGCACCTGGGATTCCGGCGCCGCCAAGGATCTCTTCGGCGACAACTATGCCTGCGCCAAGCTCCCCACCTTTGATCTCAACGGCGAGGCCGTGCAGATGAGCGGCTTCGGCGGCTTCAAGCTGCTGGGCGTGAAGCCTCAGACCGACGAGGAGAAGCTGGCCCTCTGCGACGAGCTGGCCCTCTTCCTCTCCAGCGGCGAGGTGCAGCTGGCCCGCTTCGAAGAAGTCGGCTGGGGTCCCTCCAACCTGAGCGCCAAGGCTGACGAGGCCGTGCAGGCCGACGAGGCCCTCTCCGCTCTGGGCGAGCAGCTGGCCTTCGATATCCCGCAGGGTCAGTACCCCGGCGATTACTGGTCTCTGGCCACCGCCCTGGGTGACTCCGTCATCGCCGGCGACTACAACGACGCCGATGACGCCGCCCTGCTCGAGGCGCTGCAGAGCTTCCAGGATACCTGCATCTCCTACGCCAAGTAAGTCGGTTTCTCCAAGAAGGCAGGGCTCTGGGCCCTGCCTTCTTGATTTGATTGAAAGGAACGATTTCGGGAGGAGTTAATTATGGGAGTAAACGCACGGGAAGCCGGGCCGATCGCCCGCTTCTTCCGCTGGCTCGGCGGGGATCTGGGAGAGATCGGAGCCAGCTTTGCCCAGGGGGACTGGAAAAGCAAGCTCTCCTTCCTCATCATGGGCTTTGCGCAGCTCTGCCGCGGGCAGTGGGTCAGGGGCCTGACCATGCTGGCCCTGGAGGGCGGCATCCTGTTCTATGTGTTCCGCTTCGGCTGGGACTATCTCAGGCACATCCTGACCCTCGGCGTGGTGGAGACCCACAAGCAGGGGCGCATCACAGTCTGGGGCGACAACAGCTTTTTGATCCTGCTCTACGGTCTGCTGACCATCGTGGCGATCCTGGCGCTCGTGTATCTCTGGCGCCTGAACATCCGCCAGAACCGGGAGGCAGAGCAGCGCCTGGCCGCCGGCAAGCGCCTGCCCACGAACCGGGAGGATCTGGCCTCGCTCTTCGACAAGAACTTTGACAAGACCCTGCTGGCCCTGCCGGTCACGGGCATCTTTGTCTTCACGGTGCTGCCGATCATCTTCATGATCTGCATCGCCTTCACCAACTACGACGCCACACACCAGCCGCCCGCCAAGCTCTTCACCTGGGTGGGCCTGGAAAACTTCAAGGCCCTCTTCGGCATCGGCGGCGAGGGCTTCGGCGGCACCTTCTTCTATGTGCTGGGCTGGACCCTGGTCTGGGCCTTCTTCGCCACCTTCCTGACCTACTTCCTGGGCATGGCCGTGGCCATCATGATCAACAAGAAGGGCATCAAGCTCAAAAAGCTCTGGCGCACGATCCTGGTCATGACCATCGCGGTACCCCAGTTCGTGTCCCTTCTGTACGTGGGCAAGATGTTCGCCTCCGACGGCCTCGTGAACGCCTACCTGCTCAAATGGGGCTGGATCCAGCAGGCGATCCCCTTCTGGGACAACGCCCTCTACGCCCGCATCCTCATCATCGTCATCAACCTCTGGATCGGCATCCCCTACACGATGCTGATTGTGACGGGCCTGCTGATGAACATCCCGGCCGAGCTCTACGAGAGCGCCCGCATCGACGGGGCCAACGCCTTCCAGACCTTCCGGAAGATCACCCTGCCCTACATGCTCTTTGTGACCGGGCCCTTCCTGCTGACCCAGTTCATCGGCAACCTCAATAACTTTAACGTCATCTTCCTCTTGAACCGTGGCCGGCCTCAGTCGATGAGCCTGTCGAACAACGCCGGCTCCACCGACCTGCTGGTCACCTGGCTCTATAAGATGACCATCAACGACTCCAACTACAAGATCGCCGCCGTCATCGGCATCATGGTGTTCCTGGTCACGGCCATTATCTCCCTGGTCGTATACAACACGATGCCGTCGGTGAAAGATGAGGAGGGATTCCAGTAATGGCGAGAAGAAGAAAAATCGGCAACGCGATCGTCTACCTCATCCTCATTGTCATGAGCATCGTGTGGCTGTTCCCCTTTATCGGCCTGGTTCTGCAGAGCTTCCGCGGCGAGTATGGCGGCATGGTCAACTATCTCGTCCCCAAGGAGTTCTCCCTGGTCAACTATCAGTTCCTCTTCAGCGACAGCAGCAAGTTTATCCGCTGGTACACCAACACCCTGATCATCGCCCTCTTTGTGGCCCTGCTGCAGACCCTGATCGTCATCTGCGTCAGCTACGCCCTCTCCCGCATGCGCTTCAAGGGCCGCAAAGCGCTGATGAACATCTGGCTGGTGCTGGGCATGTTCCCGGGCTTCCTGACAATGATCTGCCTGTACTATCTGCTCAAGCAGCTGGGCCTCACCGAGGCCGGCGCGGTGCCCGGTTTGATCCTGATCTCCGTGGCCAGCTCCGGCATGGGCTACTATGTCTGCAAGGGTTATTTTGACACCATCCCCAAGTCCCTGGACGAGGCGGCCATTCTCGACGGCGCCACCCGCGCCCAGATCCTGGTGAAGATGATCATCCCCCTCTCCAAGCCGATCATCATCTACACCGCGCTGGTGGCCTTCATGGCCCCCTGGTGCGACTACATCTTCGCCTCCTACGTGGCCTTCGGCAACGAGAACGGCTACAACGTGGCCGTGGCCATGACCCGCTGGGTCTGGACCAACGACTACCAGGGCTATTTCACCCGCTTCTGCGCGGGCGGCATCCTGGTGGCCATCCCGGTCACGATCCTCTTCATGTGTCTGCAGAAGTACTACGTCGAGGGCGTCACCGGCGGCTCCGTCAAGGGCTGAGCCCAAATCCGCTTCCAACACAAAGAGACCCCCGGCCATCGGCCGGGTGTTTCTTTGATAGACAGACAAAGGCGGGTTTTGATTGAAAGGCAAGAGGTCAGCGGTTGCGCCAACGTTTCCCGGGCAACGAAAAAAGACAGGCACAAAGCCTGTCTTTTTCGTTGGTGGAGATAAGCGGGATCGAACCGCTGACCTTTCCGGCGGTAAACGCCGGAAAGCCCGCCGGAGGCGGGTTCTGATTGAAATGCAAGAGGTCAGCGGTGTACAAACCTGCCGGTTTCACCAAATGAAAAAGGCAGCCTTTCGGCTGCCTCGTTCATTTGGTGGAGATAAGCGGGATCGAACCGCTGACCTCTTGAATGCCATTGAGCGCCTCGCAACTTTTGATGGTGAAAAAGTTCGCGAAATCGCAAATATCAAATCATTTTAAAAACTATTTTTAATGGTCAGAACATTGTGTTTCTTCTTCATTCCAGTCAAATTTACAGTCACGGCTCTGATTCAAGAGGTCAATTCAAGAGGTCGACTGGAATTCATTTTTACAATGAAACTACTACTCAAAGACCAAGGCATGAGTTCTTTTTTTGACTGGAAAAACGACAGGAATCAGTCCCACTGTGGAAAATGGCGCGACTGGAATAACAATTCTATTATGAAGGAGTATAACACAGTGAACATCGAATATCATAGACATGGAGACTATTATTTCCCAAATCTTACACTTGAAGATTATAATCCGAAATCTATCGGCAAGTATGGCCGGATGCGGAAACGCTATCTGAAAGAGCATCGGCCGATGCTGTATACCAATCTTCTGGCGGCTGGCACGCTGTTTCTGCACCTGGCCGAGATCGACGAAGCCTGCGAGGGACGCATTGAATTTCTCACCCAACAGATGGCAAAGCAAGAAGGTGTGACAGAAACGCTCAAGGCTACTGATCAGATGGAATGGGTCCGACGCATGAACAACATCCGAAACCTGGCAGAAGAGATCGTCCTACACGAGCTCATCTACTGCTGAGGAGGTGTCGAGATGCTGATTCTGGAAGACCTCTACCTCGGTGACGTTCGCCCCAGTGAGCGCAGCTTCAAGCGCAACAGCCAATATGCGAAAGCTCTGGATGACCTTGTGAAAGCCGGAGATGCACTGACCGACACACTCACTGAAAAGCAAAAGGAAATGTTCGAAGACTATATGACCGCCCAGCGGGAGGTCAGTGTTCTGACCGATTGTGAGACGTATTGTCTTGCATTCAAAACCGGGGCAAAAATCATGCTGGATGTGCTGATAGACACTCAAATGAGAGAAATCTGATTGCATAAAACTAGGCGGGCTTCAATGCCTGCCCAGTTCATATTTCCTCTTATGACTTCGCCAGATTGCTCAAGTACCCGATAATGTTGTGGTTGATGCCACCGGTGAGGACACCGTTGTAATTGCAGAGGAATGTGCCGGTGATGAGGATCATCATGGCCTCGGCCTCCTGCTTGCCTGCCGCCTCACCGTAGACCGCGATGAGGCATTGCTCCATGGTTTCGCGCCATTCCTTGAACTCGGCCTTGACCAGCCGCGCGACCTCCTCATTATAGTGCGTCAGCACATAGGTCTGGGTTGTAGCGTTGGGGCGCTCCTCCCCGACCTTGCCGTTGGCCACATAGGACATAAAGGCGTTCATATACGCCAAGTTGCTCTCATAATCCCGCCGGTCGTGCTCCAGAAACCAGGCCTTGCATTTCTCGGTCATAAAGTCCTTGGTGTAGCGCACATAGCTGACCACAAGGTCGTCCCGACTCTCAAAGTAATTGAGAATGAAAGCGACGTCTGTCCGCACTTCACCGTGCAGGCAGGCGTCGCTTTCACATGGACAAATTGTCATTCACCGTATTTGATTGGCTTCCACCAGGTGAACCCAAAGGCCAGACAATTGGCCAATGCGACCCCTCGGGAAATGTCGCGCTCCATAGCAAGCTTGCGGGCGACAACGAAGTATTCGACCGTGTGCGTAGCGATCAGAATGAGAAGTGGCAGAGGCTTTTTTCTGGCCGCCAGTGCAGAGAGCGCGGCATAAAGAATGACACAGATCGGTTTCCCGAATTGCTTGGTAAATTGGTTCATGATACATCCCCCTATGTTTTGCGCGGTTCATTCGCTCTGTTAATAATACCGTAAACGCCCATCGTGGCGACCTCGTTCATTTTGCACATTCGGTCCACCGGAGTTTTCATCCCGTCTTTTGCCCAGTCAATGGTCATATTGCTGATCGCCTGTGCAATAAAGGTTGTCAGAAAGTCCAGCGTTTCGGGATCGTATTGCTGATGGGTTCCTTCCAGATAGCGGCTGAGCAAAAGCTCCCAGCTGTCACGGTTGCGCTGTCGCATGAAATCCTGCAGGCTGTTTTGCACATCCATTTTGACAGCCTGACAGTAAAATATCCGATCAGCGAACATCGTTTCCAGCGACATGCGCGTACCGTATGCCCAGTTGCCGACTTCATGCGCACACAGATAATTCTGCAGGGGGAGAATGATTTCAGTATCAAAAATCCAATTGATCAGATCGTATAAATCTATGAAGTGATAATAAAATGTGCTTCGGCTCAGTCCGGTTTTGGCGCAGAGCGAGGAGACAGTCACAGAAGAGAGCGCCTGTTCCGAGGCCATCTGCTTCAATGTTCTCGCAAACTCCCGCTTGATTACATCGCTTTTGCCCATTGTAACACCTCCCCTAAATGCAGTATAACATCTTTTCCTGTCAAATTTCCACACAATATACCTGCAATTGTCCGAAAATCGAACAGGCTGAGAGAAATTGTTATGATATGAATCAATATCTTCCCTTTTGAACGGTATCTGAACAGAACTATGGTGATTGAAAGTTCCTCTTTTACACTGTGTTCAATAAGATAAATGCAGTCGGGTGGATTTGTCCACAAACGAAAAAATAGTACAAGGAGGAACAGACATGCAGAACTATGAAAACAAAATCGCGGTGATCACCGGGGGCACCTCCGGACTGGGTTATGCTTTTGCTGACCTGCTGGGTCAGGCGGGCGCAAAAGTCGTCATTACGGGCCGGCGGATGGAGAATGGCGAAAAGGCCGAGGCGGAATTAAAGGGCAAGGGGATTGAAGCTCTGTACGTTCAGCAGGACGTTACGGAGGAAGAGAGCTGGGATAAGCTGCTCAAGATCGTTCTCGGGACTTACGGCCGGATCGATTACGGCTTTATCAATGCGGGCGTAATGGCGCGTCCCAAGCCCAGCATGCAGCTGACCATGAACGATTGGAACTGGGTGCTGGATACCAATATCCGCGGCACGCTTCTCGGACTTCGCAAATTCACCGGAGCAATGATGATGCAGGAGAGCGGCGGCACCATCGTGACGACCGCTTCTACCGCATCGATTGCGCCCTTCTCCATGTGGGGGCCTTACTCCGTCTCCAAGGCGGCGGTACTGCGTCTAGTTGAGAGCTTCAAGGGTGAGATGACTCTGGGAAAGATCACCAAAATCCAGTATTGCGTGTCTCTGCCCGGCGTCTTTGAATCCGACGTCATCAACGGCACCTGCTATCGCAGCGAAAAGTATAAAAATCCCGGCGAGGCAGACATGCCTGTTGCCGCTTCAAAAGCGCACACGCCGGACGGCGACAAGCTGGGGTATATCACCGCCGCCGAGGCGGCCCAGTCCATCATCGACCAGATGGAGGCGGGTAAGTTCTACATTTACACCCACGAGGATCTGAGCCTGAGCCTGCTGCCGGAGCAGTTCAAATCTCTCCAGAATGAACAGGGTCTGACCGACCAGGCTGTCTTTGATTTTGCATTTTATGCCAAAAAGCTGGCTGCCCAGGGCGTTGACGTGAAGGCCTCCAATCTGCAGAGCATGACACAGAATAACTGAGTCTGGAATGCCGGAGGAAACATGCCGATGGATAACAAATATGCAAAGCTGTATGAGCCGATCCAGCTTGGAAACGTAACGCTCAAAAATCGATTCATCATGGCGCCCATGTCTACCTGTGATAACCTGGGCTTTCATATGACGGACACGATGATCCGTTTCGTGGAGGAGCGCGCCAAGGGCGGTGTAGCCATGATCATGACCGAGTGCCAGGCCGTGGACAAGATCGACTCCATGACCTCCAACTACAAGACGGCCGGAACACCCAACCAGGAGAAAGAGTGGAAGAACTTCAACCAGCGCGTCAAGCGCCATGGTGTCAAGACCTGTGTTCAGTTGGGAGCGGGAGCCGGGCAGAACACTGTGGTTCCGCCGTTTGTCAAAGCCTTATCCGCAAGTGAGCTGCCGCTTTATTTCAAGCCCAACAAGCACACCACCGCCATGACGGTCAAGCAGATCCACGAACTGGTCGCAACCTTCGGCAAGGTGGCCGCCTCGGCCAAACGGGCGGGCTTTGACGCTGTGGAAATCCATGCGCATACCGGCTATATGCTTGATCAGTTTATCTCTGCCTGCTGGAATCATCGAACCGATGAATATGGCGGGAGTGTGGAAAACCGGGCGCGCATCGTTGTTGAGATCATTGAGGAGATCCGTAAAAATGTGGGGCCTGAATACCCGATCATTCTGCGCGTTTCCATGGATCACAAGATGCCCAACCAACGTACTCCGGAAGAAAGCATGGAACTGATCAAAGTCATCGACAAGACAAGTCTCACGGCCTACGACGTAGACCTTGGCTGTTACGGATCCGGAGCCTGGGGCGTGACACCGGACTACTATGGCGACGCTGCGTTCCTGCCTGCTGCCAGAACCATCCGCAAGGTGACGGACAAACCGGTCATGTGTGCCGGCGCGCACACTCCGGACACCGCTCTGGAAGCGGTGGAGAAGGGAGAGATCGATTACGTGATGATCGGACGGCAGCTGATCGCGGATCCCCAGTTTCTCAACAAGGTTCAAGAAGGCCGCATGGAGGATGTCCGCCCCTGCCTGCGCTGCAACAACTACTGCATCTGCCATTTCTTCAAGCTCCTTCCACTGTCCTGTGCGGTGAATCCCGCTGCGGCAGACGAGGAAATGATGAACATTCCGCGCACCGCCAAGCCTCAGAACGTTGTCGTAATCGGAGGCGGCCCCGGCGGCATGGAGGCTGCAATCCTGGCTGCCAATGCCGGCCACAGGGTCACACTTTACGACAAAGCGGATAAGCTGGGCGGGCAGATGAATGTGGCATCGACTCCGTCGTTCAAGGGGCAGATGAAAAAGCTCCTGGCTTACCTGGAACGGGAAGTGGAAAAGAGCGGGGCGGAAGTCGTTCTGAATACGGCGATCACGCCGGATTCCCCAGAGCTCAGCAAGGCTGATCAAATCGTCGTGGCTTTGGGAGCGGACCCCATCTTTCCCAAGATCCCCGGAATCGACCGCAAGCATGTAATTGAAGTGCAAGAGGCGCACACCAGTCGTGCACAGGATATCAAGGGCGAGAAGATCGTTGTCCTGGGCGGCGGCTTCTCCGGCTGCGAAATGGCGTTGGAGCTCGCTCAGGAGGGGAAGCAGGTCACGCTTGTGGAAATGACGGACAAGCTTGCCGCAAAAGCCAATCCCGAAAACGGCACCGCTTTGCGTTTGCTGCTGAACCAGTATAAGGTGGTTCAACGGTTAAAGACGAAGGTGGTATCCTTCGCGGACGATGGAGTCGTCGTGGAAACAAACGACGGCCGTCAGGAGACGATTCCGGCAGATACGGCCATTGTTGCGTTTGGTACGAGGCCGCTGTCCGCTGCCGCTCAAGCAATCAAGGACCGATATCCCCAGGCTGTGATTGTAGGCGATTGTACCGGCGAGGTCGGACTGGTAGGTGACGCAATCCACGATGCCTATGAGGCGGTTTGGCTCTTTGATGGCGACATTTCCAAAAAGAAAAAGTATTTGAAGAAAAGGAAGAGCCAGGAAAAGTTTAAGCTCATGCTGTCCTCCTACATCATGCCGCATAAGTAATTCTTCCGTTTAGATTGGTTAAGCGCTTCACTCAGCGATGAGCAGAAGAGGCTCTTTGAGGATGCCCAACGCGAGGTCAGTGTCCTAACTGATATTGAAACTTTTTACATATTCCTTTAAGTTCAGAGCGAAGCTCATGCTTTATACTCTTCCTTAATTAAAACATGACAGTATCCAAGAGCGCCCTGTGATGCTGCGGATGGTTTCACAGGTCAGGCTTTGGATGGTATCGCAAAGGC
>CACYOR010000004.1 GCA_902775985.1 Oscillospiraceae bacterium
GATGAAAGCATGAACTACAACAAAACGATTACGCTGAAGGACGGCAGAGCCTGCACCCTCCGCAACGGGACGGAGCGGGACGGCCAGGCCCTGCTGGATATCTATCTCCTGACCCACGCACAGACCGATTACCTCCTCAGCTACCCGGATGAGACCAGCTTTACGGCGGAGCAGGAGGCGGAGTATCTGAAACGGAAAACAGACAGCGCCAACGGGATCGAGATCCTTGCGGAGCTGGAGGGGACGGTCGTCGGCTCGGCGGGGATCGACTGCGTCGGGCCGAAAGAGAAGATGAGGCACCGGGCGTCCTTTGGCATCAGCGTGGACAAGGCGTACTGGGGCCTCGGAATCGGGCGGGCCTTGACGGAGGCCTGCATCGAATGCGCACGGACGGCCGGGTATGCACAGCTGGAGCTGGAGGCGGTCGCCGAGAACAAAAGCGCCCTTGCTCTGTATCAGAGCGTGGGCTTTGTGGAGTATGGCAGAAACCCGAAGGGCTTCCGCTCCCGGTGGAGCGGCTGGCAGGAACTGGTGCTCATGCGCCTGGAACTGGAGGAATACGCTTGCGAGTAAGGAGAAAACAATGGCAGAACTCAGAGCGATAACCGAGGACAATTCTCTTGACGCCTTTCGCCTGAGGCTGGCGCCGGGACAGGAGCGTTTTGTCTCCCATCCCATCCGGAGCCTGGCCCAGGCCTACGTGTACCGAAATCAGTGTCAGCCCTTTGGGATCTACGCAGAGGGGAAGATGGTCGGGTACGTCATGGTGATCTATGACTACGATGTGCCCGAGTACGACATCTGGCACATGATGATCGATGAATCCGCGCAGGGGCGGGGTTACGGCAGCGCGGCCCTGGACCGGGTGCTCGCCTATATCAAGACCAAACCCTTTGGGGATTCCACCCGGGTCGCTCTGACCTGCAACAAAGACAATGCGGCCGCACGGAAGCTCTATGAGAAAAAAGGCTTTCGGGCGACGGGCGTGGAGGACGAGGACGAGATCGAGCTGACCTTGACCGTGGAATAATACTCTTATCTGATTAAAAACTTTAATCAGATAAGCCGCGGTTCCCGCGGCATTTTCAGCGCGAAGGCGCTGAAAATCCGTCTCATGCAGAACCTCTACGCGCCTGATGGCGCTATAAAAACCTTTAAGGAATTAAAGGTTTTTATGAGGTTCTAGTATAACAAAAATCATTTTTAAGGAGCGTATTGTTTGAAAAACAGAACAAAACCGGAGATTGCGGCCTGACCGGAGGCTGACGATCGAACCGGCCTCCCACTGAAAAATCAACAGTCAGGAGGAAAAAACATGAAGACAAAAGACTATATCATCCGTTTAGAAAAGAAAGAGGAATACCGAGAGGTCGAAAACCTGGTCCGGGAATCCTTCTGGAACGTCTACCGCCCGGGCTGCAGCGAGCACTATGTAATCCATGTGTTGCGAGACGACCCGGCTTTCGTGAAGGAGCTGGATTTCGTCATGCGCCTTCGCGTGCAGCAGAATGATCCGGGGGATCATTCTGGCGCAGAGAAAAACGGCAAGCTGATCGGGCAGAATATGTTCATGCGCACCGTCATCGAAGCCGACGACGGCCGGGTGATCCCGGTTCTGACCATGGGGCCCATCGGCATTATGCCGGAGCTCAAACGTCAGGGCTACGGCAAGAAGCTGCTGGACTATTCGCTGGAAAAAGCGACGGCCATGGGCTTCGGCGCGGTACTCTTCGAGGGGAACATTGGCTTTTACGGCCACAGCGGCTTTTCCTATGCCCGAACCTTCGGCATCCGCTACCACGATCTGCCCGAGGGGGCGGACGACTCTTTTTTCCTGTGCAGGGAGTTGATCCCGGGATACCTGGATGAGGTCACCGGCGTTTACCAGACGCCCCGGGGCTACTATGTGGACGAGGCGGACGTGGAGGCCTTCGATAAAGCCTTTCCACCCAAGGAGAAGCTGAGACTCCCGGGACAGATCTTCTGAGCCCGGACGGAACGAAAATGGAGGAACGCCCCAGGGCGTTCCTCAGACTGTAGACAAACTCTATCGTGGGAAAAAGCCTCGCAGAGTTTTTCGCCTCGCAAGGCGAAAAATCAATCCAATCCGTTTTTTCCGGGGACATGCGCCTCGGAAAAAACACTTCTCAGCCCAGAAGTGTGCGAGCGTCTTTCGACGCGAGTGCGCGCGCTGGGCTGCATCGAATGCCCCAGGGCGTTCCTCTTTTGATTGACGGGAGGAAAGAAAGGGAGTATGATTTCTTTAACTGAATTTACCAAGGAGGAAGGAAACGGAATGAAAGCGCCTTTTTCCGCCTATCTGAACGGACTTCGGGGCGGACTGAAAGAGCTGATCGCCCTGCTGCGGCAGGACTACGACTATGTGAGCGTGCTGGCCACGGACTCCAAGGGTCTGGCGGTGCGCATCTCCCAGCGTTCCCGCTCGGTCAGCAGCGAGACCATGACCACCGAGCGGGGCGTCGTGGTGCGCGTCTGCCGGGACGGGCAGTACAGCGAATACGCCCTCAACAACTATGACCAGGCCCATCCGGCGGCAGCGGCGGAAGAGATCCGCGCGGCCCTGGAGCGCCAGGCGGCGCTGCTGCGCCAGACGGGGACCGAGAGCTTCAAAACCCCGGTCCTTGCGGACGAGCCCTGGGAGCTCTTCGTGGAGAAGGAGACGGAGCAGCTGCCTGAGACCACGGACGTGAAGGCCCTGGTGGAGACGCTGACGGCGATCTCCGACCAGGCCATGACCCTGGGCGTGGACATGCTGGACTGCCAGACCTCGGCCCAGTCCACCCATATCTGCAAGATGTTCCTCTCCGAGCACCGGGATCTGCGGCAGAGCTACGTCTATTCCGAGGGCACGGTGGTGGCCATCGTGAGCCGGGAGGGCCGCACCCAGTTCGGCTACGAGGGCCTGTCCGGGCTCTGCGGGCCGGAGCTCTTTGCCCGCCTGCCGGAAAAGGCGGCCGCCTCGGTGGCCCAGGCGGAGGAGCTGCTGGACGCCGGGCGCATCGAGCCGGGCGAATACGAGATCATCACCTCGCCCGAGGTCTCTGGCCTGATCGCCCATGAGGCCTTCGGCCACGGCGTGGAGATGGACATGTTTGTGAAAAACCGCGCCTTGGGCCGGGAGTATATCGGCAAGCGCGTGGGCAGCGATCTGGTCACCATGCACGAGGGCGCCCTCTGCGCCGAGGACGTGACAAGCTATGCCTTCGACGACGAGGGGACGCCGGCGGGCGATGTGATCGAGATCGAAAAGGGCATCCTGAAGACCGGCATCTGCGACGCGCTCAGCGCGCTGCGCCTGGGCATCGCCCCCACAGGCAACGGCAAGCGGGAGAACTTTGAGCACAAGGTCTACACCCGCATGACCAACACTCTCTTCGACTCCGGCGAGGACAGCCTGGAGGACATGATCGCCTCAATCAAGCAGGGCTATCTGCTGGAGGGCATGGAGAGCGGCATGGAGGATCCCAAGCACTGGGGTATCCAGTGCATCATCAAGCTGGGCCGGGAGATCGTGGACGGCAAGCTCAGCGGCAAGGTGGTGGCCCCCATCATCATGACCGGCTATGTGCCGGATCTGTTGGGGAACGTCTCCATGCGCTCGAAGGACCGGCAGGTCTTCGGCACCGGCGGCTGCGGCAAGGGCTATAAGGAATGGGTCAAGGTCTCCGACGGCGGCCCCTATCTGAAAACGAAAGCGAGGTTGGGCTGATGCTGGATACGATCGTCTCCCTGCTGAAGGAGTCGGGCGTTTACGCCTGGGAGATCAGCGATGTAAAAACCACGGGCTGGGAGTTCTATTTCATCCGCCACGCCCTGGATCAGAACCGGGTGCGTAAGGTGGAGCATATCACCGTGAAGGTCTATCAGCTCCTTTCGGACGGTGCCTGGCTGGGCAGCGCCAGCGGGGAGATCGCCCCGACGGCGAGCGCCGAGGAGGCCCGGGCCCTGATCGAGGGTCTGGCCTACCGGGCCACCCTGGTAAAGAACAAGCCCTATACGCTTCATAAACCCCACCCGGCGGAGGCGGCGGAGACAAAGCCCATCGACGCCGCGGCCATCGCCCGGGACTTCGTGGAGACCATGCGGGACCTGCCCGAGACGGCGGGCGAGGACATCAACAGCTATGAGATCTTTGTCGCGGAGAAGAGACGGCACTTTCTCAACTCCGAGGGCATCGACCTGGAGGAGAGCTATCCGGACAGCATGATCGAGGTGGTGGTCAACGCCCGGCGGGACGGCCACGAGATCGAGCTCTACCGCATGTTCCCAAGCGGGACCTGCGACGCCGAAGGGCTGCGGCGGGATCTGCTGCGCACGATGCGGTACGGCAAGGATCGCCTCGCGGCCAGGCCGACCCCGGCGCTGGGCAAGGCGGACGTGCTCTTCACCGGGCGCGACAGCGTCAGCCTCTATGAGTTCTTCGCCGACCGCCTCGGCGCGGCGATGGTCTACCGGAAAATGAGCGACTGGAAGCTGGGCGAGCCCATCGCCGCCGACTTCCGGGGCGACCGCCCGGGCCTTACCGCCCTGCGGGAGCTGCCCAACTCCTCCAAGAACCGCCGCTATGATGCGGAGGGCGCCCCCATCCGGGATACCGTGCTGCTGGACGCGGGCGTGGCGAAAAACTATCTGGGCGGCCGGATGTTCTCGTCCTATCTGGGCCTGAACGAGGCCTTCCTCCCCACAAACTTCGCCGTCAGCGGCGGCAGCGCGGAGGAAGCGGAGCTGCGGCAGGGCCCCTACCTGGAGGTGGTGGATTTCTCCGACTTTCAGGTGGACAGCATGACCGGCGATCTGTTCGGGGAGATCCGTCTGGCCTACTGGCACGACGGCGACACGGTGCGCCCCGTGTCCGGCGGCTCCCTCTCCGGCTCCATGCTGGAACTGATGGAGGATATGCGCTTTACCGGCGCGAGCGTCCAGTACAACAACTGGCGCGTCCCGGCGGCCACCCGCCTCAAGGGCGTGACCGTCAGCGGAATTGAATAAAAAACAGGCCATAGAAAACAGGCACCAGGGGAACAAAGTCTCCTGGTGCCTGTTGCCTAATGCCTGCTGCCTAATGCCTGTTGCCTGACCCGTCAGTCGTTGGGAGCGAAGTACATGAGCTGCTTCTGGCTGCGGTAGGCGATGCAGCTGCCATATTCGCCGAAAAGCGTCAGTTCCCCGCCCAGATCCTCGGCGCACTGCAGATAGTACTCCCGCGTCCAGGGACCGAACAGATACAGGGCTGTGTCGTTGTCGGCCTCCTCGTAGATGTCCAGCCGGTTGATGCTCTCCCGTACCCAGAAGGGGATATCCCCCCAGAAGCCGGCGGTGAGGGCGCCGTCCGACCAGACCACACAGTGCGGCGTGAATTCCCAGCCGCCGTAGACGGTTGTGATCCCGGCCGCCTCCGCATCTTCGCAGAATTGGCGATAGGGGAGCATGTCTTTCTCGGCCTGACGGGCATAGCGCAGCGTGCTGCCGTAGCTGAAGAGAAGGTTTCCCAGGCACAGGAGAACCGCGCCCAGGGCCAGAAGCCGACGGAGGGAAAACTCCGCCTCCAGCAACACCAGCAGCGAGAGCATGACCAGCGGATACCAGACAAAGAGGTAGATCTCCCGCATCTGGATCTGGATCAGCAGTCCGGTGAGGAAGGTGCCGCCCAGGCTGATCAGGCACAGCAGCCACAGCCGGGAGAGACCGTCCAGCCTGTCCCGGAGCTTTTTCAGCACCAGCAGGGCGGCGAGCAGCACACAGAAAAGCTGGAAGAGGAAGAAAAGCGTAAAGAACAACCGGGCCTCGCCGAAAAAGGCCGCGTCCAGACCGCTGATCCCGCGCCAGGCGGCCCAGAGGCTGTGCAGCCGCTCCGGGAGGGAATCGGAGGCGGAGGCGACGCGGTCGTAGACGGAGCGGGAGGGGATGTGCATCAGGCGCATCAGAATGCTGCCGAGAAGATTGGCGAGGGTGTAGCAGAGGCAGCGCAGCATGGCACTGCGGCGGGCGTGGGGGAAAGCCCTCTGCCGCCGCAGAAGGCGGAGAAACAGCGCCAGCAGCTCCAGCGCCAGCAGCGGCAGCACCATCACTGCCGTCTGCCGCAGGCTGTGCATGCCGGTGGCAAAGCAGAGCAGCAGCGTCAAACTCAGGGCGAGGGGGCGGGCCTTCTCCGGTGTCTGCAGAGAGCGGGCATAGTCTCCGAAGACCAGAAAGAGCGTGATAAGATAGCAGGCGTAATAGCTGGCCATCACGAAAAAGAGCTGGCCCTCCGGCTCCAGCAGCAGGCGGGTGCCCATGGCGGCGGCGCAGAGCATCAGCAGGGCGATCAGCCGATGGCAGCGGCGGCGGACAAAGGGCCGCAGCATCCAGTCAAGACTCAGCAGCACCAGCAGGCCCATCACCGTCGTGGCCAGGCCCATCGCCAGGTTCATGCTGCCCGTGAGCCCGTAGAACAGCGCCGCCAGCACCGGCGTCGCGACAACATAGTATTGGTTGCCGAAAATCCAGTTGGAGGGGAAGAGGCTTTTCTGCCGCCAGATCTCCCGGGACAGAGCCATGTCCGTGTACACATCACCGTCGCAGAAGACCTGCTCATAGCGGAAGTTCAGCACCGCGAACACGGCCAGAAAGGCCAGCAGAGCCAGCGCGGCCAGAAGGGATATGAACTTGTCCCGGCGCTCGTCCACGGCATTGCCTCCTCCCGGAAAAAAGATTGGTCTCAGTCTAACACGCGCCGGCGGGGAATGCAAGCGGGAGCGCCGGAGGGAGGCAAGGAAAAATGACGGGAAAAACGGGAGGAAACCGCCCGCCTTTCGAACAGAAAGGACAGTTTGCACAAAAAAAGAAAAATTTCCAAACAATGGGCAAGTATGTCTTTCTTTTTGCAAAGCTTTGGGTTATAATATTGGCAACCTTTATTAGGAGGATAGTACACACATGAAACAGTACTTCGAAATCGTAGATGTTATGGCCAGAGAGATTCTGGACTCCCGCGGCAACCCGACCGTCGAGGTCGAGGTCACCCTGGACGACGGCACCATCGGCCGTGCGGCTGTGCCCTCCGGCGCTTCCACCGGTATCCATGAGGCCTGCGAGCTCCGCGACGGCGACAAGAGCCGTTACGGCGGCAAGGGCGTGCAGAAGGCAGTCGAGAATGTCAATGGCGAGATCGCCGAGGCCATTGTGGGCCTGAACGTGCTGGATCAGACCGGCATCGACAAGCTGCTCATCGAGCTCGACGGCACCCCCAACAAGACCCGCCTGGGCGCCAACGCCATCCTGGGCGTGTCCCTGGCCTGCGCCAAGGCCGGCGCTGCCGCTACCGGCATGAGCCTGTACAACTACATCGGCGGCGTCAATGCCAAGACCCTGCCCGTGCCCATGATGAACGTCCTCAACGGCGGCGCTCACGCCACCAACTCCGTTGACATCCAGGAATTCATGATCATGCCCGTGGGCGCCCCCAACTTCAAGGAAGCCCTGCGCATGTGCGCCGAGGTGTTCCATGCCCTGAAGAAGGTCGTTCCTCCCTCCGGCGTGGGCGACGAGGGCGGCTACGCTCCCGACCTGGCCAGCGACGAGGACGCCCTGAAGGCTCTGGTCGCCGGTATCGAGAAGGCCGGCTACAAGCCCGGCGAGGACTTCATGATCGCCATGGACGCCGCTGTCTCCGACTGGTTCAACAAGGAAGACGGCAAGTATCACCTGCCCAAGCGCGGCACCGTGATGTCCAGCGATGAGATGATCGACATGTGGGAAGACCTCGTGAACAAGTATCCCATCATCTCCATCGAGGACGGCCTGGGCGAGGACGACTGGGACGGTTGGGTGAAGCTCACCCAGCGTCTGGGCAACCGCGTGCAGCTCGTCGGCGACGACCTGTTCGTCACCAACGCCTCCCGCGTCAAGCAGGGCATCGAGCTGGGCGCTGCCAACGCCGTTCTGATCAAGGTCAACCAGATCGGTTCTCTGACCGAGACTCTGGACGCCATCCAGACCGCCAACCGCGCCGGCTACACTGCCATCGTCTCCCACCGCTCCGGTGAGACCGAGGACACCACCCTGGCCGATATCGCCGTCGCTGTCAACGCCGGCCAGATCAAGACCGGTGCTCCTTCCCGTACCGACCGCGTCGCCAAGTACAACCAGCTGCTCCGCATCGAGGAAGAGCTGTTTGACGTCGCTCAGTATCCCGGCAAGAACGCCTTCTTCTCCATCAAGAAGTAAGTTTCATCCCCCTATACACGTAAGAGCGCAGGGCTTCGGCCCTGCGCTTTCTACTTGTGGTCAGTAGAAAGAATTTAAACAATATCATCTGTTTGCTCAAAAATACGCCATGTGAAAAAAAGTTTCTCTTAAAACGACGTTACTCTTGTGTTATACTATATTCTGTTATAAAATTGCGAAGTATGAGTTTCTTTGACCCCGTATCTTGCGACGAGAGGTTAAAAAAGATAAACGATAAATTACAAAATAGTAACAGTCTGGAAGCTTGTTTATGAAGAACATCTTGCGTATTTTTATATCGGATTTACGCGGGCTCTTTTCCAACTTCTTTTCTGTCGTGATCATACTTGCGATGCTGGTTCTGCCGGCGCTCTATGCCTGGGTGAACATCTACGCCAACTGGGATCCCTACGCCAACACCGGCAACATCCAGATCGCCCTGTCCAGCGCGGATGCGGGCTACACGACAGAGGACGGCACGTATGTCAATCACGGTCGGGAGACGATTGAAGAGATCGCCGAATCCACCAGCATCAGCTGGGTCATTGTGGACGACCCGGCCGAGGCGGTGGCCCGGGTCATCGACGGCACCTATTATGGCGCGCTGATCATGGAACAGAACATGTCCCGCAACATGCACGACATCATGGCCGCGCTGCGGGACGAGGAACCCTCCATCATTTTCTACCAGAACGCGAAGACCAACGCCATCGCCAACAAAATCACCAATACGGCCGCCAACACCGTCAAGCACAACATTCAGGTCAAGTATCTCTCGGTACTGATCGAAAACGTGCTGAAAGAGGCGGATGCGTTTATGGATCAGCTGGACGCGGAGGCCACGCTGGATGACCTGATCCGCCTGCTGACCCGACTGCGGGATTCCCTGCGGGATTATGCCAATATGATCAGCGGCCTGGGGGTGATGGACCCGAACCTCATCGGTCGCCTGGAGGGCGCCAAGAACATCGACACGGCGCTGGACGCCATCGACAACGCGGATATGATCATCATGGCGGCGGACGCCGTGCTGGGCGAAGCCCGGGACGATCTGCGTATGCGCGCGCAGGAGATGAGGGACGTGCTGACGGAGCTGGAGGACTTTCTCAACAGCTTTACCGGCCCCTCCGTCACCACGGTCAACATCGACGCGGCCATCGCCCTGAGCGCCCGGGCCCAGACCCTGGCGGAGTTCATGCGCCAGGCTCTGCCGGAAAACAGCAGCGCCTCCGGCATCGCCGTCACGGCCAGCAGCCTGGACGCGATCATCAACCGTCTGCAGAGCATTCAGGACGAACTGAACAACCTGAAAGTGAACGGGCAGGATTCCCTGTTCGCGCTGAACCTGTTCCAGCGTATGGCCCGGGACGTGGCGGCCCTGCGTGCGCTGGTGGACGGCGACCTGGCCTCCGGTATTGAGTTGATCTTTGACGGCCTGGAACGGGACATCCAGCTGCTCTACAACATCCTGGACAGCCTGGACGCCACGGTCAACCAGATCCCGCCCACGATCACCGCGGCGCAGAGCACCGTCGCGGCCCTGCAGAGCACCATGCGGCAGCTCATCAGCTTCCTGGGTGACAGCGCCGATTCGCTGGACAAACTGATCGAGAAGCTGAAAAACGCCCGGGATAACGAGGCCATCAGCGATCTGATCGCCATGCTGCACGGCGACCCCAACGAGTTTGCGGAGTTCCTCTCCAGCCCGGTGGAGGTCCGCACGACCACGATCTACCCCGTGGAGAACTACGGCAGCGGTATGGCGCCCTTCTATTCCACGCTGGCCATCTGGGTCGGCGGCGTGGTCATCTCCGCTGTCATCCAGCAGGACGCCAAACCCCGCAAGCTGAAAAATGTTCGGGACGGACAGCGCTATTGGGGCCGACTTTTGACCTATTTGCTCTTCGGTCAGCTCCAGGCGGCGATCATCATCTGGGGCGACCTGCACATTCTCGGCTGCCAGTGCCTGGAGCCGAAGCTGCTGTATATGACGGCCGCGGTCACCTCCCTGGTCTTCGTGACGCTGATCTATTCTCTGATCCTGGCCTTCGGCGATATCGGCAAGGCCATCATGGTGGTCATCATGGTGCTGCAGATCGCCGGCTCCAGCGGCTCCTATCCCATTGAGATCCTGCCGCCGATCTTCAGCGGTATTTATCTGTTTTTCCCCTTCCCCTATGCCATCAACGCCATGCGCGAGACCATGTGCGGTATGTACCGCTATGATCTGTACAAATACCTGGGCGAGCTGCTGCTCTTCGGCGTGGCCGCCGTGCTGATCGGCCGCGTGGTGCGCAAGCCCTTTATCAAGCTCAATGCCTTTATCGAAGAAGAAATGGAAGAGACGGGAGTTCTCTGAATGGCGACACAGACACGGAAACAATCGAATACCGCGCCGCGGCATTTGAAAAGCCCGGAAACGCCAAAGGGGGCCAGCCGTCAGGAGGTCACCGCCGCCCACCGCCGCAAGCATCAGGCGGAGCGGAAGCGTCCCCGGCGCCGCAGCAACAGCGAACGGCTGTACTACGAAAAGCTGCTGCCCTATGCCGAGGAGCAGCACCGGGGCAACCAGCGCGCCCTGCACACCGGCGTGGGCTGGCTCTTTGCGCTGCCGGTCGTGCTGCTGGTGATCCAAAAGCTGACCGGCTCCTCCAAGATCGCCATCCTGCTGGCCTGGATCGCGGGTATGTTCATCATTTCCGCGGCGCTGATCCACATCTCCTTTGCGGATTATGAGCTGCAGAAGTACCTGAAGGATCTGACCACCATGGTGCCCGAGGTGGAGAACGCCGATCTGGGCAGCCTTCTGCCCGTGGACGAAAACGGTGAGTGGACCATCACGGCCGAGCAGCTGCGCACGGCCATTGAGCAGCACCGGATCCAGCGCCTGGGGGAGGACTTTACCATCCGGCTCTCCCGTGAGACGATCCGCAAGCTTCTCCGGCGGGATGAGGAGGGCGAGGCATGAAAAACGTCTTCCGTATCATCCGCACCGACGCGCGGCACATCACCCGCAGCGCCGTGGCCATGGTGGTGATCATAGGCCTGTGCATCGTGCCCTGCCTCTACGCCTGGTTCAACATTTTCTCCAACTGGGATCCCTATGGCGAATCGGCCACCTCCCGCATCCGGGTCGCCTTCTATTCCATGGACCAGGGCACGGATATGCTGGGCATCAGCCTGAACGTGGGCGAGACCATCACCGACACCCTCAAATCCAACAACCAGATCGGCTGGGTCTTTGCCGAGAGCAAACGGGAGGCCCTGAGCCGGGTGTACAGCGGCGACTGCTACGCGGCGCTGGTCGTGCCCGAGGATTTCTCCAAGGACCTGGTCAGCTTCATGACGCTCAAGTTTGAAAATCCCGAGCTGGAATACTACGAAAACGGCAAAAAGAACGCCATCGCGCCCAAAATCACCGGTCAGGCGAAGAACGCGGTGCAGAACCAGGTCAACGCGGCCTTCCTCAGCACCATTGTCACCAGTATAGCGGAGGTGGTGGAGGCGCTGGACGCCAACGGCGTGAACATCCCCGAGACGCTCAAGAACATCAGCGACAAGCTGGAGGAGCTGAGCGTCAAGCTGGAAGCGGCCAACACTACGCTGGACTCCCTGGCCAATCTGACCGGGGCCACCCGCAACCTGCTCTATGCCTCCGGCACGCTGGTGGGCGATATGTCCCTGGCGGTGGGCTACACCCAGGAGCTGGCGGACACCATGCAGTACAACATGCAGGTCAACGGAGCCACGCTGCGGGACAACATTGCCACGCTGGCGGACGCGCTGATGACCACCAATGCCAATCTCGGCGGCTTCTCGGAGGACCTCAACCGCATGCTCAATGAGGACGGCGCGCTGGACACCTTCACCAAGGAGACCATCCAGTCCCGCAAGGAGACGGCCCAGCAGCTGCAGCAGAACGCCGAGGAGATGGCCCGCATCAGCCGGGAGCGGGGCCTCAACGGCCTGGCCTCCCAGATGGAGCTGGCCGCCCAGGGCTTTGGCAACATCGCCCAGCGCATGGAGAACATGCAGCAGGAGGACCCGGCCAATCCCGACAGCTGGACGGCCCGGCGGGAGGAGCTGCAGGCGGTGCTGACGGATGTCGGCGGCGTCAAGAGCGCTCTGAGCGGCGCGGCGGCGGAGGTCGTGGAAGCGCTGGGAATGGACCTGGAGGAAGTGCTGAATCAGGCCAGCCTCTCTGCCGGCAATCTGGCGGATGTGCTGGCTACGGTGCAGGGCGTGACGGCCCGCCTGGCCAACGAGCTCTATTCCCTCGGCGGCACCATGGGCAGCCTGGAGAGCCATGCCTATCAGGCCAAGATCAGCATCCAGAACGCCCGGGAGAAGCTGGAGAACCTGGCGGAGTTCCTGGACGCGCTGGCGGAGAGCGAATTCCTGCAGGAGGCGCTGGATATGCTGGATGAGGGGCCGGACGTACTGAGCGAGCGGATCGCCAGCCCCATCCGGGTGAGCGATGAGATCCTCTATCCGGCGGACAATTACGGCTCCCAGATGGCGCCCTTCTATACGGTCCTGGCCCAGTGGGTGGGTGCGCTGTTCTGCGCGGTGCTGCTGAAAACCCGGATAAGAGCAGAGGATCGGCCCAAGCGCCTTATCATGCCGGAGCATTTCTTCGGCCGCTATGCCCTGTTCTTCTTTGTGGGCGTCACCCAGGCGGTCATCGCCGCCGCGGGCGACCTGTGGTACATCGGCATCTATTGCGAGCATCCGGGCCTCTTCCTGCTGGCCGCGGTGGCCACGGGCATCTGCTTTACCATGATCAACTACGCCCTGGCCTTCTGCCTCGGTGCGGCGGGTCTGGCCGCCTCGGTCATCATCATGGTGCTGCAGGTGGGCGGCTCCGGCGGCACTTATCCGGTGGAGGTCCTGCCGCCGATCTTCCGCAAGCTCTATCCCATCATGCCCTTCAAGTTCGCCATGAACGCCATGCGCGAGGCCATCTCCGGCCTGTACCGGGACGACTATCTCTACAATCTCAGCTGCCTGGGATTGATCGTTCTGGTGTTTATCGTCTTTGCGCTGGTGACCTATGTGCCCGGCAAGTGGCTCAACCGGCTGCTGGAAAAGGCCAAAAAGAAAACCAAGATCATGATCTGATACGCTAAAAAGGGACCCTGACGAACAACTCGTCAGGGTCCTTTTTGTGAAAACAATCAGGCCTTCTTCTCCGCCGTGTCCACGCTGTTGCGGTAGACCACGAAGCGCTGGAAGAGAAACTCCGTCACAAAATTGAGGATCATGTTGATGGCCGTGACCAGGTATTCGTTCCAGCCCAGATTGCCGGCCAGCTGATGCTCCAGCAGCGTGCTCAGCGGGGTGAACACCGCGTAGTAGCAGGCGACTTTCAGCATGGCCACGGGCACGTTGGCCGCGGATTTGAAGGTGAACTTCCGGTTGAGGGTGAAGTTCCAGAGCACGGAGAGCACCAGCGCGATCAGATAGCTCATCCAATAGGGCAGGTGCAGCAGCTCGTTCAAAAGGGAAAAGCTCACGATCTCGATGAGCCCGGCGCTGACGGAGAAGAGGGTGAACTTGACCATCCGGATCCATTCTTTTTTCTTGTTGGTTTCCATAGCAATACTCCCGGCAGAAAATCTCTACCGGGAGTATAACGCCTTATCGGGGAAATTACAACAAAAATTTTAAGAAATCGCTTATCCGCGCGCCTGGTTTTCCAGATCGCTGATGTGCATGTACTCGTCGTAGGTGCAGAGGCGATCGATGATGCCGTCGTCGGTGATCTCGATGATCCGGTTGGCGACGGTCTGGGTCAGCTGGTGGTCGTGGCAGGAGAAGAGGATGTTGTACTTGAAAGCCTCCAGGCCGTTATTGAGCGCGGCGATGGACTCCAGATCCAGATGGTTGGTGGGCTGATCCAGCACCAGGAAGTTGGCGCCGGAGAGCATCATGCGGCTGAGCATGCAGCGCACCTTCTCCCCGCCGGAGAGCACCTTGGCAGGCTTATACACGTCGTCCCCGGAAAAGAGCATCCGCCCCAGGAAGGTGCGCAGATAGCTCTCCCGCTTGTCCTCGCTGAACTGGCGCATCCACTCGATCAGGTCGCCGTCAAAACCGTCAAAGTAGCTGTTGTGATCCTTGGGGAAGTAGGTCGGCTGGATGGAGGCACCCCATTTGACGCTGCCGGCGTCCGGCTCCTCCTCGCCCATGAGGATCTTGTAGAGCATGGTCACGGCCAGCTCATTCTTGCCCACAATGGCGATCTTGTCCTCCTTGCCGACGATGAAGCTCACCTTGTTGAGAAGCTTCACGCCGTCCACCGTTTTCGAGATCTCCGTGACGAAAAGGCGGTCCTTGCCCGGCTCCCGCTCGGCCTTGAAGCCGACCCAGGGGTAGCGGCGGCCGGAGGCGGGCAGCTCCTCCACGGTGATCTTGTCCAGGAGCTTGCGGCGGGAGGTGGCCTGCCGGGATTTGGACTTGTTGGCGGAGAAGCGGGCGATGAAGGTCTGCAGCTCGGCGATCTTCTGTTCGGCCTTCTTGTTCTGGTCGCGGATCAGCTTCTGGATCAGTTGGCTGGACTCGTACCAGAAGTCGTAGTTGCCCACGTACATCTTGATCTTGCCGTAGTCGATATCCACGATGTGGGTGCAGACGTTGTTGAGGAAATAGCGGTCGTGGCTGACCACGAGGACGGTGCCCTCGTAGTCCATGAGGAAATCCTCCAGCCAGACCACGCTGGCCAGGTCCAGGTTGTTGGTGGGCTCGTCCAGCAGCAGCACATCCGGGTGCCCGAAGAGGGCCTGGGCCAGCAGGACCTTCACCTTGAGCCGGGGGTCGATCTCCCGCATGAGCAGGCCGTGCAGACTCACGTCCACGCCCAGGCCCTGCAGGATTTTCCCCGCGTCGCTCTCGGCCTCATAACCGCCCAGCTCCGCGTATTCCTCTTCCAGCTCGGCGGCCCGCAGGCCGTCCTCGTCGTTGAAGTCCTCTTTCTCGTAGATGGCGTCCTTCTCTTTCCCGCACTCGTAAAGCCGCTGGTGGCCCAGGATGACCGTGTCCAGCACCACACAGTCGTCATAGAGGCTCTGGTTCTGCTTCAGGACGGACATGCGCCGCTTGGGCTCCAGCATCACGGAGCCGGAGGTGGGCTCCAGCTCGCCGGAGAGGATTTTGATAAAGGTGGATTTGCCGGCGCCGTTGGCCCCGATGATGCCGTAGCAGTTGCCGGCGGTGAACTGCAGGTCCACCCGGCTAAACAGCACGGAGGAGCCGAATTGCATGGAGAGATCGTTGACAGTCAGCATGGTGTATTCTCCCTGTTATCCCAGTTTATCCCCGTTTTTCACGAGCCTGTCCGGCGCGATCAGCACCACGCCGCCCTCACTGTATGTGCCCAGCACCAGCACCTCGGACATGAAATCCGCGATCTGCCGGGGCGGGAAATTCACCACGGCCAGCACCTGCCTGCCGATCAGCTCCTCCGGGGTATAGTGATCGGTGATCTGCGCGGAGGACTTCTTCACGCCCAGCTCCTCGCCAAAATCGACCCGGAGCTGATAGGCCGGGCGGCGGGCCTTTTGAAAGACCTGCGCCTCCACGATCGTGCCGACGCGGATATCCAGCTTCATGAAATCGTCAAAGGTGGCCATGTTCATATCGTCTCCCATCCGAAATACTGCTGCGCAAAGTCCACCTTCTCCACTTTGAACTCCCGCCCGCGCAGGTAGTTGAGGAGTCCAGCGTCGGTGGGAAAGGCAAAGACCAGCTTGTAGGAATAGAGGGCCTGGCCCTTTTCCTCATAGTTTTTGTTGAAACGCTCACTGCCGTATTTGCCGTCGCCCAGCAGCGGCCAGCCGGCATGGGCCATCTGGGCGCGGATCTGGTGAGTGCGCCCGGTGAGCAGATGGCACTCCACCAGGCTCAGCGGCCCCTTGGAGGCGAGGAGCTTATACTCCGTGACCGCGGTTTTGGCCCCCGGCTCGGGTTTGGACTTTACATAGACCTGGTTTTTCTCCGCGTCCTTGAAGAGATAATTCTCCAGCCTTCCCTGGGGCGGCTTCGGCCGACCGCGGACGGCGCAGAGATAGTATTTCTCGATCTCCCGATCCCGGATCTTGTCGTTGAGGATGCGCAGCGCCTCGGCGTTTTTGGCGGCGATGACGATGCCGCCGGTGTTGCGGTCGATGCGGTTGCAGAGGGCCGGGGCAAAGGCGTTCTCCTCCCGGGGCTTCCACTCGCCCTTCTGGGCCATGTAGGCCTGGATGTTGGCAATCAGCGTGTTATAGTCCCAGACGCCCGCGCTGTGGCAGAGGACGCCGGGCTTCTTGTCGGCCAGAAGGATGTTCTCATCCTCGTAGACGATCGTGAGCTTCGGCGTGCCCACCTTCAGGTAGGAGTTTTCCTCCCGGGGCTTTTCAAAGAACTCATCGTTAATATATAATTGAAGGGTATCGCCCAGCTGCAATCGGGTGTCCCGCTTGGCGCCCTTGCCGTTGAGCTTGATGCGCTTGAGGCGGATATACTTCTGCAGCAGGCTCTCCGGCAGCAGGGGGACGGCCTTGCCCACAAAGCGGTCCAGCCGCTGCCAGGCGTCGTTGGAACGGACGGTCAGCTCTTTCATCGGAAATTCCTTCCAAAAGCGAAAAAGAATCGGAAAAAATGCGTCTGAAAGGATTATACAACAGAAAATTTCTGTTGACAAGCCTTGTTCCTTCGACTATAATACTAAGGCGACTGTGGCAAGGAAGGAAAGCTTGCGAGGTGCTGCCATGCGGCTGGATCTGAGAGATATCATATTTGTCCCCGGTGCGGAGGTCCCTTTCGCGTGCGAACTGGAGACCGACGGCTTGGACTTTCCCTCGGTGAAAGCGTATGCCGCGAAGCCCCGGGCCGAAGGCCGGGTCTATAACGAGGCCGGCGTCCTCCATCTGGAGGGACTGCTGACCGCGGATATGATCTGCGTCTGCGACCGCTGTGGGGCGGAGTTTGAAAGCCGCAAGGAGACCGAGCTTGACGCGGTCATCGTCGAGGAGGAGAACGAGGAGTATCCCGAGTATTTTGTCCTCGACGGAAACGAGATCGATCTGGATGAGATCTTGTCCACCTGCCTGATCCTGGATATGGAGACCAAGTTCCTCTGCAAGGAGGACTGCAAAGGCCTCTGCCCCACGTGCGGCAGGAATCTGAACCTGGGCCCCTGCGGATGCAGGAAACAAACCGATCCAAGATTTGCTGTGCTTGAGCAGCTTTTGGATAAAGAATAATACAGCTGCTCAGAACAGCCGTTAATCAGGAGGTGTCAACATGGCAGTCCCAAAAGGAAAAGTTTCGCGTCAGAGACGTGATAAGAGACGTTCTTCCACCTGGAAGCTCACCGCACCCG
Organism: Oscillospiraceae bacterium; assembly: GCA_902775985.1. Classification (GTDB taxonomy): domain Bacteria; phylum Bacillota; class Clostridia; order Oscillospirales; family Oscillospiraceae; genus Limivicinus. The sequence continues at coordinate 17,591 of CACYOR010000004.1, forward strand.
GCGTCATCGCCTGCCCCAACTGCGGCGCTTTCTGCATGCCTCACCGCGTGTGCCCCGCCTGCGGCCAGTACAAGGGTCGTGTGGTCGTTAACGTTGAGGAAAGCAAGTAAAAAAGCTTGAGGAGGAGAGATGACTCTCCTCCTTTTGCTATCTCAAAAGCGAAACGCGGTTTCGCTTTTGAAAATCAACTCGCGTTCATCGCGGCGGGCGGGGCCCACCTTGGTCGACGCGAGGACTCACTAAGCTCGTCTCAGGGTGTTTTTACCGCAGCAAAGCCACGGTAAAAACGGATTTGAATTGTTTTCCGCCCGCAGGCGGAAAATCAAAGGGGAGTTCCCCTCTGAACTCCCCCGAGTGACGACGGAACAGGTGGTGACCCGGCAATGGAAAACATCATAAAATCCATGGACCCGGGCAGCCCGCTGCGGCACCGGGCCTCGGTGGGTGACCGCCTTGTGGCCATCAACGGGCACAAGGTGTTGGACGTGCTGGACTATAAGTTCTACGCCTACGACACGGAGTTGGACGTGCTGCTGCGAAAGCCCGATGGAACGGAGTATCACGTCCCGGTACGCAAGAGAGAGGGCGGGGATCTGGGCCTGGATTTTGAGAGCTATCTGATGGATCGCCCTCGCTCCTGCGCCAACAACTGCGTCTTCTGCTTCATCGACCAGCTGCCCCCGGGCATGCGGCCGACCATGTATTTTAAGGACGACGACGCCCGGCTGAGCTTTTTGCTGGGCAACTACATTACCCTCACCAATCTCTCCCCCCGGGAGATCGAGCGGATCATCGCCCTGCATATCAGCCCTGTGAACGTCTCTGTCCACACCACGAATCCGGAGCTGCGAGAGCGGATGCTCAAAAACCGCCGCGCCGGGGAGACCATCGAGACCATGCGCCGCTTTGCCCAGAGCGGCATTGTCATGAACTGCCAGATCGTCTGCTGCCCCGGCTGGAACGACGGGGCGGAGCTGCAGCGCACGATGGAGGATCTGGCGGCCATGTACCCGGGCGTGCACAGCGTGTCCATCGTTCCCCTGGGCGTGACCCGCTATCGGGAGGGCCTGGAGAAACTGGAGCCTTTCACGCCGGAGCACGCGGGAGAGACCATCGACCAGGTGACCGCCTTCGGGGATACCTGCGTGGAAAAGTACGGCACCCGCATCTTCTGGTGCGGGGACGAGATGTACCTGAAGGCCGGGCGGGAGCTGCCGCCGGATGAATTTTACGAGGAGCACACCCAGCTGGAAAACGGGGTGGGGATGCTGCGTCTGATGGAGACGGAGTTCCGCTCCGCCCTCAAGCTCTCGGATGAGCCGGACGGCGTGCCCTTTTCCATCGCCACCGGCACCGCCGCCGCGCCTTTCTTTGAATCACTTCTTCGCCTGGCGCGGGAGAGATATCCGCAGCTTAAGGGCCGGGTCTACGCCATTGAGAACGATTTCTTCGGCCACAGCATCACGGTGGCAGGACTCATCACCGGACAGGATCTGATCCGTCAGCTCAAAGGAAAGGATCTGGGGGAGCGACTGTTCATCTCCCAGAACATGCTCCGCCGCCAGGAGATGGACTTTCTGGACGATGTGACGCTGGAGCAGGCGGTGGAGGAACTGAGCCTGCCCATCTATCCGGTGGAAGAGGACGGCTTCGGCCTCTGGGATGCGATCAGCGGCGACGCGCTGCCGGAGGTAAAATCCCCGCGTTCCGGGGAAGTCACGGAGTACTATCAATACAATCGAAACTGAGGAAGCAGCATGGCACAGGATATCACCGTGCCGGTAGGGGACGGGTATATCAATGTCCGCGTCGGCGCGATCATCGAAAAAGACGGAAAGGTCCTCATGGTCGGCAACGACGATGTGGATTACTACTATTCCGTCGGCGGGCGCGTCCAATTCGGCGAGAGCGCCGAGGAAGCCCTGCGGCGGGAGGTGCGGGAGGAGACCGGCTGCGCGCTGGAGATCGACCGGCTGGGCTTTGTCCACGAGGATTTCTTCCTGGGGGATTCCCCGGCCAAATGTGGCAAGACGGTCTATGAGATCTGCTTCTATTATTATATGAAAACCCCGGCGGACTTTGAACCGGTCTGCCGCAGCTTTACCGAGGACGGCACCGGCGAGCGGCTCGTGTGGGTGCCCCTTGACACGCCGAAGCGCCTGTATCCCGGCTTTTTCCGGACGGAGCTGGCGCATCCGGCCCCGTACATCCGCCATATCCTGACGGATGAACGACATGACTGAAGGAGGCCTGTTTATGGCAAGACCCCTTGTTGCGATCGTGGGACGGCCCAACGTGGGCAAGTCCATGCTCTTTAACCGCCTGGTGGGGCAGCGCCTTTCCATCGTGGAGGACACCCCCGGCGTCACCCGCGACCGGCTCTACGCCGAGTGCGAGTGGTGTGGGCGCAAATTTGATATCGTGGACACCGGCGGCATCGAGCCGAGCACCGACAGCGAAATCCTGCTCTTCATGCGCGAGCAGGCGCAGATCGCCATCGACGCGGCCACAGTCATCATCCTGGTGACCGACCTGCGCACCGGCGTCACCGCCGCGGATAAGGACGTGGCCAACATGCTGCTGCGCTCGAAAAAGCCCGTGGTGCTGGCCGTCAACAAGGCCGACTCCACCGGCGCCACCGATCTGGGCGTCTATGAGTTCTATTCCCTGGGCCTGGGTGACCCCATTCCCACCTCCGCCGTGCACGGCCACGGCACCGGCGATCTGCTGGACGAGTGCCTCAAATACTTCCCCGCCCCCGAGGACGAGGAGGAAGAGGACGACCTGATCCATGTGGCCATCATCGGCAAGCCCAACGTGGGCAAGTCCTCCCTGGTGAACCACATCCTGGGCGAAAAGCGCGTCATCGTCAGCGATATGGCGGGCACCACCCGGGACGCGGTGGACACGGTCTATGAAAACGAGTTCGGCCGCTACATGTTCATCGACACCGCCGGCATCCGCCGCAAGTCCAAGGTGGACGAGCGGGTGGAGAAATTCTCCGTCATGCGGGCCCAGCTGGCCATCGAGCGGGCGGACGTCTGCCTCATCATGATCGACGCCCGGGACGGCGTCACCGATCAGGACACCAAGATCGCGGGCCTGGCCCACGAGGCCGGCAAGGCCAGCATCGTGGTGGTCAACAAGTGGGACCTGGTGGAGAAGGAGACCGGCACCATGGAGAAGATGCGCAAGGACATCATGCGCGATCTGAGCTTCATGAGCTATGCGCCCATCCTCTTTATCTCCGCTTTGACCGGCCAGCGCACCAACCGCATCTTCGAGCTCATCAACTTCGTCAACGACCAGAGCAACATGCGCATCAGCACCGGCATGCTCAACAACGTCCTGGCCGACGCCCAGGCCCGGGTGCAGCCGCCCACGGACAAGGGCCGCCGCCTGAAGATCTACTACATGACCCAGACCGGCATCAAGCCGCCCAACTTTGTCATTTTCTGCAACTCCCGGGAGCTGTTCCACTTCTCCTATCAGCGCTATATCGAGAATCAGATTCGTTCCGTCTTTGGCCTGGAGGGTACGCCCATCCGCCTGGTGATCCGTCAGAAAGGGGACACGGAGTAAATGTTTGCCTATATCGTCCTGCTGCTCGTCACGGCCTTTGTCGCCTATCTCAGCGGCAGCATCAGCACCCGGCGCCTGGCCTCGCGGCTGCTTTTTCATCGGGACCTGGCCCGGCTTGGCAGAGGGAATGTGTGGCTGTCCAATTTCCATCGTCTTTTCGGCATCCCGGGCTTTATCAAGCTGGGACTGCTGGAGGTGGTGAAGGCCCTGCTGCCCATCCTGCTGGGCGGTACGCTGCTGGCCATCAAGGGCAAGTTCGAGGCGGGCCTGGCCTTCGCGGGCTTCTGCGTGGTGATGGGGCGTCTCTGGCCTCTCTTCAACCGCTTTGAGGGCTGCCATGCCTGTGTGGCGCTGGCCGTGGCCGGCCTGGTGCTCAGCCCCTCGGTGGGCATCGCCGGGGCGGTGGTGGCCGCCGCGGGCGCCTGGGCCAGCAAGATGTTCTCCGTCGGCGCGCTGCTGGAGGCGATCATTGTCATCATCACCGGCATCCTGGTGGTGGACAACGAGATCGCCCTGCGTCTGCTGATCGCCAGCGCCGCACTGGTGATCCTCCGGCATCTGCCGGCCCTGCTGCGCATCCTGCGCGGGCAGGAGCCGCGCTTCAGCTTCCGCCGGGATCTGACCTATAAGCTGGACGAACGGTTTTAAGGTTTATAATCCGATAAGTGCCTGCTGCAAAATGCCATATCGCCTGTCATTCCGAACCAGTGCCGCAGCACTGGTGTGGGAATCCGTTTCCTTTTTTTAAGAGAAGACGGATTGCCACAGCCCCTGGCGGGGCTTCGCAATGACACGTACGGGCATTTTGCAGCAGGCCCTTTTTCTTTCTTGATTTTTTATCCGGCTTCCTGTATAGTGATTTTGTACAGGTTTCACTTGTTGTATGAAAACAAGGAAAGGAGATAGTAACATGGGTCTGATTTCTGCAGCGCTGAGCTCTGCCATCGGTGTGGCGGCGGATCAGTGGAAGGAATATTTTTATTGTGACGCTCTGCCGGAGAACGTGCTGGCGGTCAAGGCGCTCAAGCGCAGCCGGGGCTTCGGCAACAACGGCAACGACAACGTGATCTCCAACGGCTCCGTCATCGCGGTGGCCGACGGCCAGTGCATGATGATCGTCGACCAGGGCAAGGTGGTGGATCTGTGCGCCGAGCCGGGCGAGTATGTCTATGACATGTCCTCCGAGCCCAGCGTCTTCACCGGCAGCCTGGGCGACGCGGTGAAGGCCGTGTTCGAGACCATCGGCAAGCGCTTCACCTTCGGCGGCGAGGTCCCGAAGGAGCAGCGGGTCTATTACTTCAACACCAAGGAGCTGACCGGCAACAAATACGGCACCGCCAATCCCGTGCCCTTCCGTGTGGTGGACCGGAACATCGGCCTGGATGTGGACATTGCCATCCGCTGCTTTGGCGAATACAGCATCCGCCTCTGCAACCCCATTTTGTTCTATACCAACGTCTGCGGCAACGTGCGCTCCGCCTATACCGTGGATCAGCTGGCCGGCCAGATGAAGACCGAGCTGCTGACCGCGCTGCAGCCCGCCTTCGCCCGCCTCTCCGAGCAGGGCATCCGCTATTCCGCGCTGCCCGGCCACACCATGGAGCTGGCCGACGCGCTGAACGAAGTCCTCTCCGCCAAGTGGCGGGATCTGCGCGGCATCGAGATCGTCTCCTTCGGCATGTCCAGCGTCAAGGCCAACGAAGAGGACGAAGCCATGATCAAGGAACTGCAGCGCAATGCGGCCTTCCGGGATCCCAACATGGCGGCGGCCCATCTGGTGGGCGCCCAGGCGGCGGCCATGCAGGACGCGGCCAAGAACCCCAACGGCGCGGCAATGGGCTTCATGGGCATGAACATGGCCGGCGCGGCCGGCGGCGTCAACGCCCAGAGCCTGTATCAGATGGGCGCTCAGGCTGCGGCCCCGGCGCCTCAGCCGACGGCCGATCCGGCCAAGCACTGGTTCTGCCCCAGCTGCGGCACGGCCAACCAGGGCAAGTTCTGCACCGAGTGCGGCACGAAGAAGCCCGCCAGCGCCCTCCAGTACCGCTGCGACAAGTGCGGCTGGGAGCCGGAAGACCCCGCCAAGCCGCCCAAGTTCTGCCCCAATTGCGGCGATCCCTTCGGCGATGAGGACATCGTCGGCTGATTGCGGAGAAAAATACGAATAACTCAGTGGTTTTGCCCGCCCTCCGGCGGGCAAAACGACTATTAAGGAATGTATATGAAGAAACTATGGCGTTTTCTGCGCTCCATGCGCTTTGGTATCCTGCTCCTGCTGCTGATCGCCCTCTGCTCGGTGCTGGGTTCGGTGATCCCCCAGGGCAAGGAGATCGCCTGGTATGCCCAGACCTACCAGCAGGTCCACGGCTGGATCCTGCTGCTGGGGCTCAACCGGGTGTTCCAGAGCTGGTATTTCATTGCCCTGCTGGTGCTGCTGTGCCTGAATCTCTCCCTCTGCTCCCTGGTGCGCATCCGCCGCGTGGTCAGGGAGGGAAAAGGGGAGATCGAACAGGCCGCAGACTGGCCGATCCAGACCCCGCTTACCGCGGAAGAGGCGGAGCGGGTGCGGACCCACCTGCGCGCGATCCGCAGCCGGGAGGAGAACATCAACGGCGTCTCCGTCTGGCATAAAAACCGCATCGGCCGCTACGGCAGCTTCATCACCCATCTGTCCATCCTGCTGGTGGTGATCTTCGGCGCCCTGGCGCTGTATCTGCCCCGGGTCACGGACCGCAGCTGCATGCCGGGCGAGAGCCTCACCATGGAGGACGGGACGGAGATCTACGTGGACGCCTTCGCCATCGAGGACGAGAGCGGAACGCTGGATTATAACAGCTGGATCCGCCTCACGCTGCCCGATGGGCGGGAGAGCGGCCTCAAACAGATCAAGGTCAACTACCCTCTGTCCTTTGGCAACTACAAAATCTATCAGCAGACCTACGGCACGGCCGGCTCCATCACCGTGAACAATCTGGACACCGGCGGCACGGACACCTTTTCCCTGACAGATACGGTCTTCCTCTCGGCGGACGGGCGGGACGGGGTCTGGTATGACGCCCTCTATCCCGGCTATATCGAGTCCGAGGACGGCAGCGTCACCCTTATCACCTCCAGCTCCGGCCACTATACCGACCCGGTCTACCACATCACCCTGGCCGCCCAGGGGGAGTATACCCCGGTGCTGGCCTTCCCGGGGGAGAGCCTTACGGTGGGCAATCTGCGCTATGATTTCAATGAACCGGTGGAATATCCGGGCCTGCGCATCAAATACACGCCGGGAGCCGTGAACCTCCTGCTGCTCCTGAGCTTTCTGCTGATGATCGCGGGACTGTACATCACCTTCTTTCTGGTGCCCGTGCTGGTCAAACTGGATGAGACCGGCTGCACCGTGGGCGGACCGAAGCCCGAGGGGCTGCGGATGGAGATCGAACTGCTGACGCGAAAGGAGACAGACACATGAACGTATTGTTTTTCGGCTCCCTGCTGCTGTACTTTGCGGCCGCCGTGCTGCAGTTTATCGGCACGCTTTTCAAAAAGGACAAGGTCGCCAAAATCGCCTGGCTCATCTTTCTTGCTGGCCTGGCCGCCCAGACGGCCTATCTGCTCGTGCGCGGCGTGACGGCCCGGCGGCTGCCGCTGTCAAACCAGTTTGAGTTTGCCACGGCCTTCGCCTGGGGCATCGCCCTGATGCTGCTGATCGTGCGGCTGCGCCTGAAGGCCGACTGGCTCTCCGTGGCGGTCATGCCCATGGTCTTCCTGGTGCTCAGCTATGCCGCTCTCCAACCCCGGGAGGTCACCGAGCTCATGCCCGCCCTGCGCAGCGCCTGGTTCGGCTTCCACATCGGTTCGGCGGTCTTCTCTTACTCGGCTTTTATCATCGCCGGCTGCGTGGGCCTGCGCTATCTGATTGTCAGCAAGAAGGGGAGCGCGGACGAACTCAAGCTCCACCAGATGGACTATCTGAGCTATCGCATGATCGCCCTGGGCTTCCTGCTCCTGACGGTCACGATCCTCTCCGGCGCCCTCTGGGCCGAGCAGGCCTGGTCCGCCTTCTGGACCTGGGACCCCAAGGAGGTCTGGGCGCTGATCACCTGGATCATCTACGCGGTGTATCTGCACCTGCGTCTGCGCGGCAAGCGCAAGGGCACGGTCATGGCCTGGTACGCGATGATCGCCGTGCCGGTGGTGCTTTTCACCTTCGCGGGCGTGAACACCATCATGCCGGGCCTGCACAGCTACGGCTGATAAGGAAAAACGTAGGGGAGGCTATCAGCCTCCCGGCAGAAGAGCATAAAAAACAAAAGCGTTGGGCGAATTCGCCCAACGCTTTTTGGCGCCGCGCGGGCGGCGGATCGCCGGAACGACAGCCAATCTTGCGCTCTGCGGCAGCAAACGCATCCCATGATACGCGCCACATTGACAAAAAAATATCAAAAAAGTATGGATTTGCCCTTGCAAGATGGGACGAATCCGTGTATTATAAAGTTTGTCAAATTATACAATCCGGGAGAAAATTTTCCGCCTCAAGGGGAGGCGGAGCAAAAAACTTCAACAAAGAGGGGGTGTGCCAATGTCATTTGAAGCGATCACGAGCGTAACTGCCGCGGAAGCCGAGGCGAAAGCCGCTGTCGCCGCCGCCGAGGCGAAGGCCCGGCAGCTTCTGAGCGATGCGGAGAACGCCGGAAAGGCCGCGGTGGAAGCGGCGGCCGCCAAGGCGGAGAGCGAGCTGAAGGAGCTGCGCCGCCGGACCGGCGAGAAGTCCGAGCTGGAGAGCAAGGAGCTCGCCGAGACCCTGGAAGGGCGGAAGAGCCAGCTTCGCACCCAGGCAGAGCCGCGGCTCGCGGAAGCGGCGGCGCTCATTGTGGAAAGGATAGTGAACGACTGACATGGCCATTATGAAAATGAAACGGCTGCGGCTGATGCTGGTTCGTTCCCGTAAAGAGGAAGTGCTCCGGGAGCTGGCAAAGCTGGGCTGCGTGGAGTTTTCCGAGCTGGAAGGCGAGCTGCAGGAGAGCGGCCTGAGCGATCAGGTCAAGCGCGAGAGCAGCGCCCTGATGGCCCTGAAGACGAAGCAGGCCTCGCTGGAGCACGCGGTCGAACTCTTAAATCAGTACGCACCCGTGAAGGGAAAGCTTCTGGAGGCCAAGCCGGAACTGTCGAACGAGACCCTGCTGGACGCCAGCGGCATCGACGAGGCGCTGGAAAAAGCCCGGGAGATCGCCGCGCTGGATGAGCGCGTGCGCCGGGACGCGGCGGAGGAGACGCGCCTGCGCGGCAGCATCGAGTCCCTGACGCCCTGGAAGGAGCTGGACATGCCGCTGGAGACCGAGGGGACCGAACGGACCTCGGTGCTTTTGGGCAGCATCTCCAGCCGGATCCCGCTGGGACAGGTTCAGGCAGCGCTGGAGACGGCCAGCGAGGAGGCGGAGCTCTTTGCCGTCTCCGAGGACAAAAACGCCCACTATGTGCTGGTACTCTGCATGCGGGAAGCGCTCACGGCGGTGCAGGAATGCCTGCGCGGCTTCGGCTTTACCGCCGCGGCGCTGAGCGGTCTCAAAGGCACGGCGAAGCAGTGCATCGACTCCGCCGAGCAGAGCCTGAAGGATCTGGCCCGGGAGCGGGCCGAGCTGGGCGCCCAGATCGCCGATCAGGCCGTGTTCCGGGACGATCTGAAGCTGGCGGCCGATCAGGTCTGCACCCAGGTGGGCCTGGCCGAGGCCGAGGAGAAGCTCTATGGCACGGAATCTGTTGTGGTGCTGGAGGGCTGGTGCCCGGCCGAGCGGGAGGAGGAGCTTTCGAAACTCTTTGAACGCTACGACTGCGCATGGGATACCCGGGACCCCACCGAGGAGGAGTACCCGGACGTCCCGGTAAAACTCAAAAACAACGCCCTGACCAACGCGCTCAACATGGTCACCAATATGTATTCGCTCCCCGCCTACAACGGCGTGGACCCGAACCCTCTGATGGCCCCCTTCTTCATCCTGTTCTACGGGCTGATGATGGCGGATATGGGCTACGGCATCCTGATGATCGCGGCGGCTCTGGTGGCACTGAAAAAGCTCAAGCCCCGGGAGGGAAGCCTTTCCTTCTGCCAGATCCTGCTCTACTGCGGCATCTCCACCTTCATCATGGGCGCCCTGACCGGCGGCCTCTTCGGCGACCTGCCCTATCAGCTGGTGCATATGTTCAACCCCGGCAGCACCTGGCAGGGCCTGCCTTACCTGTTTAATCCCCTGGCCGAAGGCGGGGCGGAGCCGGTGCTCTACGGCGCGATGGTGCTGGGCTTTATCCAGCTTAACGCCGGCATGGTCATCAACTTCGTCAAGAAAAAACGCCGGGGCGAGCTGGCAAGCGCCATCTTCGAGGAGGGCTCCCTCTGGATCATCCTGCTGGGCGGCGTGCTGTTCCTGCTTCCCAAGCTGGGGATCCTCACCATCCCGGAGAAGATCGGCCTGGTGGTTTTGATCGTCGGCATCGTGTGCCTGCTCTTCGGCGCGGGGCGCGAGGCCAAGGGCTTCGGCAAGGTGACGGCCGCCATCGGCTGCGTCTACAACACCGTGACCGGCTGGTTCGGCGACATTCTGTCCTACTCGCGTATCATGGCCCTGATGCTGGCCGGCAGCGTGGTGGGCCAGGTCTTCAACTCCATCGCCGCCATGCCCTCCGCCAAGGGCGTCACGGTCTTCAGCATCATCGCCTTTCTTGTGATCTTCCTCATCGGCCACGCGCTGAACTTCGCGCTGAACCTGCTGGGCTGCTTCGTGCATGACCTGCGTCTGCAGTGCCTGGAGTATTTCGGCAAGTTCTATGAGGACGGCGGTCGGCCCTTCAATCCCCTGCGCCTGCGCACCAAGTACGCCAGGCCGAGAGAAAACTGAGCGGTTCATAAACAAATCGATATAAACATTAGGAGGAATTATCCATGGATTTCACAAGCATTTTTAACGGCTACGCATTGGGCCTTCTGGGCGCCGGTCTCGCGGCGGCTCTGGCCTGCTCCGGCTCTGCTCTCGGTACCGGCTACGCCGGCCAGGCGGGCGCCGGCCTCGTGTCCGAGGACCCCAGCAAGTTCGGTAAGGCGATGATCCTGCAGGTCATCCCCGGCACCCAGGGTCTGTACGGCTTCGTTATCTGGTTCCTGGCCTTCAACAAGCTGGTTCCCGGCATGGACATTGCCCAGGGCTGGCAGATCTTCGGCGCCTGCCTTCCCATCGGCATCGGCGGCCTGATCTCCGGCGCTGCCCAGGGCAAGGTGGCTGCCTCCTCCATCAACATTCTGGCCAAGAAGCCCGACGACTGGTCCAAGGGCATGATCCTCTGCATCACCGTCGAGTTCTACGCCATTCTGTCTCTGCTGGCCTCCTTCATGATGCTCAACGGCATCAGCATCTGATCGGACGGAGAGAACACAGCGAGATTAGCCGTTCCCGCCGGGAGCGGCGGAATGGAGATGAACTATGAAAGGCACGGAAAAGATTATCGCACATATCCAGGCGGATGCCAAAAGTCAGGCTGACGCGATCCTCGCCGAGGCCGAGAAGCAGTGCGAGGCCATCCGCGCGGACTACGATAAAAAAGCGGCCCAGGTCTACGCCGAAAAGGTGCGGACCGGGACCAAGGCCTGCCAGGATCAGGTGGACAGCGTGCAGCGTATCGCCCGTATGGAGGCGAAGAAGGCGCTGCTGTCCGTCAAGCAGGAGATGGTGGCGAAAAGCTTCGAGCAGGCCCAGGAGCTTCTGACGAGCCTGCCGGAAGAGCAGTATGTGGCCTTCCTGGCCAAGCTCGCCGCCCGCGCCTCCGTCAGCGGCGATGAGGAGATCGTCCTCAACGAGCGCGACAGAGAAGCCGTGGGCGAGGCGGTCGTGAAGGCGGCCAACGCCCTGCTGAAGGGCGGCAAGCTCAGCCTCTCCGAGCGCACGGGCTCTTTTGCCGGCGGCCTGATCCTGAGCCGCGGCAACGTGGAAGCCAACTGCACGGCGGAGCTGCTGGTGGAGCTCTGCCGGGGAGAGATGTCCGTGGAGATCGCGGACATGCTCTTTGCATGATCCCGGATAGGGGGAATCGAATTGGCGAATAAACGAGATGCGTACCTGTGCCTGTCGGCGATGCTGCGGGCCCGGGAGCCGCAGCTGCTCAATGCCGAGCGGGCCCAGCGCATGCTGGACGCGCCGGGCTTTGAGGAGGCCGCCAAGCTCCTGACCGACTGCGGCTATCCCGATATGGCCCAGATGAAGGCGGACGAGATCGAGCAGACCCTGGCCGAACGCCGCAACGCGGTGCTCGGCGAGATGGCGAGCCTGGCTCCGGACAAGAGCATCGTCACGGCCTTCCGCGTGAAGTACGACTATCACAACGTCAAGGCCATCCTGAAGGCCGCGGCCATGGACAGCGATCCCGGCCGTCTGCTGACGGCTGCCGGGCGCGTTCCGGTGGAAAAGCTGCTCAGCGCCTATCAGGAGAGCCGCTATGTGGAGCTGCCCTCCGTCCTCGGCAAGGCCATGGAGGAGGCGCGCACGGTCCTGGCCCGCACGGCCAATCCCCAGATGGCGGACCTGATTTTGGATCAGGCCTGCTATGAGGAGATGAAGGCGGCGGCGAAGGAGGCGGAATGCCCCTTCCTGGAGGGCTATGTGCAGCTGCTCATCGACAGCACGAACCTGAAAAGCGCCGTGCGTACCCTGCGCATGCACAAGGACGCGGACTTCCTGCAGAGCGTTCTGCTCTCCGGCGGCACAGTCTCCGACAGCCGCATCGCCGCGGCGGGGGATCGGGAGGCCCTGGCGGGGCTGTTCCAGAACAGCAAGCTCGCCGAGGCGGCGGCCCTGGGCGCGGACGCGGCCGCGGGCGGACGGATGACTGCCTTTGAGAAGGCCTGCGACAACGCGGTGACGGACTATTTGAAGGACGCCAAGCTCATCGGCTTCGGCCCCGAGACCCTGGTGGCGTATCTGGCCGCCGTGGAAGGGGAGACCACCGCGGTGCGCATGATCCTGACGGGACGGCTCGCGGGCATCGCGCCCGACACGATTCGGGAAAGGCTGCGTGACTTATATGCCTGATCAAGAGAAAATTGTATTTACGCGCGCAGAGGAGAAGAACGGCCAGGGCACTTCCAGGCTGCGTATCGCGGTGATCGGCGGTCGGGAGACCGTCATGGGCTTCAAGGCGCTGGGGCTGACGACCTGCCCGGCAGCCAACGCCCAGGAGGCGCGGGAGGCCCTGCGCCATCTGACCCGCGACAGCGAGGATTACGCCATCATCTACATCGAGGAGACCCTGGCGGCGCAGCTCAGCGCGGAGATCGACATATTTAAGGACAGCCCCACGCCGGCGATCATCCTGATCCCGGGACGGGAGGGCTCCATCGGCCTCGGCCAGTCGGCGCTGAAACAGGCGGTCGAGCGTGCCGTGGGTACAAACATTTTAGGGGATTGAGCGCCCGGGGCGGGCAGCGGCCATCCGGGCCGTGCCTGACCGAACGCTTGACCGACAGAAAGGATTTGACTGCTTATGAGCGGAGTTATAACCAAAGTATCCGGACCGCTTGTCGTGGCTAAGGGCCTGGCGGACGCCAACGTCTCGGACGTGGTGCGCGTGGGCTCTCAGCGCCTGATCGGCGAGATCCTGAACATGACCGGCGACCAGGCCTCCATCCAGGTCTATGAGGAGACCTCCGGCCTCGGACCGGGCGCCGAGGTGGTGACCACCGGCATGCCCATGTCCGTGGAACTGGGACCCGGCATGCTGGACAATATCTACGACGGCATTCAGCGTCCTCTGCCCGAGATGCGCGCCCTGACCGGCGACAGCATCACCCGCGGCACCGACGTGCCCGCGCTGAACCGGGAGAAGAAATGGGACTTCGTGCCCGTGGCCAAGCCCGGCGATCAGCTGCAGAGCGGCGACGTGCTGGGCACCGTGCAGGAGACCAGCGCCATCCTCCACAAGATCATGGTCCCCAACGGCCTGGCCGGCGAGCTCGTCTCCATCGAGAGCGGCGAGCACGTAGTCACCGATGTGATCGCGGTGTTGAAGGACGCCAAGGGCGAGGAGCATAAGCTTACCATGCTGCAGCGCTGGCCCGTGCGTATCGCCCGCCCCTACGCCCGCAAGTACGTGCCCAACCGCCCCATGAACAGCGGACAGCGTATCATTGATACCCTCTTCCCCATCACCAAGGGCGGCACCGCCGCCGTGCCCGGCCCCTTCGGCTCCGGCAAGACCGTCGTGCAGCACCAGCTGGCCAAGTGGTCCGACGTGGACATCGTGGTCTACATCGGCTGCGGCGAGCGCGGCAACGAGATGACCGACGTTCTGATGGAGTTCCCCGAACTGAAGGACCCCCGCAACGGCGAGCCTCTGATGAAGCGCACCGTGCTGATCGCCAACACCTCCGATATGCCCGTGGCGGCCCGCGAGGCCTCCATCTACACCGGCATCACCATCGCGGAGTATTTCCGTGACATGGGCTATGACGTGGCCGTTCTGGCCGACTCCACCTCCCGCTGGGCCGAGGCCCTGCGTGAGATGTCCGGCCGTCTGGAGGAGATGCCCGGTGAAGAGGGCTATCCCGCCTATCTGGCCTCCCGTCTGAGCCAGTTCTACGAACGGGCCGGCGTGGTGCAGTGCCTGGGCTCCGACGACCGCCAGGGCTCCGTCACCGCCATCGGCGCCGTGTCGCCTCCGGGCGGCGATATCTCCGAGCCTGTCTCCCAGGCGACCATGCGTATCGTCAAGGTCTTCTGGGCGCTGGACTCCTCCCTGGCCTATGCCCGCCACTTCCCGGCCATCAACTGGCTGACCTCTTACTCCCTGTATCTGGACAACCTGGCCGCCTGGTATACCGAGCAGTTCGGCGAGGGCTATATGGCCAACCGCACCAAGGCCATGCACATCCTCCAGGAGGAGAGCGAGCTGCAGGAGATCGTGCGCCTGGTCGGCCAGGACGCGCTGAGCCCGGCGGACCGCCTCACCATGGAGACGGCCAAGATGATCCGCGAGGACTTCCTGCAGCAGAACGCTTTCGTGGACGAGGACGCCTACTCCTCCTACGGCAAGCAGTTCAGGCTGCTGGATCTGGTGCTGCAGTATGACAGCCTCTGCCGCGAGGCCCTGGACAAGGGCGCCGATATGAACGGGCTCTTCGCCATCGACGCGCGCGAGCGGATCGGCCGGGCCAAGATGGCCGACGCCGAGACCTATGCCGCCGACTACGACGGCATCGCCGCGGAAATGAAGAAGGAGATCGAAGAGGTCATTGCCGGAGGTGAGGACGCATGATTAAAGAATACAAAACCATACGCGAGATCGCGAGCCCTCTGATGGTCGTGGAGCATGTCGAGGGCGTCACCTACGACGAGCTGGGTGAGATCGAGCTGCCCAACGGCGACGTCCGCCGCTGCAAGGTCCTCGAGGTCGAGGGTGACCGCGCGGTCGTACAGCTGTTTGAATCCGCCCAGGGCATCAACCTGGCCGAAAGCAAGGTCCGCTTCCTGGGTCACCCCCAGCAGCTGGCCGTCTCCGAGGATATGCTGGGCCGCGTCTTCAACGGCATGGGCAATCCCATCGACGGCGGCCCCGCCATTCTGGCCGACGCCCATATGGACATCAACGGCCTGCCCATGAACCCCGCCGCCCGCGCCTATCCCGCCGAGTTTATCCAGACCGGCGTGAGCACCATCGACGGCCTGAACACCCTGGTCCGCGGCCAGAAGCTGCCGATCTTCTCCGGCTCCGGTCTGCCCCACGCGGCCCTCGCCGCCCAGATCGCCCGTCAGGCCCGCGTGCTGGGCGACAACGAGACCTTCGCCGTCGTCTTTGCCGCCATCGGCATCACCTTTGAGGAGTCGGAGTACTTCATCAACGACTTCCGCCGCACCGGCGCCATCGACCGCACCGTCGTCTTCTCCAACCTGGCCAACGACCCCGCTGTCGAGCGTATCGCCACCCCGCGTGTGGCCCTGACCGCGGCGGAGTACCTGGCCTTCGAGAAGGACATGCAGGTGCTGGTCATCCTGACCGATATCACCAACTACGCCGAGGCGCTGCGTGAGGTCTCCGCGGCCAAGAAGGAAGTTCCCGGCCGCCGCGGCTATCCCGGCTATCTGTACACCGACCTGGCCACCCTCTATGAGCGCGCCGGCCGCCGCCAGGGCAAGAAGGGCTCCATCACCATGATCCCCATTCTGACCATGCCCGAGGACGACAAGACCCACCCCATCCCCGACCTGACCGGTTACATCACCGAGGGCCAGATCATCCTGAGCCGCGAGCTGCACCGCAAGGGCATCGTGCCTCCCGTGGACGTGCTGCCCTCCCTGAGCCGTCTGAAGGACAAGGGCATCGGCGTCGGCAAGACCCGCGAGGACCATGCCGGCACCATGAACCAGCTCTTCGCCGCCTACTCCCGCGGCAAGGACGCCAAGGAGCTCATGACCATTCTGGGCGAGGCCGCCCTGTCGGACGACGACAAGCTCTTCGCCAAGTTCGCCGATGAGTTCGAGAAGCGCTACGTCTCCCAGGGCAACAGCACCAACCGCTCCATCCAGGAGACCCTGGATCTGGGCTGGGAGCTGCTGAGCATCCTGCCGCGGCGTGAGCTGAAGCGTATCAAGCCCGAGATGATCGAGAAGTATCTGCCGGCGTCGAAGTAATGATTATCGGATGGCGAAACGCCGTAAGGCGTTCCGCCGAGCAGCTTTGCTGCTCAGCGCAGCAGATTGGCTGCTGCGCGCGATACTCATTGCAATGAGCATCGCGCAAAGGATCGAGACGATCCTTTGCCGCCAAACATAGTGTTTGGCGGGGAAACAATCGGATCCTCGATTGTTTCCCCATGCGACAATCATTATAAGCCGCCCGATCGAAGGAAAGGAAGGTGACGACGAAGTGGCAAATACCGCGGTAACCCCGACCCGTATGGTCTTGAACCAGCTCAAGGGCCGTCTGAAAACCGCCCGCCGCGGCCACAAGCTGCTCAAGGACAAGCGGGATGAGCTGATGCGTCAGTTCATGGACGTGGTCAAGCTCAACAAGCAGCTGCGTGTGCGCGTGGAGGAGGGCCTGACCGGGGCCTTTGCGTCCCTGCAGGTGGCCAGCGCCATCATGTCGCCGGAGATGCTGGAGCAGGCGCTCCTCTATCCCCGGCAGAGCGTGGAGCTCGGCATGGATTTCAAGAACATCATGAGCGTCAATGTCCCGCAGTACAGCTTCCACACCAAGAACAACGACCCCTCGGAGATCTATCCCTACGGCTTCGCCCAGACCTCGGGCGAGCTGGACGACGCCCTGGACAAGCTGGCCCGCGTGTTTGAGGACATGCTGGAGCTGGCCCAGGTGGAAAAGACGATGCAGCTGCTGGCGGAGGAGATCGAAAAGACCCGCCGCCGCGTCAACGCGCTGGAATACGTCATGATCCCCGAGCTGGAGGGCAATATCAAGTACATCTCCATGAAGCTGGAGGAGAACGAGAACGCCACCAAGGTCCGTCTGCTGAAGGTCAAGGAAATGGTCCTGCAGGACGCCCACCACTATCAGCAATAGCTTTTTATTAGTAAGCCGCGGCGCATCAGCGCCGCGGCTCCATTTTTTGTTCTTCACAATTCTATAAGGCATGGAAAAAAACCGGCAAAGAGTACGCGAAAAGCCTTTCCCCGGAGGGAAAGGTGGCTCGTCCCGATCCCACGCGAGAGTCGAGACGGATGAGGTGTCAGCTATCCCACTTGTAAGACACAGTTCTGATTTCATCCATTTCCACCTCATCTGCCCCGGTTTTACAAACTGAGGCACCTTCTCCGCAAGGAGAAGGCGTCGCTTGCTGTAGGTTAACACCGTAAAGTTTCGTGTTGATCATTTTTTTCTTGCGTTTTTGAGAAAAAGGTGTATCGTAATAGCGATTTCTTTCCTCAACAGGAGGCGTTCCATGGATCTGACCCTTGCCCTTGCCGAGAAGATCGGCAGCTTTTCTCTTCTGATTCTGCTGGGCTTTCTCGCTGTGCGCTCCGGGCTGATGAGCTATGAGAGCAGCCGGGCCCTGTCCCGCTTCGGTCTGTATATCCTCACGCCCTGCGCCATGCTGGACGCCTTTCAGTATGAATTTGAGGCTGCCAAGCTGCAGGGCATGGGCTTGAGCATGCTGGCCTGCCTGATCGCGGCGGCGGTCTTCGCCCTGCTCACCGGGCTGGGGAAGCGGCTGTTTCATCTCAATACCATCGAGCGTCTGTCGCTGGAGTATCCCAACGCCGGGAATCTGATGATCCCGCTGGTGGCCGGCAGCATGGGCAGCGAGTGGGTCATCTATCTCTGCCCCTGCTTTTTTCTCTTTAATCTCTTCATGTTCACCCATGGCCAGTCGGCCATGCAGGGGAAGCGGGGTTTCCATCTGGATATGCTGCTGAAAAACGCAGTGGTGATGGCCATGTTTCTGGGCCTCCTGTTTTTCCTGCTGGACTGGCAGCTGCCGGGCCTGCTGGGGGAGACGGTGCACTCTCTGGCCGACATGATGGGCCCCACCTTCATGTTCACCGTGGGCATGATCCTGGGCCATGCCAACCTGCGCCAGGTCTTCGCCCAAAGGCGGGCCTGGGGGATCTGCGCCGGGCGGTTGCTGCTGTATCCGGCGGTGACCATGCTGGTGCTGCGCCTCTGCCCACTGCAGGACCTTCATCCCCAGGCGACGCAGATTCTGGCGATCGTCTGCCTGGCCGCCGGCGCACCTGTGGCCGTCACAGTGACCCAATTTGCCCAAATGTACCGGGAGGAGGGGGAGGCCATCCAGGCCAGCGCGCTCAACATCCTCTCCACCGTTCTCTGCCTGGCCACGATGCCCGGCGTCGCCTGGCTGTATCAGCGCCTGTTCTCCTGAGCCTTTGCAGTCAAAAGGAACCGGTTTCCTGAATCAGATAATATGCAAGAATCACTTGCAAAATGAAAAAACTCGCTGAAAGTAAAAGTAAAGGCACCGAGAGCCAATTTAAATGAATAAACGAATCGGGTAGAATATTCAAATGTACAGGGGTCTGCCTTCAAAAGGGAAACGGGGTATTTCATGCGAGAGAACTATCGTGAGAGGTTTCGGGTGCTGGGGCTGAAGATCGCCTATTACCGCAAGCTCCGCGGCCTGACTCAAGAGCAGTTTGCCGAGGCGATCGGGCGCAGCGTCAGCTTTGTCAGTCAGATTGAGGCCAACAACTCTGCTACGGTCAAGGGAATCTCGCTCGATACGCTCTTCACCATTTCCGAGAAGCTGGACGTCCCGGTGGCCCGCCTGTTTGAGGATCTGTAAGGTGGCAAAAAAATATACGAAAGACTACCGCGTAACGGACACGCTCAATGAACAGGGGCGCCGTGAGCGGAGGGTTGACTATATCGGAAAGACCTATGTCTGGCATGAGGGGGATGCAGCCCGTAAAGCGCTGCGCTTCGCGAACGGGATCTGTGCGGTGGGCTGGGCGGCCTGGCTTCTCCCGCTGCTTCCGCGTTCGGAGGCGACACAGACTTGGTATGTGCTGCCTTTTTTCCTGTTTATCGCGCTGCCGCTTGGATTGGTGAGCGGGACTCTGCTGCGGCTGCGGCGCAGCGGGGAAGTCCTGACGCATCGAGAAGCAGACCAGGCGTCGAACCGGATTCCGGGCTGCGGACTGTTTATGACGCTGCTTCCGATGCTGTCACTAGGCGGAGAAACGATATTGTACATTCAACAGAGAAAACTCCCAGGCAGAGCGGATGTACTCTTTGCCCTCGGAGCACTGCTGCTCCTTGTCTGCGGCCTGCTTCTGCGCCGTATGGCGCCGCATTTTCGGACGGAGATCCGGGAATAATAACGCTTATTATGCACCTTGAGGTGCTTAATAAAATACGTATTGGAGGAAACAAATGAAAAACGCAAAGAAACTGCTTGCTCTTCTCATGGCTGTTCTGATGTGCGTTGGCGTGTTCGCCGCTTGCGGTCAGCAGGCTGCCCCCGCCGCCACGGAAGCTCCCGCTGCCGAAGAGCCCGCCGAGGAGCCCGCTGAGGCCCCCGCCGAAGAGGCTGCCGAGGAGCCCGCTGAAGAGGCTGCCGAAGAGCCTGCCGAGGAGGCTGCTGAGGAGGCTGCTGAGGAAGAGGCTGCTGAAGAAGCTCCCGCTGCTTCCAACGCCGAGACCCCGCTGGTTGTCGGCTATTCTCCCTTCAACAGCAAGTTCTCTCCCTTCTTCTCTGAGACTGCCTATGACCAGGACGCCTATGCCATGACCCAGCTCGGCCTTCTGCCCAGCGACCGTACCGGCGCCATTGTCCTGAAGGGTATCGAGGGCGAGACCATTGAGTACAACGGCACTCCCTACACCTATTACGGCCCCGCCGATCTGACCATCACCGAGAACGAGGATGGCACCGTCTATTATGACTTCCAGCTCCGTGACGATCTGGTCTTCTCTGACGGTGAGCCTCTGACGGTCGATGACATCATTTTCTCCATGTATGTTCTCTGCGACCCCACCTATGATGGCAACAGCACCTTGTTTGCTCAGCCCATCGAGGGTATGGAAGCCTATCGCAGCGGCATGGATACCCTGCTGAATCTGATCTTCAATGCTGGTAAGGACAACGAGGACTTTACCTTCTGGACTGAAGAGCAGCAGACCGCTTTCTGGGATAAGTATGACTCCGCCACCACCGCTCTGGCCGAAGAGATCGTGAATTACTGTGTCACCGCCGGCTACAACGAGGAAGGCGATATTGCCGGTGCTGCCGCCAACTGGGGCTTCGGCATTGAGGACAATACCATCGAGGCCTTTGCCGCGGCTCTGTCCGAGGCCTATGGCGCCGATGTCAACAACATGATTTCCACCGAGAATGCCGGTTCCAGCACCGAGGACCTGTTCCCCGGCCTGGAGGAGTATTCCACCGTTGGCGTTGAGACCGGCGAGTCTGCTCCCAACATCACCGGTATCCAGAAGATCGACGACTACAACATGCGCGTTGTTCTGACTCAGGTCGATGCCACCGCCATCTACCAGCTCGGCATCTCCATTGCCCCCCTGCACTACTATGGCGACAAGGCCCTGTTCGACTATGACAACAACAGCTTCGGCTTCCCCAAGGGCGATCTGAGCTCCGTCCGTGCCAAGACCACCCAGCCTATGGGCGCCGGCCCCTATAAGTTTATCAAGTTTGAGAACGGCGTTATCAACTACGAGGCCAACGACCTGTACTTCCAGGGCGCTCCCAAGACCAAGTATGTGAACTTCCTGCAGTGCACCACCGATGATGACAAGCTCAATGGCGTTGTCACCGGCACCATTGATATCACCGATCCTTCCTTCTCCAACGACACCATCGCGGCGATCGAGGCTGCCAACGGCGGTGAACTGGACGGCGCTGTCGTCACCACCGACACCGTGGACAACCTGGGCTACGGCTATATCGGCATGAACGCCAACGTCACCAACGTGGGCGGCGAGCCTGCTTCCGACGCCTCCAAGGCGCTGCGTAAAGCTTTCGCTACCGTCTTCTCCGTGTATCGTGACGTCGCTATCGACTCCTACTACGGCGATCGCGCTTCCGTGATCAACTACCCGATTTCCAACACCTCCTGGGCTGCTCCCCGTCCTGCTGACGACGGCTATGCGGTGGCCTTCTCCGTGGATGTGGACGGCAATCCCATCTACACCTCCGATATGACCGCCGAGCAGAAGTATGAGGCCGCTCTGCAGGCCGCTCTGGGCTTCTTCGAGGCTGCCGGCTACACCGTCGAGGACGGCAAGCTGACCGAGGCTCCCGAGGGCGCTTCCCTGGAGTACACCTTCTGGATTCCCGCTGACGGCACCGGCGACCACCCCGCCTTCATGATCGTCAACGAGGCCAAGAACGCGCTGGCCACCATCGGCATGAACCTGATCATCAAGGATCTGACCAACTCCTCCGAGCTGTGGGATGCTCTGGATGCACAGCAGGTGGCCATGTGGGCCGCTGCCTGGGGCGCCACCGTTGATCCCGATATGTATCAGATCTACTTCTCTGGTGATGACACTCACGTCGCCGGCGGCTCCAACTATGAGTACGCCATCGACGATCCTGAGCTGAACCAGCTGATCCTGGATGCCCGCGCTTCCACCGATCAGGCTTACCGCAAGGCCATGTACAAGGCTTGCCTGGATATCATCATCGACTGGGCTGTCGAGGTTCCCACCTATCAGCGCCAGAACGCCATCATCTTCAGCACCGAGCGCGTCAATATGGACACCGTGACCCCGGACATCACCACCTTCTATGGCTGGATGAGCGAGGTCCAGAATGTCGTCCTGAACTGATTGCCTGAATCGGATCAAACAATCGCACGAACTCATGCCCCGGGGCCTCCCGGCCCCGGGGCAATTCCTGACTGCCGTATAGCAAAGAGCAGCGAAAACTGGTTTTTGCTATGCGGCCGTATGGATTTTAGAAGTCGACCATTTTTTACCATATATTCGCAGGAACGGAGGTTTTTGTCTTGCACAAATATATCCTGAAGCGACTCATATACGCTGTCATCATCTTCTTCTTCGTGATGCTCATCATCTATGCGCTGATGCGCTGCCTGCCCACCTCGTACATCGAAACGGTGGCGCGCGCCAAATCGCAGCAGCCCGGGTCCAAGAGTTATGAGGAGTGGATGGCACAGCTGTCCGCCATGTACAACATGGATAAGGGCATCCTTCCCGGCTACATCGGCTGGCTGGGGGACTTCTTCCGCGGCAACTTCGGTGACAGCTGGTTCTACACGGTTCCTGTTATTCAGAGATTTCATGAGACGATCTGGCTCAGCTTCTGGATGGGCCTCATCACCATGTTCTTTGAGCTGATTATCGCGATCCCTCTGGGTATTGTGGCGGCCACCCGGCAGTACAGCCGCGCTGACTATGTGATTTCCATTGTAGCGCTGGCCGGCATCTCCCTGCCCACCTTCTTCTTTGCCTCCCTGCTGAAGCTGGTGTTCAGTGTGAAGCTGGGCTGGTTTGACCTCTTCGGTCTGGTGGGCCGCAATTATGAGCAATTGACAGCCTGGGGCAAGTTCATGGATAAGGCGGATCATCTGGTCCTTCCGATCGTAACGCTGGTGGTTATCAGCGTCGGCTCCCTTATGCGTTACACCCGTACCAACATGCTCGAGGTGCTTAACGCCGATTACATCCGTACGGCCCGCGCCAAAGGCCTCAATGAGCGCAAGGTGATCTACCACCATGCTTTCCGCAATACGCTGATTCCCCTGGTCACCATTGTGGGCGGCAGCCTGCCCGGCCTGTTCTCCGGCGCTCTCATCACGGAGACTCTGTATTCCATCCCCGGTATTGGTTACGCCTCCTATCACGCCATGGTTTCGGGCGATATCCCGTTTTCCATGTTCTATCTGGCCTTCCTGGCGATTCTGACTCTGCTCGGAAACCTGATTTCCGATATCCTGTATGCGGTGGTTGATCCCCGCGTCCGCATTGCATAAGAGAGGAGGTCTAAGGATATGAGTGATTCTATGAAAAACGTCAAGCCCAACGACCGGCCTCCTATGCGGATGCAGAATGTGCCCGGTACGGTGAGCCGCCGCCACGCGGAGAAAATCACCAAGGAATCCGTCAAAAACAGCTCCGCCTCCTCCACCCCCCAGGGTGACGGGGAGCAGCAGTATTCCCTGAATGATGATCGCCGCGTCAAAGTGCTGTCTCCCGGCGCCATGGTCGCCAAGCGTTTTTTCCGCAACCGCATCGCCGTGGCTGGACTTGTTATTCTGGCCTTCATGTTCCTTTTCTCCTTCCTGGGCGGCATTCTCACCCCCTATAAGGAGGATCAGCAGTTTTACCGCACTGATTATCAGAACAAGGAATACGCCGGCGTGGTCAGAAATGTGGATTTCCGCTTTGCCTCGGCCGAGGGACAAAAGCTGGACACTGTGATCCAGGCTCAGGTCGTACTTGCCACGCAGAAGGGCAGTGACAGCTTCAGTTATCGCGGAACGGAATATCAGCTTATCCAGGAGGGCGAGGATTTCTACCGTGTCGCAACGGCCGACGGGACAACTCTCGGCATTGCGTATAAGGATGTGGTCTCCTCCAGCGTGGAGGGACAGACGCTGCCCTATGAGGTGCAGTACGGCATCCTGAAGGCCTATACCAACGGCGAAGACAGCTTTGAGGTGGGCGGCAAGAGCTACACCATTGACGAGGACGGCGGCATTTTTGCCGACGGTGCGGAGCTGGCTTTCATCAGCCGCTATGTGGTGCAGCCCATCCTGCCGGACATCTTCCTTTCCCGCGCCTTTAAGGAGGAGCTGGTCGCCACCCTCGAGGACGGCGGCGAGGAGTTCATGTTCACCGACCCCAACGGCGAGGCCCATGAGTATACGATCCGCTATCGGGCCGATGTGAAAAACTGGAGCGTACTCCAGGAGACCGCGACCCGCGTTTATGATACCTACGCTTCCCCGAGCCGTACCCACTGGCTGGGCACAGACCGCAACGGCATGGACATGCTGACCCGCCTGATGTATGGCGGCCGCGTCTCTTTGGTCATTGGTTTTATCGTGGAGATCATCTCCACGGTTCTCGGCATCATCATGGGGGGTCTGGCCGGCTATTTCGGCAAATGGGTTGACAACCTGATCATGCGTATCGTCGATATCTTCTACTGCATCCCGTCTATGCCTATCATCATCATTCTCGGCGCGGCCATGGATGCCATGAGCGTCGATCCCCAGATTCGAATGATCTATCTGATGCTGATTCTTGGGTTCCTGGGCTGGCCCGGAATGGCCCGCCTGATCCGCGGCCAGATCCTCTCCCTGCGAGAGCAGGAGTTCATGACCGCCACCGAGGCTTGCGGTATCTCCGTATCCCGTCGGATCTTTAAGCACCTGATCCCTAACGTCATTCCTCAGATCATCGTCTCTGTCTCCATGGGCATCGGCGGCACCATCATCACGGAGTCCACCCTGTCCTTCCTGGGCCTGGGCGTCAAGTTCCCCTTTGCGTCCTGGGGCAATATCATCAACGATGTCAACAATACCTTCGTGTTGACTACCTACTGGTTCATCTGGATCCCTGCCGGCACGCTGCTGCTGCTGACCGTTCTTGCGTTCAACCTGGTCGGCGACGGCCTGCGGGATGCCTTTGACCCGAAGATGAAGCGTTAAGGAGGGCGAGATCATGGCTAAAAAGAAAGCAGAAGGCTACCTCTCCGCCAGAGAATCCCGCCGGATCTCACGGGAGAACCGGAAGATCACCAACGGATACGAGAAAAAGCGCAAACGCAAAAACGTGCCCGAATCGGAGTATTTGGTGCAGATGCACGACAGTAATAACTCCGTAGAATTTGATAACCTGCATACCTATTTCTTCACCGACGCCGGAACCGTCAAGGCCGTGGACGGCGTGAGCTTCGAGGTCCCCATTGGCAAGACCGTTGGTGTGGTGGGGGAGTCGGGCTGCGGCAAATCCGTCACCAGTCTTTCGCTGATGCAGCTTCTTCAGCGCCCCCAGGGCCAGGTCGTGGAGGGCGAGATTCGCCTGAATCTGGGCAATAAAGCCTATGACGTGACCAAGGCGCCGGACGAAGTGCTGCAGAAGCTTCGCGGCAACTATGTCTCTATGATTTTCCAGGAGCCCATGACGGCCCTGAACCCGGTCTTCCGTATCGGCGATCAAATCAACGAGGTCATCGCTCTGCACGACGGCGAAGGAAAGAGCGAAGAGGACATTAAGAAGCGCACCATCGAACTGCTGAAGATGGTCGGCATTGCCAACTCCGAGGGCGTCTACCAGATGTTTCCTCATGAGCTCTCCGGCGGCATGCGTCAGCGTGTGGTCATCGCCATGGCGCTGGCCTGCAACCCCAAAGTCATCATAGCGGACGAGCCCACCACGGCGCTGGACGTCACCATTCAGGCCCAGATCCTGGACCTGCTGCGCCAGCTGAAAGACCGCATCAATTCTTCCATCATGTTCATCACCCATGACTTGGGCGTGATCGCCGAGATGGCCGATTATGTTGTGGTTATGTATGCGGGGCGTGTGGTGGAAAAAGGAACGGCAGAGGAGATCTTCTATCATCCTGCCCATCCCTATACCATCGGGTTGATGGCCTCCAAGCCGGTTGTCGGCAAAAAGATCGACAAGCTGTACTCCATCCCCGGCAAAGTGCCGAACCCGATCAATATGCCCAACTACTGCTACTTCAAAGATCGCTGCGAGATGTGTGTAGAAGGCTGTGAAGGCGGCTATCCGGAGATGATCAGCCTCAGCGAGACCCACAAGGTCAGCTGCTACCGCTACTACGATAAAAAGGAGGGTGAATGAACATGGCTGAAGTTATCCGCAACGAATTCACCCCCGTGGAGTATGATCCGCAGTACATTCTGCAGGTCAATACACTGAAAAAGTATTTCCCCATCAAAGGCGGTATGCTGGGCCGCACGGTCGGCCATGTCAAGGCTGTGGACGGCGTCACCTTCAACCTCAAGCGCGGAACCACCATGGGTTTGGTGGGCGAATCCGGCTGCGGCAAGACTACGACCGGGCGCGCGATTCTGCGTTTGGCCGGCGAGAAAACCGGCGGTCAGGTGCTCTTCAATGGGAAAGAGGTCTACGATCTCTCCGCTAAGGAGATGCGGGAGCTGCGCACCAAAATGCAGATCATCTTCCAGGATCCTTTCTCCAGCCTTTCGCCGCGTCTGCCTGTGGGCGAGATTATCGGCGAGGCCGTGCGTGAGCACAACCTGGTTCCTAAAGCGGAATTTGACGATTATATCGACAAAATCATGGACGAGTGCGGTCTGCAGCCCTTCCATAAAGACCGTTATCCCCATGAGTTCTCCGGCGGCCAGCGCCAGCGTATCTGCATTGCCCGTGCCCTGGCGTTGAACCCTGAGTTCGTGGTCTGTGACGAACCGGTTTCCGCGCTGGACGTTTCCATCCAGGCGCAGATCATCAACCTCCTGCGTGAACTGCAGGAGAGCTTTAAGCTGACCTACCTGTTTATTTCCCATGATCTGAGCGTGGTGGAGCATATCTCCGACTCGGTCGGCGTTATGTACCTGGGCAATCTGGTGGAGTATGGCAGTACGGAGGATATCTTCTCCAACCCGCTGCATCCCTACACAGAGGCCCTGTTCTCGGCGATCCCGGTACCCGACCCCAACGCCAAGATGAACCGCATCGTTCTGCAGGGCAGCATCCCCAGCCCGGCCAATCCGCCCAAGGGCTGCAAATTCCACACCCGCTGTGAAAAGTGCATGGAGATTTGCAAATATGCCAATCCCCAGTGGAAGGAAGTCGAATCCGGCCATTTCTGTGCCTGCCATCTGTTTAACGATGAGGAGGAGACAGCGAGGGCCAACGAGGAAATGGCTCGCGTCAAGGCGGATGAAAAAGGAAAAAGCTGATGGCGAAAAAGCGGCCTTTTGAGGATGATGGTCGGACCATCGCAGAGATGAACGTAGAGGGGATGCCCTGGTACAAGCCTGGCCGCGGGGAAAACCCCAATGCGGGCGACCCTGACAAACAGGAGGCGTTGAGCCGGGAGGATCGGCGAGCCTATGTCTGGGGTGCTATCAAGGCGAGCCTGCTGGTCTTCGCTGTGTTTGCTCTGGTGTTTCTGCTGTTTCTGCTCTTTGCTGACAATATATGGCTCCGGTAAACGGCGGACAGGGCAAGCGATCGCTTGCCCTGTTTGACGTTTGCTTATAAAAAGAATCCAAGCCATACGGTACGGTTCAACAGGAGGTAAAGATATATGATCGATTATTCACTGCTGAACGAACGCCTTTCCGCCCTGATCGCCGGTGTGCCCCATCCCACCGCCAATCTGGCCAACGCCGCGGCGCTGCTGTGGGAGAGCCTGGAGGGGATCAACTGGGCCGGCTTCTATCTGCGCGAGGGCGATACCCTGGTGCTGGGCCCCTTCCAGGGCAAGCCCGCCTGCATCGAGATCCCCTGGGGCCGGGGTGTCTGCGGCACGGCGGCCGCGGAAAACAAAACACAGTTAGTGCCGGATGTACACCTGTTCCCGGGACATATTGCCTGCGATTCGGCCTCCAATTCCGAGATCGTTGTGCCTCTTCGCCGCCCGGACGGCACGGTGTTCGGCGTGCTGGACATTGACAGCCCGCTTTTGAACCGCTTTACCCGGGAAGATCAGGAGGGGCTGGAGGCTTTTGCCGACATCCTCGAAAAAGAACTGTGCAGGGAGAATGAGCCATGATCAAACGGATTAGCTTTGCCGAAGCCAAGGAACTGCTGGATACCCTGCCGGACAAGGTGCTGCTGGACGTGCGGGAGGAAGAGGAGTATATCACCGGCCACGCGGTGGACGCGGTGCTGCTCCCGGTGGATGAGCTGACCGATGAGACCGCGATGGACGCGATCCCCAGTCGGACCACGCCGGTGCTGGTCTACTGTCGCTCCGGCTATCGCAGCAACATCGCCGCCCACAGGCTGGCGGACTTCGGCTATGAGACCGTCTACGACATCGGCGGCCTGGTCGGCTGGCCATACGGGCTCGTATAAAACACAAAAACTCCCATCCGAGAGGATGGGAGTTTCAGCCTGTAGACAAAGTACCCATAGGGAGTGCGAAAGCACTTTCTATGGGTACTTTGTTGTGTTAGAATAGGAGCAAGGGGAGGCGAGGCGCATG
>CACYOR010000005.1 GCA_902775985.1 Oscillospiraceae bacterium
AACTTCGAGTTCATGTTCTATTTCGATCTGGAGACCTCGGTCTATTCCCCGGAGTTCAGGCAGCTCATGGCGGAACTGCCGAGCCTCTGCGATTCTTTCTCCTATCTTGGAAGCTACAGCGAGGTGATATAGATGAAATGCGGACTGCTGGGCCGGAAACTGGGCCACAGCTATTCCCCCCAGATCCACGGCCTCTTTGCCGATTACAGCTATGAGCTGTTCGAGCGGGAGCCGGAGGCGCTGGAGAGCTTTGTCAGGCAGGGGAATTGGAGCGGTCTGAACGTGACCATCCCCTATAAGAAAACGGTTTTGCCGCTCTGCGACGAGCTCTCGCCCCGGGCCAGGCGGATCGGCGCGGTGAATACCCTGGTCCGCCGTCCGGACGGGACGCTCTTCGGGGACAACACCGACGCCTACGGCTTTGAGAAACTGATCGAAACAAACGGCATTGCGGTCGCCGGACGCAAGTGCCTGGTCTTCGGCAGCGGCGGGGCCTCGGTTATGGCCTGCGCCGTGCTGGAAGAGCTGGGCGCGGCGAGCGTTACGGTCATCTCCCGGCAGGGGGAGGACAACTACGGGAATCTCCACCGGCATGCCGATGCGCAGCTGATCGTGAACACCACGCCGCTGGGCATGTTTCCCCATAACGGCGAGGCGGCGGCGGATTTGCGGCTTTTCCCGGCCTGCGAAGCGGTGCTGGACGTGGTCTATAACCCCTATCGCACTAAACTGCTTCTGCAGGCGGAACGTTTGGGAATTCCCTGCGCGGGCGGGCTGTATATGCTGGTGGCCCAGGCCAAGCGGGCGGCCGAACTCTTTACGGGTACGCCCATTGAGGACGCGGCCATCGACCGGGTGGAAGCACGTATGCGTCGGGATATGCTGAACCTGATCCTGGTGGGGATGCCCGGCTGCGGCAAGAGCACTGTGGCCAAAGCGCTGGGCGCAGCGCTCGGCCGGGAGGTACAGGAGGCTGACGCCCTCATCGAGGCGGAGGCCGGACAGCCCATTCCGGCGATCTTTGCCGCGGAGGGTGAAGAAGGCTTCCGGAAGCGGGAGAGCGCGGTTCTGCGGGAACTGGGAAAGCGCTCCGGCTTGATCCTCTCCACCGGGGGCGGCTGCGTTACCCGGGAGGAGAACTACGAGCCGCTGCACCAAAACGGTGTGATCGTCTGGCTGCAGCGGGAGATCGACCGTCTGCCCAAGGAGGGGCGCCCCATCTCTCTGCGCAGCGATCTGCACGAACTGTATGAAAAACGCCGCCCCTGCTACGAGCGCTTTGCCGATGTGGTGATCGACAATAACGGCAGCCTTGAGGCGACGGTAAAGGCCATTTTGGAGGTGCTGGGATGAAACTGCTGGTCATCAACGGACCGAATCTGAATCTGCTGGGCCTGCGCGAACCGGCCATCTACGGCAGGCAGAGCTTCAAAGCGCTGGAGAACTTTATCTGGGAGACCTGTCAACAGGAGGGCATCGAGGTCGAACTCTTCCAGTCCAACCACGAGGGGAACATCGTCGATCGGATCCAGGAAGCCTACGGCGTCTTTGACGGCATCGTCATCAATCCCGCCGCCTATACCCACACCAGTGTGGCCATCCTGGACGCGCTCAAAGCGGTGGCGCTGCCCGCGGTGGAGGTGCATCTCTCCGATGTGAGCAGCCGGGAGAGCTTCCGGCAGATCTCCTATGCCGGCATGGCCTGCGTCAAGACTTATATGGGGCTGGGCTTTGAGGGCTACCGACAGGCGATTTTGTATCTCAAAGCGCTGCTGGGAGGGATCATCTCAGAATGATTGCGGTATTCGTGAATATGGCGACGGTCATCGCCGGCAGCCTTCTGGGCATCCTCCTGCGCAATCGCCTGAAGGAGAGCCTGCAGCATGCGCTGATGAAGGCTCTCGGCCTCTGCACGGCGCTGATCGGCGTCTCCAGCGCCATCGGCACGGGGAACGTTCTCTGCGTCATTGTCTGCATGGTGATCGGCGCGGCCCTGGGTGAGGCGCTGCGCATCGACGACGGCATTGAGCACGCCGGGGATTTCATCAAGGACAAGCTCTTCCGGGGAAAGGTGGGGGAGAACCGCTTTACCGAGGGCTTTGTCTCCGCCTGCATCCTCTTCTGCATCGGTTCCATGACCATTGTGGGCTCGCTGGAGGCGGGCATCAACCACAATTACAGCATCATCTACGCCAAGAGTACGCTGGACTTCGTCTCCTCCATGGCTTTCGGCGCGGCGATGGGCCTGGGCGTGACCTGCTCGGCGGCCTTTATCCTGCTTTTCCAGGGCGGGCTGACGCTGTTGGCCGGCTGGATCGGTCCGGCGCTCAGCAATCAGGTGGTGACCGAGATGAGCGCCGTGGGCGGTGTGATCCTCATCGGCATGGCCATCAACATGCTGGAACTGGGCAAGGAGCGCATCAAGGTCTCCAACATGCTTCCGGCCATCTTCCTGCCGATCCTGTATTTCCCTCTGGCCAACTGGCTGGGCGGATTGTTCTGAATATCAATAAGAGAAGCGCTTCGGATGTGAACCGAGGCGCTTTTCTTATCATGTATGCGATGTTTTTCGCTTGTTCAGCCATTCCTCTCCGGCTTCCGAGAGCAGGACCGAGAGGAAAATCAATACAAAGCCGACGGCCAGCTTCACCGTCATTCTCTCCCCGTAAAAGAGCAGGGAGGTCAGCACTCCGAACACCGATTCAAACACCAGAATGACCGAAGCGGTAGCCGAGGGCGTGTGCTCCAGGCCGACCGCCTGCAGAAAAAAGCACAGACCCGTGACCACGGCGCTGAGATAGGCGATGTTCAGCCAGGCGGAGAGGGAGAGCCCGACCGGGAAGGACTCAAACAGCAGCGCGCCCGCGAGACACACGAGGGCGGAAGTGCCAAACTGCACGGCGGAGATGGAGACGGCGTTACCCTGCCCGTTGCCCACGTAGTGCTCCATGATGATGATCTGCATCGCATAAAAAAAGCCGCAGATCAGGGTCAGCAGATCCCCAATGTTAAAGCCGCTGTCCAGGCTGTCCAGGGAGACAAAGCCGATGCCAATGAGGCACAGCACGGCGGCAAGCACGTGGACGGCCTTGGGACGGCGCTTATAGACCAGCCAGGCCAGAAAAGGCACCAGCACGCAGTAGACGGCCGTGAGGAAGGCGTTTTTCCCTGGCGTGGTATGGGCGAGACCGTAGGTCTGGAAGATGTAGGCCGCGGCCAGGGAGAGACCCATCAGAACGCTGCCGATGAAGCTGCGCCGGTCCAGGGTGGAGAGCTTTTTCCCCGCCGCCAGGGCGAGAAGAAGGGCGGCCCCGAGAAAGCGCAGCGCCAGGATCCAGAGAACCCCGATGCTGTCGAGGGTATTTTTGACGATGACAAAAGAGGTACCCCAGAGAAAGGCGGTGCCCCAGAGGGCCAGGCGGCCCCCAATGTATTTCCGGTTCATGTTATCGCTTGGTCATCTGCAGTGCGGCGGCCCGCAGCATGAGCTTCTTCGGGCCTGTTTTCTCAAAGTTGATCTCGATCAGGAAGTCCCCGCCCATGGGGACCATCTTGGTGATCACACCGGGGCCGAAGGCCTTGTGGCTGATCGCGTCGCCCAGGGCAAAGTTGGGCGCGGCGGCTTTCGGTGCCGCGTGGGGCGCGGGAATGGCATGGGCTTTTGTCTCCTGCCGGGGATGGGAATACATCAGATTCGGATTCCGGTCCCGGTGGGCGTAGCCCTTGGGAATGTGTTTTTCGATGTGCTCTTCGGGAATCTCGTCGATAAAGCGGGAGGACCGGTTGGCGGTGGTGCGGCCGAAGAGCATGCGCTGTCGGGCACAGAGCAGATAGAGCTGGCGCTTGGCCCGGGTGATGGCCACATAGCAGAGGCGCCGCTCCTCCTCCATCTCGCCCGGTTCCCCGATGGCGCGCATGCCGGGGAAGATGCCCTCCTCCATGCCGACAAGATACACGTTGGAGAACTCCAGACCCTTGGCGCTGTGCATGGTCATCATCACCACGGCGTCGGTGTCCTTGTCGTAGTTGTCCAGATCTGTGTAGAGAGCCACATTGGCCAGATAGCCGTCCAGCGTGTCGTCCCCGGAATCCTGCATGTAGCCGAGTATACTGCTCTTGAGCTCCCTGACGTTCTCGGCCCGGGTCTCGTCCTTGCTGTCGTCGCTCTCCTCCAAAAGGCGGAGATAGCCGGTCTTTTCCAGTACCTCGTCATACAGCGCGTCGGGCGTATTGTTTTCCGCAAAGGCGCGCAGATCCCGGATCAGCATGGCAAACTGCCGCATCTTGATGGCCGGGCGGCTGAGCTCGGGGTATTGATCCGCCTCGCGGATGATCTCAAAGAGACTGGTCCGATTTTCCGCCGCCAGCTGCCGGGCGGCCTCCACGCTCCGCTCGCCGATGCCCCGGGGCGGGACATTGATGATGCGGCTGAGACGCAGGTCGTCGGAGGGGGAGGCGATCACATTCAGATAGGCCAGCATGTCCTTGATCTCGGCGTGGTCGAAAAAGCGGGTGCCGCCGACGATCCGATAGGGAATGCCGTTGCGCTTGAAGGCAAATTCCAGCTGGCTGGACTGGGCGTTCATGCGGTAGAGCACGGCATTTTCCCGCCAGTTGACACCCTGGCTGAACGCGGCCAGCACGTGAGAGGCCACATACTGGGCCTCCTCGTTCTCATTGTCGGCGGTATATTGCTGGATCTTGTTCCCACTGCCCTGGTCGGTCCAGAGCTCCTTGCCCTTGCGGCCCAGGTTGTTGCGGATGACGGCGTTGGCCGCGTCCAGAATGTGGGAGGTGCTGCGGTAGTTTTGCTCCAGACGGATGGTGCGGCAGCCGGGATACTGCTCCTCAAAGGAGAGGATGTTCTCGATGGTGGCGCCGCGGAACTTATAGATGCTCTGGTCGTCGTCGCCCACCACGCAGATGTTGCCCCAATACCCGGCCAGTGTGGAAGCCAGCAGGTATTGCAGGTGGTTGGTGTCCTGGTATTCGTCGATGAGCACGTAGCGGAAGCGGCGCTGCCAGTAATCCCGGGCGTCCTCGTGTTCCTGCAGGAGTTTGACGGTAAAGTAGATCAGATCGTCAAAATCCATGGCGTTGGCGGCGAACATCCGGCGCATGTACTCGGCATAGATCTGCCCGATCTTGGCCAGACGGAAGTCACTGGAGGCGGCCGCCTGCCGCTGATAGGCCTCGGGGCTGAGCTGCTGATCCTTGGCACGGCTGATCTCCCCCAGCACCGTGCGCGGGGGATAGGTCTTGTCGTCCAGGTTCATGTCCTTCAGGATTCGCTTGACGAGGGCCTGGCTGTCCGCCGTGTCATAGATCGTGAAAGAGTCGCTGAAGCCCAGCTTTTCCGCGTCCCGGCGCAGAATGCGCACGCAGGCGGAGTGAAAGGTGAGGGCCCAGATGTCCCGTGCCTCCTCACCCAGCATCCGCTCCAGGCGGTCCTTGAGCTCGCCGGCGGCCTTGTTGGTGAAGGTGATGGCGAGGATGCGCCAGGGCTCCACCGGATGGAGGGCGGCCAAACGCCGGGCCTCCGGACCGTTTTGCTCCAGTTCCCGGAGCATGGCCTCGTCGACCTGGGGCGGCAGTTCCTCGCTGTCCGAGGCGCAGCCGTATTGGAGCAGATTGGCGATACGGTGAATCAATACGGTGGTCTTGCCGCTTCCGGCACCGGCCAGTATCAGCAGCGGCCCCTCCGTGGCCAGCACCGCCTCCTGCTGCCTGTCGTTCAGAGTGTGAAAATCGGCGCGGATCAGCTCTCGCCGCGCGCGAAGAAATCGGGTTTCAAAATCAGTCATCATGCGCTCGATTGTAACACAATCCGCTCCGGCGTACAAGTGCAAAAAAGCTGCTTGCATGGCGGGCGGAAAGCTGATACACTCACTAAAAAGGGGAGAGAGAAGCATGGCGTATAGCATCACAGCAGTGAAAGAGAGCCAGAGAGAACAGATACACCGCTTCTATGAGGAGCTCTGCCGACGCCTGGAAGGAGAGGACTACGGCCCGGGCTGGCATTATGGGATCTATCCCGCCGATGAGGATCTGGATGTGCATATCCGGGCCGGGGAGATGTTCTGCGCCCGGGCGGAAGAGCGCCTCGCCGCGGCCATGGTGATCGTGGGACGGGACGACCCGATCTATCGGGACGTAGCCTGGGAAATCCGGGAAGAGCCGATCCATGTGCTGCATCTGCTGGCGGTGCACCCCGATTTTCGCGGAAGCGGCCTGGCGCAGGCCATGCTGTCCTTCCTGCTGGAGCGGGCCAGGCGCATGGGGGCAAAGGCCGTCCATCTCGACGTGGTGACCGGAAATCTCCCGGCGGAGAAGCTGTACCGAAGCACGGGCTTTCACTTCGTGGAGGAGCGGGAGGTCTGGTACCCGGATACGGGTGCGATCCGGGTGGCGCTCTACGAGTACCCGCTTGTCAATTCTTAAATTCCGCCGGAGCGATTGCTTTTTCCAGCCCCCGGCGTTATGCTAACGATATCTTATCCGGAAAGACGAGAGCCTTCCCATGAAGACAGAGAAACGCGAAAAACTTAGCCTTCCCGCCTGGATGCTGGATCCGCGCTGGGATCGGCCGCTGCTGATCCTGGTCGTGCTGCTGAGCCTGCTGCTGGCGGCGCTGATCCTGCAGCCGCGTCTGGGACACCTTGTGACCGCCCCGGCGGAGGAAGCGCCGGAAGCGGAGGAGATCCGCCTGCGGATTTTTCCGGCGGTGACGCCGGAGCCGCTGCGTCTCTCGGCGGACGCCTACGGCTGGCAGCAGAACGGGAGCGATTTATATTATGTAAACCAGGACGGCGGCCTTGCCTATGGCCTGCAGCGCATCGACGGTCGGCTCCATTATTTTTTGCCGGACGGGCGCCGGGCCAGGGCTCTGGGCGTGGACGTGTCCTATTATAACGAGGATGTGGACTGGACGGCCGTCAAAGAGCAGGGGATCGACTTTGCCATCATCCGCCTGGGCGGCCGCGGCTGGACCTACGGGCGGATCTATACCGACACCCGGCACGGGCAGTTTCTGCACAACGCCCGGGAAGCGGGCTTGAATCTGGGCGTGTATTTTTACTCCACCGCCGGCACCGAGGCTGAGGCGGCCCGGGAGGCCCGGGCGGTGCTCCGCTGGCTGGACGGACAGACGCTGCAGCTGCCGGTGTTCATCGACGTGGAGGAGTCGGGCGAATATCCCAAGGGTCGGGCCGATCTGCTCGGGCAGGCGCTGCGCACCCGGGTCGTCTCCTCCTTCTGCCGCGTGATCGAGGACGGAGGCTATGAGGCCGGTATCTATTCCGGGCACAGCTTTTTTAACACCGCCCTCTATTTTGACGTGGTGGGGGATCGCACGGTCTGGCTCGCCAACTACTCCGCCTCGGCGCGCAATCAGCTGCCCTCCTTCAATCGCCACTATGAGATCTGGCAGTTCACCGACCGGGGACAGGTCAAGGGCATCAAGGGCCCGGCGGATCTGGATGTTATCTTTTAAGAGAGGATGCGTGAAAATTTACGCATCCTCTTTACTTTTGCGTACATCCTATGGTAAAGTAAGATGCTAATTTTTGAACAAGGGAATAGAAGATGAAAAGAAAACTCCTGACTCCCCCTTGACAGACGATTGCACAGCGAAGCAATTATCTGAAGAAGGAGATTATTATGTCTGAACTGAAAAAGGAAATCGAACGGCGCCGGACCTTTGCGATCATTTCGCACCCGGACGCCGGTAAAACCACCCTCACGGAAAAACTGCTGCTCTACGGCGGAGCGATCCAGCTGGCCGGCTCCGTCAAGGGCAAGGCCACGGCCCGCCACGCGGTGTCGGACTGGATGGAGCTGGAGAAGCAGCGCGGCATCTCCATCACCTCCTCCGTCATGCAGTTTGAGTATGAGGGCTACTGCATCAACATCCTGGATACCCCGGGCCACCAGGACTTCTCCGAGGACACCTACCGTACGCTGATGGCGGCGGACTCGGCCGTCATGGTGATCGACGCGGCCAAGGGCATCGAGCCCCAGACCCGCAAGCTCTTCAAAATCTGCGCCATGCGGCACATCCCCATCTTCACCTTCATCAACAAGCTGGACCGGGAGGCCCGCAGCCCTTATGAGCTGATGGAGGAGCTGGAGAAGGAATTCGGCATCGGCACCTATCCCATGAACTGGCCCATCGGCTGCGGCCGTGAGTTCAAGGGCGTCTACGATCGGGAGAAGCAGGAGATCCTGGCCTTTAACGAGTTTCACCGGGGCCAGAACAAGATCCGTGCTATCGAGTGCCGCCTGGACGAGACAGAAAAGCTGGACGAGCTGATCGGCTCCCGCCTGCGCCAGAGCCTCGCGGACGATATCGAACTGCTGGACGGCGCGGGCTTTGACTTCGATATCGAGCAGGTGCGCCGCGGCCGCCTGAGCCCGGTGTTCTTCGGCTCGGCCCTCAATAACTTCGGCGTAGAGCCCTTCCTGGAGAGTTTCCTGCGCATGACCATGCCGCCGCTGCCCCGCATCTCCGGGGAGGATATCATCGATCCCTTTGACCCGGGCTTCTCGGCCTTCGTCTTTAAGATCCAGGCCAACATGAACAAGGCCCACCGGGACCGCATCGCTTTTATGCGTATCTGCTCGGGCAAGTTCGAGCGGGACAAGGAGTATTTCCATGTGCAGGCGGGCAAGGCCCTGCGCCTGGCCCAGCCCCAGCAGCTCATGGCCCAGGACCGCGCCATCATCGACGAGGCCTACGCCGGGGATATCATCGGCGTCTTTGACCCGGGCATCTTCTCCATCGGCGACACGATCTGCGAAAAGGGGAAGAACATCTGCTTTGAGGGCATCCCCACCTTCGCGCCGGAGCATTTCGCCGGGGTGGAGCGTGTGGACACCATGAAGCGCAAGCAGTTTGAAAAGGGCATCCAGCAGATCGCCCAGGAGGGCGCCATCCAGATCTTCCATGAGCCGAACACCGGCGTGGAGGAGGTCATCGTGGGCGTTGTGGGCGTGTTGCAGTTTGAGGTGCTGGAATACCGGCTCAAGACCGAATACGGCGTGGATATCCGCCGCCGCGCCCTGCCCTACGAGCTGGTGCGCTGGGTGGAGAACGAGGATATCCGCATTCCCGATCTGAACCTCACCAGCGACACCAAATGGGTACAGGACTTCAAGGGCAACAATCTGCTGCTCTTCACCTCGTCCTGGTGCATCAACTGGGCGCTGCAGAAAAACGAGGGCCTGGAGCTGCGGGAATTCAACCGAGACTGAGGAGGCAAAACCATGGCAGAGAAATTGAGCATTGAGATCTTCCGCCGCAAGGACGCGGAGGACTTTACGAAATCCCTGGCCGATCCGGAGAGTCGGACGGCGGTGGGCAGCGGCGCGGCCATGACCGCGGCAGTGGCGGCGGCCTATCTGTATCGGGCGGCAGCCCTGTGCGCCAAGGATAAAGCGGAGGACGAGCGCCTTGCCTGGCTGGTGCGCAACAGCGAGATCCTGCGCACGTATATGGTGAACCTGATCGACGAGGATGTGAAGTGCCGCGGCCCGCTGCGCCGGGCCATCAGCGAGGGCGATCCCCGCAAGATCGAGGCGGCACATCAGCCCGCGGCGGCCATCGCCAATGAGATCGTGAACATGATGACCCAGTGCCTGGATCTGCTGGCGGAGCTGAAGGCCTCGGCTGACGGCGAGGCAATGGTCTATGTGCGCGCGGCGGCGGAGTTTGCCATGGCGGCGATCCGCGCCTGCATGCACTATACCGTGGCCATGAGCCTGGGCTGCGGGGACGAGACGTACCAATTCATCACCCGCCGGGAGAACGAGCTCACCCTGGAGCAGTACGGCAAGGTATACGAGGCCATCCTCGCGGAGTAAAAAGCAATAACAAGCGCTCGACAAGCCGCTCTGCAGGGGCGGCTTGTCGACGTTTAAGAAAGCTTAATGCTTGCCGGCTTGCCATTTGTCGGCCGGGCGTGTATAATATTCCCATCTATGGCCGGAAAGGGGCGGGGAGTATGAATGAGAACATTCAAACCCTGAAGAAATGGATCGACGAGAGCGATAACGTGGTTTTCTTCGGCGGGGCCGGCGTCAGCACCGAGAGCGGCATCCCCGACTTTCGCAGTGTGGACGGCCTGTACAACCAGAAATGGAAGTATCCGCCCGAGACGATCCTGTCCCACAGCTTTTTTGAGCGCAATCCCGAGGAGTATTACCGCTTCCACCGGGAGAAACTGGTGATCGACGGCGTGCAGCCCAACCGGGCCCATAAGCGCCTGGCCGAGCTGGAACAGGAAGGAAAGCTCCGGGCGGTGATCACCCAGAACATCGACGGGCTCCACCAGGCGGCCGGAAGCAAGAAGGTGCTGGAGCTGCATGGCAGCATTCTGCGGGCCTACTGCTCCCGCTGCCGTCGGCCCTTCCCGGCGGAGAAGATGAACCACGGCACGGGCCTGCCCCGCTGCCGCTGCGGCGGGATCATCCGGCCGGACATCGTCCTCTATGAGGAACCGCTGGATCAGGACATCATGTCCGAGGCGGTCCATTATATCCGCAGCGCCGAGGTGCTGATCATTGGCGGCACGAGTTTGAATGTCTACCCGGCGGCGGGCCTCATCAACTATTACCGGGGAAATAAGCTGGCCTTGGTGAACCTGAGCCAGACGCCCTATGACAGCTATGCCGATCTGGTGATCCACGAGAAGATCGGCGAGGTATTCAGCCAGATTTGATACTAGAACCTCATAAAAACCTTTAATCCCTTAAAGGTTTTTATAGCGCCGTAAGGCGCGTAGAGGTTCTGCATGATAAGTGAGGCTCGAAATCTCCGATTTCGCTAAGCCGAACTTATACACTGTAGACGGATTTTCAGCGCCTTCGCGCTGAAAATGCCACGGGAACCGTGGCTTATCTGATTAAAGTATTTAATCAGATAATAGTATGAACGGAGATAAAAGAGAATGCCACACGGAAAACTGATCGTGCTGGAGGGCATCGACGGCAGCGGCAAATCCGCCCAGTACCGCCGCCTCTGCGCGCGAATGGAAAACGATGGAATTGCGTATAATCATATTGTTTTTCCCCGCTACGATAAGGAGAGCAGCGCCCTGATCCGGATGTATCTCTCCGGCCAGTTCGGGGAGAACCCGGGGGATGTAAACGCCTACGCCGCCTCCACCTTCTATGCGGTGGACCGCTACGCCTCCTATCGCACCGACTGGGGGGAGCTCTACGAGAAGGGAGGGATCATCCTCTCCGACCGCTACACCACCTCCAACGCGGTGCACCAGGGCTCCAAGCTCCCGGACGACCAACTGCCCGCCTTTTTTGATTGGCTGCAGGATCTGGAATACGAAAAGCTGGGCCTGCCGAAGCCGGATCTGGTGATCTATCTGGACGTGGATCTGGAGACCTCTCTGGCCCGGATGCGCCGCCGCCAGCAGAAGACCCACACCAGCGCCGATATCCACGAGAAAGACAAGGACTATCTCTCCCGCTGCCTCCACACCGCCGAGATGGCCGCCGAGCACTACGGCTGGACACGCATTCCCTTCCTCAAGGACGGGAAGGAGCGGGACGTGGACGAGAAAAACCGGGAGATCTATTCCATCCTGCTGGATGCCATAAACGAGTAAAAGAAATAAAAAGTGGGCCCCGAAGGGCCCGGAGATTGCTGTTTGCTTTTCAGTTGCAGCCACAGCCGCAGCCGTTGTTGTTGTCGCAGCCACAGCCGCAGCCACCGAAGTTGTTGCCGCAACTGAAGAGAATGATGATGAGGATGATGAGCCAGAGGCCGTTATTGTTGTTGCAGCCGTTGCAGAACATAATGCTGTCCCTTTCTCCGCGCTGAGAGAGATGAGACTCGGCAGCCGCCGCGCGGAAAGCGGCCGCTGTTTCGGAAGGGGAGACGGTCTGACCCGACCGCTCATGCCATCCTATGCCGCTTGTCGGAAAGCGGTTACCGGCGCTTGAGTAAAGCGCCTTTGCCAAGGAGGATTCCATGTCAGACAAACACGACGAGATCGACGAAGTATTTGAACGCCACGAACAGCAGCAGAAGGAAAACCGCGCCAAACGCGCGGCCCGTTCCGCCGCCTCCGAGGGCGATGATCGCCTGGAGGAGAGCCGCTGGGAGAAGGTCTCGGTCAAAAAAGCGGTGGACAAGCTGCTGATCGATGAGACCGGGGATGAGGCCTTTAACTATACCGGCGATGAGGAATCGGAGCGGGACTACCGTCCGGTCCGCCAGAGCCATGAGTATAAGTCCGGCTGCCTGGGCGGCCTGATGTATTTTGTGTTTATCTTCTGTGTGAGCATCATTCTGGCCTGCCTGGCCTGGATGGCCTCCAGCGATATGCTGGCCCTCAACAAGCGGGAGTTCGCCGCCAACGTCACCCTGCCGATGAGCATGTTCGAGTCTGAGACGGTGGATACCCTGGACGAAAACGGCGTCAAGACCGGCACAAAGCGCGTCACCCACGCGGATATTGACGAATTGGCCGACACGCTGAAGGAAGCGGGCCTGATCGAATACAAATGGCTCTTCAAGGCTTTCTGCCGGGTGTCCAATGCGGAGACCAAGGTGAGCCCGGGCGAGTACGAGCTCAAATCCAGCTACGACTACCGCGCGCTGATCCAGAATATGCGCCCCGGCGCCAAGGGGGCCGTCACGGCGAAGGTCACGCTGCCCGAGGGCTTTACCATGCGGCAGATCTTCCTGCGCCTGGAGGAGAAGGGCGTGGCGAGCTACGACGATCTGATGGAGGCCGCGGCCAACTACAGCTTCAATTACAGCTTTCTGGAGGGGCTGCCTGCGGGCGACGCCAGCCGGCTGGAGGGTTATCTCTTCCCGGACACCTATGAATTCTATATCGGCATGCAGGCCTCCAGCGCCATCAACAAGTTCCTGGAGAACTTCCACTATATGCTCAAGGCGGACATGCTGCAGCAGGCGGAAAACCTGGGCATGAGCATGCACGATATCATCAAGCTTGCCTCCCTGATCGAGAAGGAGGCCGCCAACGACGGTGAGCGCGCCCGCATCGCCGCGGTCATCTATAACCGTCTCCACGCGGGCATGCCGCTGGGCATCGACTCGACCGTTCTCTATCTCTATCCCGACCACGAGGGCGCACCCACCGGCACCATGCTGGAGGAGGACACGCCTTATAACTCCCGTCTGTACACGGGCCTGCCTCCCACGCCGATCTGCAATCCGGGCCTCATGTCCATCCAGGCGGCCTTGAACCCGAGCCATACCAACGAGTTCTATTACGCCCTGGATACCGAGACCGGCGAGCACCGCTTCTTCACCAACGCGGGCGAGTTTGACGCCTTCGTTGCCACGCAGAACTATGGCTGAGAAGCCGGAACTGCTGTCCCCGGCCGGGGACCGGGAGCGCCTGCTCATGGCGCTGCGCTACGGGGCGGACGCGGTGTATCTGGCGGGGCGTCAGTTCGGCATGCGCTCCGCCGCGGTGAACTTCACGGATGAGGGCCTGCGCGAGGCAGTGAAGCTCTCCCATGCGCGGGGCGCCAAGGTCTATGTGACCTGCAACACTCTGCCCCGGGAGGAGGAGCTGAAAGCCCTGCCGCCCTATCTGGAGTTTTTGCAGGACGCGGGGGTGGATGGACTCATCATCGCAGATCTGGGTGTGATGGAGCTGGCCAAGCGCCATGCGCCCCGTGTCGCCCGCCATGTGAGCACCCAGCTGGGGGTCATCAACAGCGCCACGGCCAATGTCCTCTTCGACATGGGGGCGGACACGGTGGTGCTCGCGCGGGAGACGCCGCTGGAGGACATCCGAAAGATCCGCGCCAATACGCCAAAGGAGCTGCGCATCGAGGCCTTTGTCCACGGGGCCATGTGCGTGTCCTTCTCGGGGCGCTGCCTGCTGTCCAATTATCTCACCGGCCGGGACGCCAACCGGGGCCAGTGCGCTCAGCCCTGCCGCTGGAAATACCATCTGGTGGAGGAAAAGCGCCCCGGACAGTATTTCGAGATCAGCGAGGACGGCGGCACAC
This sequence comes from Oscillospiraceae bacterium, assembly GCA_902775985.1. Taxonomy (GTDB): domain Bacteria; phylum Bacillota; class Clostridia; order Oscillospirales; family Oscillospiraceae; genus Limivicinus. The sequence continues at coordinate 14,011 of CACYOR010000005.1, forward strand.
ACATTCTAAACTCCCATGACATGTGCATGATCGAGCATCTGCCGGAACTCATCGAGGCGGGCGTGAGCAGCTTCAAGATCGAGGGACGAATGAAATCGGCCTATTATACCGCGGTGGTGACCAACGCCTATCGTCACGCGCTGGACGCGGCCATACACGGCGAAGCCCTGGATCCCATCTGGGTGGAGGAGACCGACAAGCTCAGCCACCGGCCCTACAGCACCGGTTTCTATTTTGGCCAGCCCGGCGAATACTACGGCGAGGAGAGCTATTTTACCCGGACCGATGTGGCCGCCGTGGTGGAGCGCTGCGACGATGAAGGCAATGCCGTTTTGACCCAGCGGAACAAATTCTACCGCGGGGATGAGCTGGAACTCCTGCCGCCTCAGGGAAGGCCGCTGAAGTTTCGTGTCGAACATATGACGGACGCCGAGGGCAACGAGATCGAGGATACGCGCCGGGCGATGATGGAGATCCACATGCGCCTGCCCGTCCCGGTTCCCGAACTTACGGTGGTGAGAAAATATCGAGAGACGCCTTGACAAATCGGGGAAAAGTGGGTAAACTGTTCCCCGTTATCAGGCTGTGACGAAACGAGCCGAAGCGAAGCTTTTCAGAGAGAGGTCGGATGGTGCGAGACCTCAGGGGACGCGGCGGCAGCCACTTCCGAGCCTCCCCGGGAGAACCGGGGCGCCGGCCCTCGTTACGGGCGCTTGAGATGCCGCGCAAGCGGCAATCAGGGTGGTACCGCGAATTGACCTTCGCCCCTGTCCGGGGCGGAGGTTTATTGTTTTTTGGAGGACGATATGAACTGTCTGCGCTGCGGAGAGGCGATGGAAGATCTCGGCTGCGAGGAAATCCAGCTCGGCCATTACGGCATCTTCTCCGGGCATCTGAGCAATCTGTTCTCAGGGGCCATGGAGGTCAGAATCTTCTCCTGCCCAGGCTGCGGCAAGCTTGAATTCTTCAAGGCCGGGCTTGAGAAAGAGGAGAGCTTTTCAGAGCGAGTAAAGAAAAACAAAATGGAGGACGAATAAATGGAAAAATACGGACTGAACCAACTGCGGGAGATGTTTCTCTCGTTCTTTGAGAGCAAGGGCCATCTGCGCCTGCCCAGCTTCTCGCTGATCCCCCAGGACGATGCGAGCCTTCTGCTCATTAACTCCGGCATGGCGCCCATGAAGCCCTATTTCAAGGGCGAGAAGGAGCCCCCGCGCCACAGGGTCTGCACCTGCCAGAAGTGCATCCGTACCGGCGATATCGAGAACATCGGCAAGACCGACCGCCACGGCACCTATTTTGAGATGCTGGGCAACTTCTCCTTTGGCGACTACTTTAAGCACGAGGCCATCGCCTGGAGCTGGGAGTTCCTGACCTCGCCCGAGTGGGTGGGCCTGGATCCCGACCGGCTCTATCCCTCCGTCTATGTGGACGACGATGAGGCCTGGGAGATCTGGAACAAGGAGATCGGCATCGCCCCGGAGCGCATCTTCCGCTTCGGCAAGGAGGACAACTTCTGGGAGCATGGCGCCGGTCCCTGCGGCCCCTGCTCCGAGATCTATTATGACCGCGGCGAGAAGTACGGCTGCGGCAAGCCGACCTGTACGGTGGGCTGCGACTGCGACCGCTATATCGAGGTGTGGAACAACGTCTTCTCCCAGTTTGACAACGACGGCCAGAACCACTATACCGAACTCAAGCAGAAGAACATCGACACCGGCATGGGCCTGGAGCGCCTGGCCGTTGTCTGCCAGGATGTGCAGTCCCTCTTCGATGTGGACACGGTCATGAACATCACCCACAAGGTGAGCGAGCTGACCGGCGCCTACTACGGCAAGAGCCATAAGATGGACGTGTCCCTGCGCGTCATCACCGACCATATCCGCAGCGGCGTCTTCATGATCTGCGACGGCGTTCTGCCCTCCAACGAGGGCCGCGGCTACGTGCTGCGCCGCCTGCTGCGCCGCGCCGCCCGCCATGGCAAGCTCCTGGGCGTGAACGAGCCCTTCCTCTACAAGGTCGTGGAGACCGTTGTGCAGGAGAACGAGTGCCAGTATCCCGAGCTGCGGGAGAAGATGGCCTACATCGTGCGCGTCATCAAGACCGAGGAGGAGAACTTCGCCAAGACCATCGACGCCGGCATGAAGATTTTTGCCGATCTGCTGGCTGAGCACAAGGCGAAAGGGGAGAGCACCTTCTCCGGCGCCGACGCCTTCAAGCTCTATGACACCTACGGCTTCCCCGTGGATCTGACCGTGGAGATGTGTGCCGACGAGGGCATGGGTGTGGACGAGGCCGGCTTCAAGCAGCTCATGGAGGAGCAGCGTGTGCGCGCCCGCAAGGCCCGCGAGGCCCTGGGCGATCTGGGCTGGGCCGGCATCGAGTTCGGCAAGGACATGCCCGAGACCGAATTTGTGGGCTATGACAATGCCTCCTGCGAGGCGAAGGTCCTGGCCATCGTGGCCGACGGCGAGTTCCGGGAGGAGATCCCCGCCGGGACCGAGGCCATCGTCGTACTGGACAAGACCGTTCTCTACGCCGAGATGGGCGGCCAGGTGGGTGACCACGGCACGCTGAGCATCGGCGAGACCCGTTTCGAGGTCAACAACGTCCTGAAAAACAAGGGCGGCAAGTTCATGCACTACGGCAAGCTCCTCTCCGGGGACCTGAAGCTGGGCGACACGGTCACTGCCGTCTATGACGAGACCCGCCGCGCCGCCATCCGGCGTGCCCACAGCGCCACCCATCTGCTGCAAAAGGCCCTGCGCGACGTGCTGGGCGATCATGTGCATCAGGCCGGATCTCTGGTGGAGCCGGACTTCCTGCGCTTTGACTTTACCCATTTCTCCGCCGTCACGGCCGAGGAGCTGCAGAAGGTGGAGAACGCGGTCAACGAGGCCATTCTGAAGGGCCTGCCCGTTGAGACAAAGGAAATGCCCATCGACGAGGCCCGCAAGGCCGGCGCCACCGCCCTCTTTGGAGAAAAATACGGCGATATCGTGCGCGTGGTGAACATGGGCGGCTACAGTGTGGAGCTCTGCGGCGGCACCCATTTGGACAACACCGCCAAGGCCGGTGCCTTCCACATCAGCTCTGAGGGCTCTGTGGCCTCCGGCGTGCGCCGTATCGAGGCGACCACCGGCCTGCGCACCCTGCAGGAGCTGAGCGACACGCTGCGCATGGTCAATACCCTGGCGGCCGGCTACAAGGCCAGTCCCGCCGACCTGCCCGCCCGTCTGGAGCAGCAGGCCAACGAGCTCAAGGAGGCCAAGCGCGTCATTGAGCAGTACAAGGCCAAGGAATCCGCCGGCGGCGCCGACGCCATGCTGAAAAACGCGGTGGAAGTGGGCGGACTGCATGTGGTCACCTGCAGCCAGACCGACTGCGACGCGGCAAAGCTGCGGCAGATCGGTGATGTGCTGCGGGATAAGGACAGCGCGGTGGTCGCGGTCGTGGCCGCGGTCAACGGGGAGAAGATCACCTTCCAGTGCGTCTGCGGAAAGGACGCCGTGGCCAAGGGCGTCAAGGCCGGCGATATCATCCGCGCCATCACCGCCATCGCCGGCGGCAAGGGCGGCGGCAAGCCGGACTCCGCCATGGGCGGCGGCAACGACGTGAGCAAGCTGGACGAGGCCCTGGCCGCGGTCAAGGGTCTGGTCGCGGAGAAAGTCTGATTGAATTTCAACAAGGAGGAAAACGCCATGAAAGACGAAAGCTGCCTGTTTTGCAAGATCCTGGCGGGGGAGATCCCCAGCGCGAAGGTATACGAAGACGAATATGTCTTTGCCTTCCGGGACATCAATCCCCAGGCCCCGGTCCATGTTCTGGTTGTCCCGAAAGAGCACATCCCCTGCGCCGACGCCATCGATGAGAGCAACTCCCTGTATGTGGCCAAGTGCTTTGAGGCCATCGCCAAGATCGCCAAAGCGGAGGGCCTGGAGACGGGCTACCGCGTCATCAACAACTGCGGCGAGGACGGCGGCCAGAGTGTCCAGCACCTGCACTTCCACCTGATCGGCGGCGTCAAGCTGTCGGAGAAAATCATCTGATCAATCAGAAAAACAGCCTCGGAGCGATCTGAGGCTGTTTTTTGCGGAGGAGAGACATGCGGAAGCTTGCCATTATGGGCCTGTCCTTTTCCGGGGCGATCCTGCTTGCCTGTTATCTGCTGCCGGGAAACTGGCTGCCCACCGCGGCGCTTATCTGCGTCGGGGCGGGCGTAGCGCTGCTTTTGCTGCGCCGAAACTGGCTGCGCGGCTTCGCCCTCGCGGCCCTGAGCTGTGCTGTGGGCCTGGGCTGCTTTGCGCTTCACGCCCGCGTCACCGCGCTGCCGGCGCGGCAGCTGGACGGACAGACCCGGACGATCCGTGCCCAATTGCTGCGCTATCCCGAGGATTACGGCCGCTATGTCCAGGCGGAGATCCGGCTGAGTACCGAAGGCCTCCCGGAACTGCATGCATTCCTCTATGACAACAGCGGCACGCTCCGCGGCGCCGAGCCGGGACAGTGGCTGGAGACGGAGGTGAAGCTTGCCCGCGCCGACCGCAAATACGGCGAGAGCTACCGGGCCAATGCAGCGCGGAACATCTACCTGCTGGCCACGGCAAAAGGAGAGATGAGCTTCGGCGTGCGGGAAAAAGGCCCGCGCTTCTGGCCGACGGAGCTGAACCATCATCTGGTCGGCCTTGTGCGGAAACTCTTTCCCAGGGACACAGCGGCTTTCATGCGCTCCCTGCTCCTGGGCGATAAGACGGAACTCTATCAGGATACGGAGCAGGAACTGGCCATGAGCCGTGCGGGGCTGATGCATGTGGTGGCGGTCTCGGGCGTTCAGTATCTATTCTTCGGCTTTTACAGAATCGCCAGAAAGCCCGTAAACTCGGGCTTTTTTTGCACCCGACCCTCCGAATGTAGAGAATAATTTCGCTTCACTTAACTAAAGTTTTATTTAATAATGCAGAAATGGCCTGTATTTTTACCCCGGGGGTAAACTTTTCAGGCAAGCTCCGAGGGTGGGGTAAACATGATAAGTGTAGCAGATCGGAACGGCTTAAATAGCCTGTCTGGTCTGCCGCTTTTTGTGCCTAGATCCAAAGGCAAAAAAACTCGATTTAGCTAAGATATACGTGACAAGTCTAGGGTTTTCGTATATAATATAAATTCGAACGAATGCACTCAGACATTAGTTTTTGTTACAAACGAATTCACCAGATCGACGAATAAATACGTAGACTTTCTATTGTCAACCGCATTTGTACAAACAGTTAGTTGTGGCGCATTTATTGTTTTGCCACTCCGGATGTAGACGAGAGTAAACATGAAAATTGCCATTTTAGATGCAGATTTGATAGGGCGTCAAAAGCACCGTTTTCCTAATCTCGTTTGTGAGAAGATTTCGGCCTACTGGAAAGAAAAAGGGGCTGAAGTTGTACTTAAGCTCGATTATGAAAACTTGGATGATTACGACCAAGTATATATATCTAAAGTTTTTACAGATACTCCTGTGCCAGAAGGATTATGTGAAACGGATCGTATTCACATAGGAGGAACCGGCTTCTATTTTGACAAGGCCCCAAATCTGCCTGATGAAATAGAGCATCATATGCCGGATTATGATTTATACAATGAGTGGATTGAAAGTGAGGTTTCTAAAGCAGAAAAAGTAGCAATAGCAGAAAAAAGGGCCTTTAATAGAGATAACTTTTTGCTGCAATTTAAAGAATATACGGATTACAGCATCGGATTTATGACTAGAGGCTGCTTCCGGAAATGTCCGTTCTGTGTAAATCAGAAATATGATCATGTTTTCAGGCACAGTCCCCTCGAAGAGTTTTATGATCCAAAACGAAAAAAGATATGCCTTCTCGATGATAATGTGCTCGGCTGTGGACAATGGCGCTCTATCTTGGAAGAGTTGATAGCAACAGGCCGTCCATTCAAATTTAAACAAGGCATGGATGAGAGACTTTTGACAGATGAAAAGTGCCACATGCTTTTTACTGCTAATTACGATGGTGACTATACCTTCGCGTTTGATAATATCTCTGACTATGACTTGATCCACAAAAAGCTTCATTTGATCAGAAAGTATACAAATGTGACATGCCTAAAATTTTATGTGCTGGTCGCATTTGAAAGCACCGATGCTGATGATATCGAAAACGCATTTAAGAGAATTGAATTGTTAATGCGATATCGATGCCTCCCGTATCTGATGCGTTATCAGAATAAAAATGATACCCCTTGGAAGCGTTCAGAGTATCGCGAAATGTATATCACAATGGCAAGGTGGTGCAATCAGCCAAGTTTTTATAAGAAAATGACTTTCAGGGAGTTCTGCCTTGCTAACCAAGATCGAATTAAGACAGAAGGAAAGCTTTGCACGGCAATGAGAGCAATGACCAGCTTTGAAGAAAAGCATCCCGAGATAGCGCAAAGATATTTTGACCTAAGGTTTCCGAAAAAAGTTGAGGATAATTGGGTGGAGAAATGAGCTTTTATAGTGAGTGGCTGACTGATTACGACAGCAGAAGCTGTAACAGTTATATAATTCAGTTTCTGAAAAAAGAGCCTCAAACAACTGCAGCATTGCTCAATGGCAGCAATGAGGATCTGGAGTCTGCATTTTCTGTTTTAAATCGCGTACCACTTAAAGCATTTTTAGATGTGATTCTTACACTTCGTCTTGATCGAACTATGAAGACCTCAGAGGTACTCCAGTATAGTTCTTTTTATGACGGAGCAAATCGAATCCCTGAGCTGCTGGAGTTCTTTCCTAACGGTGAGAGCTTTGTGAACTTGGGATATCAACTTGTTGGCGCTTCAAATGAGGCTGCAAATCGGAAATATGGTGAAAACCATTCAAGACTTGCTGAAACACTCAACCTTGTCAGTATATCGGAGTCCAAGCCCCGCTATGCAAAGAATACAGCTTGGGGACGATATTTGGTGCAGTTTTCTTTTGAGGAAAAACAAGAGCTCTTTAAGAGATTTCTTCTTCGTGAATACTATCTTCAGGTTATATTGCAACAAGCATTTCAGGGCCCTGTATCGTACTTTAAGACGGTTTCTTTTTTGGCGGAATCAACAGCAACACGGCGTAGATCCAATACACATCACGTCTTAAATTTCATTCTTGCTGGTACCGATTGGGAACGCTATTTAGAAAACATCGAATGGAACTAATATTCAGGTGAATCAATATGGCATTACGAGATCTGAAACTTGAAACAAGCTATGAATCTGATGAGAGCAGGGGACAGTTACTTGACAGCTTTTATATCCCTGTACTCGAATGCGCCAATAGATATTATAGAATAGCCGGTTTTTTCAGCTCGTCGAGTCTGATTGTAGCGGCAAAAGGCATAGCAGGCTTGATACATAATGGTGGCAAAATGTATTTACTTGTATCGCCGGAGCTGTCAGATGAGGACTATAAGACAATCGTTGAACATGATCAAATCACAGCAAGCAATAAAATGTTTGACGATTTAGATTTTGATTCTCTACCACATGAAAACATCCAAGCTCTCGCCTGGCTTCTTGATGCGGGGCGCCTCGATATAAAAATTGTGGTCGGTTTAAAGTCTAAGAATAGCCTGTTCCATCAGAAAGTCGGAATTGTTTTTGATAGTAATGGTGATGTCCTCTCGTTTTCTGGGTCAATTAATGAATCTGCGCAAGCATGGATCAATAACATAGAAGAGTTTAAAGTTTTTCGTTCATGGGAACCAGGTCAGATAGATTACCTTCAGTCTGACCTAAATAAGTTCTTGTCATACTGGAAGGGTGAGCGGCCTAACGTTGCACATGTTTATGATATCCCTGAAGCCATAAGAGAAAAAATAATTCGCGTGCGACCGAGAGATATTGGTGATCTCCAAATAATGCGAAGATACAGAAGGGATAGCAAGGCAAAAGAAAACTTGTTGTCCTTATATCCTCATCAGAAGGAAGCCGTAAAGAGATGGATCAGCAATAACCATTCACTGTTAATGGAAATGGCAACTGGGACAGGTAAAACCCGAACAGCGATTGGTTGTGTGGCTGAGATGCTAAAAACAGGAGAGAAGCTCTGTATTATAATTGCGACTCCACAGCTTACACTGACTCAACAGTGGGAGAAGGATATTATTGAACTTAATGTAAGCGTTGATAAAAGAATTACTGTACCTGGCTCATTTACGAGTGCGCAATGGAAGAAGCAGATGGAGCTCCTGCTTCTTGATATGAGCGATGACAAAATCAATACCGCGATCATCTTTACTACCCATACTACGGCATCAACAGACCGATTTATTGATATTATTAGGAGAAATAAGTATACAACAAAAATACTATTTATTTGTGACGAAGTACATGCGATAGGTTCTGCTCAGCAAAGGAAGGCAATGTTGCCTGAATATGATTATCGAATCGGATTAAGCGCTACTCCTGAACGGATGTTTGATGATGGAGGGACTCATCTGATCCGCTCCTATTTTGGAAACGATTCATTTGAGTTTACCATTGCAGATGCTTTACACACGATTAATCCTGACACAAAGCAGCCGTTCCTTAATCAGTTTTACTATTTCCCTATCTTCGTGCAGCTTACACCGGCTGAAACAAAAAAATATGCGAACTATACTCGTCAAATCGCAAGGCTTCTGCAACAGGAAGAGATTGATGAAGAAGAGTTACAGCGTTTATATGATAGACGGGCTGAAATAGGGAAAAACGCAGAAAATAAATACGAGGCTTTTAGTCAATTGCTGGACAGGATGGATCCTCCTGAAATACATGATACAATAGTATTTGTGTCTGATCAGCAAATAACTCGATGCTTTGATATAATGAGTGAAAAGAGAATTCGCCGCGCTAAAATCACAGAAAGTGAATCAGCAAATAAAATCGTGAATGAAGAGGGAGAATCAGAGCGGCAAGAAATCATTTCTCAGTTTAAGCGTCGGGATTTGCAAGTACTTGTTGGTATTAAGTGTTTGGATGAGGGAATTGATATTAAAAATGCCCGAGTCGCGATCCTAATGGCTAACAGCACTAATCCTCGCGAATACGTTCAAAGAGTCGGACGTGTTATTCGCACCCAGCCCGGAAAAGGGCCTTCGGAAATATATGATTTAATAATCACTCCAGCCAAAGGAGCATCCTCCGGAATGGGTATTTTGGAGAAAGAATCACGCAGAGCACAACAAATTGCAATTAATGCACTTAATTATGATGAAGTAAGAAGTGCATTTGAAGAAAGAGGTGTAATCCTGGATGCCGATCAGTAAAAAGATAGTAAAAGAAATTGAAAAGCTTGATGCATCTGAAAAGGAAAAAAAGCTTTTGCAGACAATTCTTGAACTAGAAGACGGGGGATTAAGGAATTACACCGTTCCATATGAAAGAGAGATAAACAACTTCATCAATGAAACGAAGGATGGAGGCGATCGCTCTTGAACGGCATTAAGATTGATGAAATACGGTTTGAAAACTATCGCCAATATGGGACGGGTTCTATTAGCTTCCCTGGCGGGAGTAGTCACAATTTGTCTATTCTGATCGCGCAGAATGGCACAGGGAAAACCACACTCCTTAATGCAATTACATGGTGCTTGTATGGGAAAGAGCCGCAGCTAGCAGATAAAGATAAGGCACTTCCTGTGTTAAACACTCAGGTTCTCAAAGATGCTGCAGAAAACGAAATAAAAGACGTCCAGGTGACTTTGACTGTCTCTGATGGTGACAAAGTGATCGAGTTTAGTCGGAAACACAGTTTTATTCCTCGGACTGGGCGTGACGGCATCAAACGAGCGGTGGATGGTCCCGATACCTTTACTGTTTCTACAACTGTACAGCGTGACTTTTCCAACACGAAAATTGTTACCGGGATTGATGCTGAGTTCCTTAGAAACCAGTATTTTCATGACGCCATCTATGATTTCTACTTCTTTGATGGTGAAAATCTGAAAATGTTTTTTACGCCAGGGCGAGAAAAAGATATAAAGAGATCGATCTATAATATATCTCAAGTTTCACTGCTTGAGAATGTTCTGGATCATGTACAGAAACTCTCGTCTCGGTATACGCATGAGCTAGGAAAAGCATCACCTGACATTGAAAAAATCCAGACGGAGAAGGAAGAACAAGAAAAAGCGCTCCAGCGCCATCGGGATTCACTTTCGGATGCAAAGCGCGCAATCTCAAAACTGTCACTTGAACAGACTGAAATCGACGATGCTTTGACACGCTATAAACCTATCACTGATCTTCAATCAGAGAGAGCAGCTTTAGAAACGGAATCAGAAAATATCAAGATTAGGCGAGAAACGCTTTCAACAGAGAGATCCGCCTTTATTCGTAGATATACTGTGCTGATTAAACTGTATCCTCGTATGCAGTCCATCCTGAGATACATCTCAGAGAAAGAAGTAAACGGGGAACTCCCGCCGTCCATTGATATCGCTCAAGTCAAAGAGCTCCTAGATCTCCTTAACGGAAATCTTGATCAGCCGTGTCCGATGTGTAATCATGAAATTGGCGAAACCGGTAGAGAACATCTTGAGCGTCTCTTGGCTAAGGCGTCCGTTTCATCAAAGACCTCGAACTTCTTAAAGGAAATAAAAGGAACACTGCAGGATGCAGTTGATGAAGTTAAACAGTATCGCACGAAAAGAGCAAAGATAACGCAAACGGAAAGCGCTATTGAAGAAGATGATAGAAGAGTAACTAAGCGGCTTGCTGAAATTGCCAAAATCCTAATCAATTATGAGAATAGTGGTGAGGAGAAAGTCAATGTGCCCAAGCTTGAGGCACGGAGAAATGATATTAAGCAAAATATAGCTACACATAATCAGACAATTGGAGCTGCGGAAAGTGGTATAAAGCTCTGCGAAAAAGAGATTGAGAGGCTAGATAAAAAACTGGAAGAAGCCAAATCAAAGCTTGAACAGTCCGGTAAAACACAACGTCAGCTTGCGGTTGTCAACATGCTGAAAGGCTATTACACTCAAATCCTCAACGATATTACTGGCGGTATGCGCGATGAGATTGAAGGAACAACACGGCAGATTTTTGAAACAATGAACTGGAAAACCAAGTCTTTCGGGAGTATGGAAATTGATGATGATTATTCTGTTTCCATTTGCGATCCTGATGGGCTTGTGATGACCGCGTCTCTGAGTGCTACCGAGCAGATGGCTTTGGCCTACGCTTTTATCCTTGCCATTCATAATGCATCAGGACGGAACTGTCCTCTCGTTATTGACTCGCCTATTGGCAGGTCGTCAGACAAGAATAGAGAATGTATAGCCGAAGCGCTCCTGGAAATCAGCGAGGAAAAACAGATCATTATGTTGTTTACTCCTGATGACTACACCCTGCCAGTCCAAGAAATGTATGCTGATAAAGCCTATATTAAAAAATTGCAGTTGAGCGAAAATGAAAAATTTGTTGAAGGGATTGAGAGATAATGGCCAAGAATATTGTTGACTACAGTAAAGGTCGCCGTGAATATCTCGATTACTTACATACAAAAGGGATATTCGGATTGAGCAGGTCAATTGACAATAAAGAGCAAGCACTCTTCCTCGCAGCTTTAGGGTGTGATCATCCTGTGCCACTGTCTAGTAAAAAAGATGAAGGCGGTTGGTTCCGCACAGAGAGCGTCACAAAGTATTCCAAGGATGTCGCTATGATGAGCTGCTTGCTGCTTGGAACTGCAAAGACAGACGATGATTTTGACAAGTTCTCGCAGTTAGAAGCTTATATGGACTATGTCGAACAATGTGCAGAAAGCGGATTTAGGGTAATTGAAAGAAAGCTTGAAGAATGTGGTGATGACAACGATTTACTTGAAAGACGAATGCTAAAAGAGTTAGACTTGCTCTATACATCGGTTGTCGAGAACGACATCTAAATACTTAAAAGCCGCTGCAGTTTATTCGCAGCGGCTTTAGCTTTGTCTTACTATCTTATAACGATCCTGCCCGCGGCCTGTTCATTAGCTCTGATGGGACTAGCAGATGGATTGGTTTAGCCCAATACAGTACCTTCCAGTTCTCGTCATCCTGCCACCATTCACCATCGAGCCAGCGCTCCGTGGTATCGATAGAGATGGTTCCCTTGGGATAAGCAGGGAAGTCCTTCTGGGCCTCTGTAATAGTGTAGTAATTGCCATCATGGTCCGGGAGCCGGTCATCAACGCTGATCCATTCCGGTTGACCGGCCATGCGACCGGCGGCGAAGCCGCAATTGTATTCACTGGTCATTGTTCTTCTCCTTAACCTTCATCGAAATCGTCAGCGCTCACATTAACAGGAGCTACATCATCTGTACCGGTAGCCTGTCTGCGCTGAACAGGGGAGAGCTGAGCGGCGTTCTCCCGGATCTGGGCTTCTACGCGATCGGCAACATCGGGGTTATCAATGAGGAACTGCTTCACGCCATCGCGGCCCTGAATTCGATTATCCTCAACAGTAAACCAGGCACCAGCCTTTTCGATGATCTCCAGCTTTACGGCTAGGTCGACGATCTCGCCGATGCGGGAGATGCCTTCACCATACATGATGTCGAACTCGGCTTCTTTGAACGGAGGAGCCACCTTGTTCTTCACAACCTTGGCTCTGGTGCGGGCACCGACATATTCACCGTTGATCTTGAGGGATTCAATACGGCGGACATCAATACGCACGCTGGCATAGTATTTCAACGCAAGACCGCCGGAGGTTGTTTCCGGATTGCCGTAAGGATTGCCGATCTTCTGACGGAGCTGGTTGATAAAGATCACGGTGCAGTTGTTCTTGGAAATGGCACCAGCAAGGCGGCGCATAGCCTGCGACATCAGGCGGGCAAGAACACCAACGACAGAATCACCAATTTCTCCTTCCAGCTCAGAGCGGGGGATAAGGGCGGCGACGGAGTCCACGACAACAATATCCACAGCGCCGGAGCGGACGAGGGACTCACAGATATCCAGCGCCTGTTCACCGGTATCCGGTTGGGAAATCAGGAGCTCATCAATGTTGACGCCGAGTGCATGCGCGTATGCAGGTTCCAGTGCGTGCTCTACGTCGATATAGGCGGCGGTCCCGTTGGCCTTCTGTGCTGATGCGACGACGTGCAGGGCCAGGGTAGTCTTGCCGGAAGCTTCCGGACCGTAGATCTCCACGATGCGGCCCTTCGGTACGCCTCCGATACCGAGCGCCAGATCCAGGGAAAGGGAACCGGTCGACAGTGCCTCGACATTTACAGGAATATCGTCACCCAGACGCATGATGGTGCCCTTGCCATAGTCGCGCTCAATACGCTTGAGCGCCTCTTCCAGGGCCTTCTTTTTATCTTCCGGCGTACCCTTTGCCGCAGAGATAGGGACAACCTTCGTGTTCTTCTTTTCTTTTGCAGCAGCCATTTTCATCTTCTCCTCTCATGTGTATCAGGGCGGATTTCTCCTCTTACGGTTACAAGTCTACCATAAGAGGTGTCCAATAAAACTCCCAGTGCTATTTTCTTTCCACAAACCATCGGCCGAGATTCCGGCCCGTCAGGTTGGTGCTCCGTTCAAAGTACAGGTAGCTTTCCCGTCCTCCAATCATGATTGTATATCTGTCACCCTGACCGCCAGACCGCATCGCCGCGGCTTGGCGGACTTTTAATACCTTATCTATCGGATACCGCCTGCCGTCCTCCCACAGGATCTCAGTCGGGAGGATATTTCCGTCCGCGTCAAAGCTGGCCTTGACCGGGACATATACTTTCGGCAGCACTGTGCCGTCCTTATTCATCGCATGTTCCTCCTTTCCGAAACTGCAAAGAAAGCGCTCATGGGCATGTGCAAGCCATTGCAGATCCGCTCGATCGTATCAACATTCAGCTGGCCGTGCCGATCTTCCGCGTTTTTCAAAGTGCTGTAGTTCACCCGGCAAAGCTGTGCCAGTTGAAACAGCGTCAGGTCGCGTTCATCGGCTAAAACCTTCACTACTGCCATTGTATCCAATTCTCATGCTCCTCCTTAACCGGCAAAATGTAGATGCGCAGGGAAAAAAGAGTATAACAATACCGACCCACCGATTGATAGGCCGGTGCATCATAAAAGATGTTCAATTGTTATGGGCTTACTTCAGAACCCGTCCGAAAATCTTAAATGAGTTATAGGGGTTGATCTCAATGGGATCGTACTTGTCACTGTTGTAGGAGATCAGGACGGGCTGCTGGTGAACAGTGCCATAGCTGTCGCTGTACTCGTCCAAGAAAGCCTCGTCGGGCTCCTGCTCGCCATAGACTTTGATGTAGGCTTTGCCGTCGTAGATGAAGATGCCGACTTCACCCTCATTCAGAGTAGTGCACTTTTCAACCCAGACAGTCTGCCCGTCATGGAACACAGGCTCCATAGAGTCACCGGAAACCCGGATGCCGACATCGGCGCGGGGATGAACCTGGTCCTCGGGGTAACTGACCATTTCGTAATGCTCACTGTCGTCGAGCAGGTTGCCGTTACCGGCAGCGGCGGGCATATCGGCAATAGGCATGTCAATATAGCGAATCAGCCTGGAGACCTTCCTGACCGGCTTGTAATTGCCGCTGCTGATCAGGTCGTGCTTGTACTGGTCGACTTTCCGGAGACCTTCTTCATTCAGTTCCGGCACGTAGTTCTTTCTATAAAAGGAAAGGTGCTCATCCATATCCAGCGCCGAGCATACTGCCAGGAACTGATAGGCATTGGGGACCGTCTCGCCGGTTTCCCATTTGCTGATGGCTCCCTTGGTCAGCTCAACACCGTGCTCCCGCAGGGAATCGGCGAAAGCAGTAAGGTTCCACCCGCGGGTCTTCCGCGCGGCAGCGATCTTAGCGCCGATTACATTTTCAGAGCGTTCTGTGCCTGCATTGTACTTTGTTCCGATCGATACGACCTTTCCGTCCTTCGCCTTCATGAGGATACCGTCCTTTCGCTTATCATTTGAATATGTCCTCTGGCGCGATGTGATGTTTCGTGTTTTCCTCTGTGTCTCGAATTATATATCGGGAAAATACATCTGTCAAGAGAAAAATATAGTTTCACTCTACAAATGCAAACTTGACGTGTAGAATTAAGAGATGCTATTATTTGGGCCACATAGGAAAACGGATACCCGGAGGTGGTTCGATGAACAGCAGAGCTATCCTGCACAGCGACCTGAACAGCTTTTATGCCAGCGTCGAAATGATGTTGGACCCGCGGCTGAAGGGAAAGGCTGTGGCCGTGTGCGGTGCGACAGAGGACAGGCACGGGATTGTGCTGGCTAAGTCCGAGATGGCCAAGAAGGCCGGGGTCAAGACCGGTATGGTCAATTGGGAAGCAAAGCAGAAGTGCAAGGATTTAATTCTTGTGCCTCCACAATATGATCAGTATTTGAAATACAGCAAGCTGACCCGCGCGATCTATAATCGCTACACGGATATGGTGGAGCCCTTCGGCATGGACGAGTGCTGGATAGATGTGACGCAGAGCTCCGTCTATGGCTCTCCGATGGAGATTGCCGAAGAGATCCGCCAGAGCGTCCGGGAGGAGCTGGGCATGACCGTCAGCGTCGGTGTGTCGTTTAACAAGATTTTCGCCAAGCTGGGTAGCGACATGAAGAAGCCGGACGCCATTACGGAGATTACTCGGGAGAACTTCCGGGATAAGGTCTGGCCGCTGCACTGCTCGGAAATGATCTACTGCGGCCCGGCCACCACTCGAAAGCTGGAGAACTATGGCTATCACACGATCGGTGACGTGGCTCATGCTGACCCGGCCTTCCTGAAGCGTTTGCTGGGGATCAACGGCGTAGCGCTGTGGCAGTTTGCGGCTGGGCAGGACATGAGCCGGGTGGCGCATAAGGATTATGTCTCACCGATCAAGAGCGTCGGGCACGGCATCACCTGCGTGGCGGACCTAGAAAACGAAGAGGAGGTCTTTCGGGTCATGCTCGAGCTGGCCCAGGACGTCGGCCATCGCCTCCGCGTGCATGAGCTGACCGCAAGGGGAGTGCAGATCTATGTCCGGACCAATGATTTATATGGGGCTCAGTTTCAGTGCAAGCTCCCGGTACGGACGCAGCTTCCCTCAGAGATCGCAGCCGCTGGCTTCCAGCTCTTTCAAGAGCGGTATAAGTGGAATAATCATGTCCGGGCTGTTTGTATCCGTGCTATCGACCTGGCTCCGAAAGCTCTGCCTGATCAACTGACGCTATTCGATGACGCCGAGAGGCGTGCCAAGATGGAACGCCTGCAGGACGCGATCGAGGATGTCCGCAGCCGATACGGAAAAAGGGCGCTGACCTATGCAACGTTGCTGAAGGAGCTGAAAATGCCCGATGACGGCAGGGACAGCGTCAAGATGCCGGGGCTGATGTACAGCTGAGAAGCTGTCAAAGGAAATGAATCTCTTCGAAAAGGCAAGATAATTTTCAAAAAAGTAGATTTAAGTTCAAATTAATATTTTCGCTTCAAAAGTCCTTGACAACTACGAGGACTTCAAGTATAATACAGGCATCTCAACAAGAGAGGTGTTTGCTATGAGCAAGGTTTATGATAAGAAGCTCTGCCTGAAGAACATGGGCATTCTGATCGATAGAAAGAAAATCAAGATCGGGCAGCTTGAGCAGACCGTCGGAGTCAGCCCGGGGTATCTGTCTAGGCTGGCGAAAGATGATAATACGACGAAGATCAGCATCGAACTGCTGGCGGCTTTGTCGGAGCAGCTTGACGTTTCGATGGACACCCTGGCCTGCACGGATCTTGAGGCCATGACGCCTACGGAGCAGTACATCTTCCTGTTCTTAGAGAAGCTCATGCAGGAAACGCAGTTTTCCAATAGGAGCTGGGAAAAGGAGACGCAAGGAGCGCTGGCAACGGTAAAAGCGTATGGTGGCGGAGAAACGTCACATCCGCTTTTCCGGTATGAGGATGGAGATATCTACTTCAATTCCTTTTTCAATCCCGACGGACCTTACTGCAGCATCGGCGGAGACATGTTCCATACCAGAATCTCGGAAGACACGATGATTTATCTCGCGAACGTGAAGTACAACAGCTACAGCAACAATGACTACGAGCTGTATATCGTCGAGGAAAACCAGTACAACAACGACACGAGCGCCAACCCGGTATGTGCAACGAACCCGAAGAGCAATTCCGCCTTTGACGGCAAGCTGAGGCTTCTGTACAGTGTTGTTGCCGACTCCTGCAAGCATGTCTCCGTCAGCCCGTATGTGCGTGGCGTGATCGACAGATTTATGTCTCCGCCGGCTGATATCGATGATGGAGAGCTGCCGTTCTGAACCGTATTCTAAATTTGGAGGATATAGATGGACAAGCGTGAAAACAAGAGTAAGAATCAGCCAAGGGGCCTGCTGCCTGGGGTGGATGACGAGAAGATCATCAGCCAACTTGTGGAGATCACGTCAAAGTCGGAGAACCACGCCAAGGTCAGGCGAACGAAGGACGGCAGGTTGAGCATCAGCGCCGTCAGCGAGAGAATGGTAAGTTGAATATCGTGCCGTCAGCGAATTGGCGTTGACGAAGGACCAATCGGGGTCGACAGACATAGTTCTGCTTCAAGCAGAGCATAGTCTGTTGGCCCCGATTTTTTGTTTTCATCGGATTTCATGCGGAGGAGGTGACAGAGATGAGCGCAATTTCAAAGGACCATCAGGCCGTGGGCCTGGAAATATCAAAGCTGCGGGAGCAGCAGGGCCTGTCCCAGATCGATCTGGCGACGGACACCGGACTGAACAAAAACACCATCGGCGCGATGGAGCGCGGCGAGTCCGACTTCGGCATCAGCAAGCTCATCTCTGTTTGCGAGGCGCTGCAGGCGTCACCCAACGACCTCCTCCCGGACAGGCTGAGCCGGAACGACACCCTGAGCAGCGACATGCAGAAGCTGCAGGACCGGCTTGGGAAGCTGTCGGCGTACCAGCGGGCGCAGTGCATGACCATGATCAACGCCATGCTCGACGGCGTCACCAACATTCTGTCCTGAAAACCAGTATTCTGGTTCGTTGGCCGGAAAGCAGCCCAGCAGGCTGGGTAAACATTTTCAGAATCTATGGGAGAATGAAAGCGTCCCGAGGACAAGCCTTTATGCCGCTGCAGGGCAGGCAGCTCCGAGGGCAACGGAGACGCGTCTTACAACAAAGATATGGAGATTTTACGATGTACGAGAACGATGCACAACTTCTGGCCCCGGTCAGGGCCAACCTGTATAAGCACCAGAGCGAAGCCTTCCTGTTTGTGCTGAATCTCTACGGCGCACTCGACGGCACCCCGCCGGAAAGCAACGGAGCGGGCCTGCTTTTTGAGATGGGCTGCGGCAAGACGATCACGTCGATCGCCATTGCCGGGTTTATGTATCAGATGGGCCTGGTCAAGCGGCTCCTGATTGTGGCCCCGCTGTCGGTGCTGTCGGTGTGGCAGGAGGAATTCGCCCGGTTTGCTTCCTTCCCATTCTCTCTGACGGTGCTGTCAGGACCAGCGCAGCGGAAGAAGCAGCTCCTGCGAACGGTTACCACCGACCGGCTGGATATCAAGGTCATCAATTATGAATCGGCATGGCGGCTGAAGCCGGAGCTTCTGGCCTATAACGCCGACATGATTATCGGGGACGAGCTGCACAAGACCAAGGACGGCCAGACAGCGCAGAGCAAAGGCATGCACGAGCTGGGCGACAAAGCCCGGTACAAGCTCGGGCTGACCGGCACCCTGATCACTGGCTCCGAAATTGACGTGTGGTCTCAATTCCGCTTCATGAACCCGGATGTCTTCGGAAAGAGCTTCTATCGCTTCCGGAACCGGTATTTCTGGATGGGCGGCTTCGAGCAGCATGTGCCGTATTTCCGCAAGGAGACCGGCGGCGAGTTTCTCAGTCTGATGCACAGCATCACCTACCGCGTCACGAAGGCGGAGGCGCTTGACCTGCCGGAAGTTACCGAGGAGATCCGAAATGTAGATCTGGAGCCGGAGGCCATGAAGCTGTACACACAGCTGCGCAATGCCAGCTATGCCGAAATCCTGAACAGTGAAGTGACCGCGGCCAATATCCTGACCCGGCTGCTGCGGCTCTCGCAGATCTGCGGCGGACATGTCACGGACGACGATGGCACAACGCGCTGCGTCTCAACGGCAAAGCTGGATGCGCTGGGGGACATCTTGGATTCGGCTCAGGCAGGCGGCCAAAAGATCGTGGTCATGGCCAGATTTACTGCAGAGCTTGATGCCATTGAAGATCTCCTGACCAAAAAGAGGATCGGCTACGGTGTGATCCGCGGCGGCGTGAAGAACCGCGACGAAGAGATCCGGCGCTTCCAGAACGAGCCCGACTGCATGGTGTTCGTCGGGCAGATCCAGGCCGCAGGCGTCGGCATCACCTTGACCGCTGCGTCGACGATGGTGTTTTTCTCCCTAGATTACAGCATGGCCAATCACACCCAGGCGATGGCCCGTATCCACCGCGTTGGCCAGCGGAACGCCTGCACCTATATTTATCTGTGCGCCAGAAACACGGTCGACGGCAAGGTGATTCAGGCGCTGCAGAACAAGCAGGATCTGGCCCGGGCGCTGATTGATGACTACCGAGCGGGTATCAACCCGTTCGCATGAGGGGAGGGAAACAAAATGGGCAATGACCAGATTTTCTCGCTGGCAGACAAGCTGCGTGAGCTCCGGGACCGGAAAGCCGAGCTGGAGGATGAGCTGAAAGCACTGACTGCGGAGATCGATGCGACAGATAAAGCGCTCTCCGATCAGATGGCTGAGGCCGAGGTGCCGAAGTTCAGCCACAGCGGCATGACCTTCTACCTGAAGAGCAGACTCTTTGCCTCGCCGCAGGCAGGACGGAAAGAGGACCTGTTTGCTGCGCTCCGTGCACACGGCTTCGGTGACCTGATTACCGAGAACGTGAATGCGAATACGCTCAGCTCCTTCTGCAAAGAGCAGATCGCCCAGAGCGGCGAGGCCGAGACACTGCCGGAGTGGCTGTCGCAGGTGGTCTCGACTTATGAGAAAACCAGCGTCGGCGTCAGAAAGTCCTGAGCAGCCGCGCTTCAAAGATACAAAGATGCAAAGATACAAGGACCCGGCAGGTGCCGACAACAAAAATCTTTATTTTAAGGAGAATTACTACAATGGCTAAGACTGAAACGATGGAAAACACTGCGATGGTGAAGAGCGGCTATGCAGCGCTGGCAAACAACGATCTGATGGCGGAGCTGGCCGAGGACTTGACCGGCCTGACCCTGCGGTATGACCGCGTGAAGATCCCGTCTGCGGCAAGCCCGGTGTTTGAGGTCCCCGGCGAGAACGGGGAGAGCGAGATGGTGAAGGAGCTCCGCGGGGTAATCGTCCTGCAGCATCCGGCGAACAGCTACTACAAGGACGCCTACGTCGGCGGGCAGAATCCTCCCGACTGCGGCAGCTACGACGGCGTGACCGGCAGCACCGGCCAGGAATGCGCTACCTGCCCGTATAACCAGTTTGGCTCGGGCGGCGGTCAGGCGAAGGCGTGCAAAAACAAGCGCCTGCTTTACATCCTTCCCGAAGGGGAACTGCTCCCGCAGCTCTTTGCGCTGCCGACCGGCAGCCTGAAGCCTTTCACAGATTACCTGAAGCGTAACCTGTCCAAGGGCCGCAGGCTCTCCAGTGTGGTGACAAAGATCACCCTGAAAAAGGCCACCAATGCTGGCGGCATCGGCTACAGCCAGTGCGTGTTCTCTTGTGAGCGCACGCTTGACCCTGCGGAGCAGGCGGCAATCGCGCCGGTTATCGAGCAGGCGAAGACCTACGCGTCCGGCCTGACCGTGGCGCAGATGCAGCAGTACGACGATCTTCCGATGGCCGATCCTGAGACCGGCGAAGTGATCGAAGCCCTGACCTGATAAAAAAGGCAAAGCGGAGGGCGGGACCATCCCGTCCTCCGGCAGAGCCGGAAAAGGACATCAATATGAATACAGAATATCGTGTTGTGAAGACCCTCGCGGAGATCCAGGCATATATCGGTGACCACAAGATCGTAGCTTTCGACTACGAGACCGCGCCCGACCTGGACTATCGCAATGAGGACCGCGCAGCCCTTGATCCTGCCAAATCCCATATCTGCACCATGTCTCTATCGGTTGAGCCGTTCACCGGCATCATGATTCCCGTGCAGCATTTGATCGGGGAGAACATGCCGAAAGAAGAATTCTACAGCTTTCTTCACCGCTTCCTGACAGACAGCAGCATAACCAAGATCGCCCACAATCTGGCCTTTGAGGCGATGTTCAGCTACAAGCAGGGGATCGTCGTGCAGCCGCCTGTGTATGACACCATCGCGGCCAGCCAGCTTACCTTGAAAGCGCCGATGGAGTTTCGCACTCTGTCGGATTCGGGCCTGAAGACGCTGGCGCTGAACCTCTGCCATGAGCCGCTGCCGTCTTTCACTGCAGTGACCGCGGGCAGGCACTTTGACGAGCTGGACCCGGCCGACCCGGAGACGATCCGCTACTCCTGCGCCGACAGTGATTTTGCTCTGCGGCTGTATCACCGGTTCAATGAGTGGTTTGACCGCTATCTGCCGCGGCATCGCTGGATCGTGGAGAACCTCGAATCCCCGACAGCGGTCTTTGTCGGCATCATGAAATGCAGCGGCATCCCCGTGGACATCCCGGCTATGCAGGCTGCAAAGACAAATGCGGACAGCAATATCGATCGCCTGCGGGCGGAGATAGCAGAGATGATCGGCGGCGTTGAGATCGGCGACAACTGCAGCACCGGCGCATTCAAGAATTACCTGTACAACGTGCTGGAGCTCCCGGTTTTGAAAATGACCGAGAAATACTCCCCGTCGGTGGATGATGAAGCCATGCTGCTTCTGAAAGACCACTGCGCTGAGCACCGGCCGGAGCTGACGCCTCTCTTTGATAAAGTCCTCGAATACCGCAAGTGGCAGAAGCTGAGAAGTACCTACCTCGACGGCTATTTGGAGTTTATCAATTCGGCCACCAAGCGTATCCACCCGGACCTGATGCCACTGGCAACGGAAACCGGCCGATTCGCCTGCCGAAAGCCCAATCTGCAGAATATGCCGCAGAAGGGGCAGGACCCGGTCGGCATCCGCAATTTCATCACGGCACCGGCGGGCTGGACCCTGCTGGAGGCGGACTACTCCCAAGCTGAGATTCGTTTGTGTGCCTACCTGTCTCAGGATCAGGTGCTGCTGAATGCCTACCGACAGGGCGCGGACATCCATGCGATTACCACCTCCGCCGTCTTCAATATCCCGATGGAGCAGGCGACGGATCATACGGACCCGCAGTACAAGCACCGCCGCACGGTTGCGAAAGCGACTCTGTTTGGCATCATGTATGGCATCGGCGGGCCGGGTCTGTCCCGGAACCTTTACACAAATGCCGGGGTGACGCTCAGCAGGGAAGAGTGCGATCAGTATATTGCGGGCATCCTCGGGAAGTACACCGGTATGGCGGCATGGCAGAAGCAGATGAAGGCAACGGCGGAGCACGCCTGTTATATCGAGACGGCGCTTGGACGGCGGAGATATCTCCCCGGCATCCGTTCGGAGGACCGCAGGCAGAAGGCGACCGCACAGCGCATGGCGATGAATACCCCAGTGCAGGGGCTTGGGGCAGATTGCCTGAAGTACGCAATGTCGCTGCTGGTTCAGGCCCTGAAGGACAAGCTGTATATCCAGCCGATTCTCACGGTCCATGACAGCATCGTTTTTCTGGTACGCGAGGACAAGACAAAGGAAGCCGCAGCACTGGTGAAAAGCTGCATGGAGACCCCGCCTCCGCTACCGAATTTCATGCCGCTTGTGGCGGAGGTATCAGTCGGCAGGCGTTATGGTGAGATGGACTAAGGAGAAAAGATATGAGCTACAAAAATGCTGAAGGATATAAGGACCCGACCGTCGGTGCTGTGCTGGCCAAGCAGATGAAAGAGTTCCGGCAGGCCCAGCGCCAGAAGTATCAGGATAAGAACCGCTGTAAGGTTTACGTGGCGTCTGCCTATGCCGGTGACACTGCAGGGAATACAGCCCGCGCGGTGCAGTACTGCCGCTTTGCTATTGAGAAGGGCTATCTGCCGATCGCCAGCCACCTCCTGTATCCCCAGGTGCTCTCAGACGCCGTCCCGGCCGAGAGAGAGCTGGGTCTGCTTTTCGGATTGGCGCTTCTGGCCACTTGTCAGGAATGCTGGTTCTTCGGAGACATGTCGCCGGGGATGGAGCAGGAGATGCAGGAGGCAAAGCGGCTGAGAAAGAAGATCCGCCGCTTTGATCAGCAGATGATGGAGGTCTCGTCATGAACGGTTTTCCTGAAGAACTGAAAAAGCTCCGGCGCTGGGTTGGCTACCGCCTGGTACCGGTCGAGGACGGCGGGAAGCCGAAGAAGGTGCCCATCAATGCCGTGAACGGGAAAAACGCTCAGTCCAACAACCCGGCCTCATGGTGTGATTACGAGACCGCCCGCGCAGCCGCTGACCAATATGGCTACAACGGCATCGGCTTCATGTTTCTCCCGGAGGACGGCTATGTCGGCGTCGATGTGGACCACTGCTATGATCCGGAAACCGGTGCTTTCAATGAGACCGCGCAGGCGATCATGGCGAGGCAGTCGACATACATGGAGTTCTCGCCCTCCGGCGATGGGATTCACCTGTGGTTCAAAGGGACCAAGCCGAAGGGCAGCAGCAAGAACACCAAGTCCGGCGTTGAGATGTATGACCGGACCCGGTATTTCACGGTGACGGAGAAGCCGATACCCGGCTGCATGGATTCTGTGGCCGAGGCCCTGCCGGATACGCTGACGTGGATTCAGGAGACCTTTATCACGCCCAAGAAAGCTGAGAAGAAGCGCAAGAAAAAGCGCGGTGCCGTCGAGAAGCTCAGTGACGAGGAGATCTTGGAAAAGGCCAACACCACGGGCAATACGGAGCTCTTTGCTGATCTGTGGGCCGGTAACTGGCAGGAGCATTACCCCTCGCAGTCGGAAGCAGATATGGCGCTGGCGATGAAGCTGGCGTTCTGGTCCGGTAAAGACAAAGCGCAAATGGACAGACTCTTCCGAGCCTCCGGCCTGTTCCGGGACAAGTGGGATACCAAGCATCATGCTGACGGTACTACCTACGGCGAGGAGACCCTGAACCGCGCGATCGAGTCGACGGATTCTGTGTACACCAGCGGCGGAGATAATTCCATCTTCGAATATGAGGGAAAGTATTTCCGGTCCAAGGGCGATGCTGTCTACGCCATTACGAATTTCATCTTTGAGCCGATCGAGATGCTGATCCTTGAGGATGAGATGCAGATGACGGCGGATCTGGTGACGGCAGGCGGGGAGACCTTCCGGCTGACCTTTATGACCTCAGATTTCTCCAATACGCAGAAGTTCAAAAACCTGCTGACCAAGCGCACCATCGCGCTGGCATACTTCGGCGGTGACGGCGACCTGGAGCTCCTGAAGATCCATGTGGCCAGCCTCGACTGGGATCGGAAGACCGGAGTCAAGGCGCTCGGCATATACGAGCATGCTGGCAGGGCGGTGTATGCCTCCTCGGTCGGCTCCATCGAAGCGGGCGGCACGGAGGTCTTGGATATCGTGCAGCTTGAGAAGTATGTCGGTATCCAGAGCGGAATCCTCAATACAGAGCCCCTCGGCGCAGAGCAGCTCCGGGACCTTGGCACATATCTCCTTGACTACAACACCCCGGAGAAAACCGTCTCGATTATGGCGTGGGCTGCAGGCTGC
The DNA here is from genome assembly GCA_902775985.1 of Oscillospiraceae bacterium. Classification (GTDB taxonomy): domain Bacteria; phylum Bacillota; class Clostridia; order Oscillospirales; family Oscillospiraceae; genus Limivicinus. The sequence goes on from CACYOR010000005.1 coordinate 38,754, forward strand.
TTTCTAAAGCCCTATCTCAGGATGGCAGGCATCAAGTTCCCGCATCTGTTCCTGATCGGTGAGGCTGGCAGCGGCAAGAGCACTACCTTGGAAAAAGTGGTGCTGCCGATCTTCTCTACGAGCAGGGTGACCGCGGCAACCCAGGTGACGCAGTTTACGCTGATGAAGGAGAGCGCTTCCTCTAATCTGGTGCCTATGGCGCTGGACGAGTTCAAGCCGTCCAAGATCGACCGGCTGAAGATCAATGCGCTGTATAACCATTTCCGCGACAGCTATGACGGCCATGACGGCGTGCGCGGCCGGGCTGATCAGACCATGATCGTTTATCACCTGCTGGCTCCGCTGGTAACGGCAGGGGAGGAGTCGCCGGACGAGGCGGCAATCCGAGAACGCAGCGTGGAGCTCCTGTTTTCGAAGAAGGATCTGAAAAGACCCGATCAGGCAGCATGCTTTCGCCGCGTTGAGGCAAACGAAAAGACGCTGCAGGATCTTGGCCGGACGCTGCTGGATACAGCGCTGCGCATACAGCCCGCGGAGGCGGAGTCCTGGTATAAGGGCGGTCTCGGCGTCTTTACAAAGGAGATGCCCAGCAGGGTGATCAGCAACCTGGCCTGCTGCCATGCAGGGCTGAAGCTGGTCGAGGCTATGTGTACGCGGGCAGGGCTGCCATGGTCCGACGTGTTCCCGTACAGCTTTGACGCCTGCATCCGCTACTTGGAGTACGGCGCGAAGGAATATCTGCTGGACGGCGGCATCAACAACACCAGCGTGGTGGAGCAGACCTTCGAGATTATGAGCCGCATGGGCCTGGACCCGAAGGTGGACTACTGCCTGAGTGACGATCGCACGCAGCTTTTTATCCGGCTGTCCTCGGTCTACGACAAGTACACGAAGTACCGGAAAGACTATGCAATCGTCGGGGAAGTGCTGACCTACGCCCAATTCAAGAAGCAGCTCAGCCACTCTGACATCTTCATTCAGGCAAACGTGCAGAAGAAGCTGAACGGGGTCAACGCCAAGTTCTGGGTGATCAACTACGGCCTGCTGCTGGAGCGCTGCGACGTCACAGGCTTTGATACCGACGATGCCGTTCCGCTGTTATGAGAAACACAACGGTTAAGGTAACCTTTTTAAGAAGGTAACCGCAGAAACCTCTATTTTAGAGCTTTCACGCGAGAGCAATTTTTTCATTCGCGTGCGTGCGCGCGTGCGCGCGTGAATATATATGAACCTCTATTTTTGGAGGTTACGCGGTTACTGGTTACCCGTTGTGGAAGAAAGGCGGCATGAAAATGCTGGAAAAAGACATTGTTGCAAAGATCAGGAATTACCTGAAAACTGTGCCCAACTGCTTCTTCTGGAAAGAGCACGGCGGGCAGTACGGGACCGCAGGCATCCCGGACATCATCGCCTGCATTGACGGTCACTTCTTCGGTTTTGAAGTGAAGACCGATAAAGGGAAGCCGACAGCCCTTCAGACTGTGACGATCCGAAAAATCCTCGCTGCAGGCGGGACCGCGGCAGTTGTCCGCTCCGTCGATGAGGTGCGTGCCCTGATTGAGGGTGCCCTGCAAAGATAACGAAGAACACAACGAGTCCAGGACTCTGAGATATAAAGATGCGAAGCGGGAAAAGAAATACCTGTGAAAGTGAGGACTAAGGTATGGCCCGTGAAACGACAATCCCGCCGGAGCAGATGCTTGCCAACGCAATCATTATCCAGGCGGCAGACGATTACAGGACGTCGCTGCGGCGGCTCAAGCTGAACCGCATGAGCCGGGAGTATCTGGGAGTGAAGGAAGAATGCGAGAAGTTTTTCCTCTCCCAATGGTTCGAGCAGCTGACGAATGTTGACGGCAAAGCGATCATGATGCGAATCCAGAAGGAGGAACTGGGAATATGACAGCAAGAGAGTATTTGAGTCAGGCTTATCGGCTGGATCAGAGGATCAACAGCAAAATAGAGCAGCTGTCCACCCTGAACGATCTGGCCACCAAAGCCACGTCGGTGATGTCCGGCATGCCGCACAACCCGAATAAGGGCACGTCGTCCTTTGAGAACATCATCGCAAAGATCGTGGATCTGCAGAATGAGATCAACAGCGACATCGACTCGCTGGTGGATCTGAAAGCAGAGATCACGGCGAGAATCAATGCAGTGGAGAATACGGACTATCGCCTGATACTGGAGCGCCGGTACCTTTGCTGGGCAACATGGCCGGAGATCGCTGTGGAACTGAACTTTTCCACCCGGCGCATGTTCCAGCTCCATGATCTGGCTCTTGAGGAGATCCAGAAGGATCTGGAAAGAGTGCAGTGAATTTCACTATTTTTCATATGGCTTATGTGATAGTATTAAACTGCGAAAAACGAAACGCCTCACGGGGAGCAATCCCTGTGGGGCCTTTTTCATGAGGAGCGATATTAATGAGAATTCTTACCTGTGAGCAGGTGTCGGACGGACACCCGGATAAAATCTGCGATCAGATCAGCGATGCCGTCGTGACAGACTGCCTGCAGCATGATCCCGATTCCCGCGTTGCGGTGGAGTGCCTCCTGAAGGATAATCACCTGATTATTGCCGGGGAGCTCACCAGCAAGCATGAGCCGGATTACAAGGCGCTGGTCGATCAGGTCTTTGACAGGATCGGCAGGGAACGCCTCGGCTACCCGCCTGACATGGATATTCAGGTGCTGGTGAAGAAGCAGTCCCCGGATATCGCTATGGGCGTTGATACCGGCGGAGCAGGGGACCAAGGCGTCATGTTCGGCTACGCCAGTCTGGAAACGCCGGAGATGCTGCCGATTCCGTTTGCGGTGGCGACTCGTTTCCTGCAGAAGCTGAGAAAGCTCCCATACACGATCTTCAAAGCAGACGCCAAGAGCCAGGTCTCCTTCGATTACGATACCGGCGAGATTACCGCCTTCCTCTGCAGCGTGCAGCACAGCCCGGATGTTGAGATCGAGGAGTTTCGGCCGATTCTCGAGGAGCTCATGGTTGAGACCGCAGACGAGTATATGCTTGGCGGCGACTTCCTGAAGCTGGTCAATCCGACTGGCAGATTTGTTATCGGCGGCAGCTTTGCTGACTGCGGCGTCACCGGCAGGAAGATCTGCTGCGATTCCTATGGCTCCCTTGCCCATGTTGGTGGAGGTGCCTTCTCCGGGAAAGACCCGAGCAAGGTCGACCGTAGCGCAGCTTACATGCTGCGGCAGATCGCGCGGGACCTGGTGCATGCTGGTTTCGCCGAGAAGGTGGAGCTGCAGGCCGCGTATGCGATCGGAATTCCGGAGCCGGTTTCCATCCATGTGGATTGCTTCGGCACGAGCCGGAAAACCGAGGAGTTTATCGAGAACTGCGTCCGCAATGGTTATGATCTCACTCCGCGCGGCATCAACAAGTACCTGGGCCTCAACCGGGTGGACTACAACAAGGTCTCCAGCTACGGACACTTCGGTAAGCAGGGCCTGCCCTGGGAGATGTGACGTATGCCGCGCCGACCAGACACACCCTGCAAGCATCCCGGCTGCCCTCGGCTGGTTCCTTACGGGAAGCAATACTGTGAAGAGCACGCGCTTGTCCACAGCGGTGACCGTCCCAGCGCAGCCAGCCGTGGGTACGGTGCAGCATGGCGCAGAGCCCGGAAGCATTACTTCGAAGCGCACCCGCTCTGTGTAGAGTGCATGAAGGAAGGAAAATACGTGCAGGCCACCGATGTTGACCACATCGTGCCGCACCGCGGTGACCCTGTTCTCTTCTGGGATAGGGGTAACTGGCAGGCCCTTTGCCATCGTCATCACAGCATCAAGACCCGTACTCAGGACATGCATCCGGAGTACCATTTTTAATGTCGAATCGTGTCGAATTTTACCCCACCGGGGGCGGGTCAAAACCTCTACAGCCCTTGGCCCAAGGGACCGCCGCCCCCTCTCGCGTTGATTTTCGCGAAATTGTAAAGGGGTATTACTTGACACTGGCGCGAAATGCCACTATCCCGCTGGCTGTTCAGCAGACGGTGCCATGTTTGGCTTACCCTGCTTTTGCGCAATTATTCAGGGCAGAAAGGAGAAAACGTGGTAACTGTACTACAAGAAGAGCAGATCCGGCAACTCCGGTCTCAAGGGATCGGCTACCGGCAGATTGCAAAGCAGCTCGACCTGAGCCGTGATGATGTCCGGAACTACTGCAAAAAGTATAACCTCAACGGATACAAGGATGCAGTCGCGGCCAATATGCAGATGATGCAGGAGAACGGCTGCATGTGCAGATACTGCGGCTCTTTTCTGAAACAGCCGAAAACCGGCCGGAAGCGGCACTTCTGCAATGATACCTGCCGCCGAAAATGGTGGAACGATAATCGAGATAAGATCCGGCAGAGCGCCGGGTCCATCTATGGTTTCACCTGCAAACGCTGCGGTAAACAATTTACTGCCTACGGGAATCCCCATAGGCAGTATTGCAGTCACGAGTGTTATATAAGCGATCGTTTTTGGGAAGGGGAGCAGCCTGTGAAGGCAAT
>CACYOR010000006.1 GCA_902775985.1 Oscillospiraceae bacterium
TGTTATACTAAGCGGCGCTGACAAAGTCGAAACGCTGGTATAGCTCAGTCGGTAGAGCAGCTGATTCGTAATCAGCAGGTCGTGTGTTCGAGTCACATTACCAGCTCCAACTCTTTAAGGTAGAAACATTTTTGTTTCTACCTTTTTTATTATTTTTCACAACTTTTTGTTTAAATTTTTTCTGTTTCATTTTTGCCTGTCAACCCCAAATATTGAAGCAAGTATTGCAAGTGAGCCTAAATCTTGTTTTTTTCCCGGTTGGCAAGGCACAAAAAAACCGCCCCATGAGGAGCGGTCATTTCAGAAGCATCGGGCTGCCGATGCTTCTTTCATTCATCGAAGAAGAGATCGCTACGCAGGTCGCACAGTCTCTCCAGCGCGATCTGCTCGCCAGTCTGTAACAGTAGCGTGCCTTTCAGTAAATCTATTTTGGTGATCACGCCGCGAATATGCCGATAGCTTCCCCCAGCCTTTCGCAGATCCGGCTCAAAGCAGACAAACTCCGCTGTCGGTTTTTCCTCACGCCGCTGCCACAGTATGCGAAGCCTGCGGTCCAGCACTTCTTTGCGATGCTCGTCCAGTTCAATCGCCTGTTCGGTATAGCGTCCTTCTTCCGCAATCTCCTCTTCATACCCGGTCAAGGCTTTAAAGGCCGCAAACTGTGCCGCGCGCGCCAGCAGCGGCATGGCCGGATGCTTTTGGGAAACTGGATGCGGAAGGTCCAGAATGTCCTCGTAATTGAATGCGGCTTTCATGCGCGATGTCCTCCGATCTGCCGATTCCGTTCTATCATGGTGGCGCCATCGCGGAAATTCGTCCCGGTCAATATGGCATTTTTTCCATACTTCTGTTTGATACCGAGGATCGCTTTCTGCCGCCGTCTCTCTCGCTGACGCAGGTTTCGCGCCTGTTCCTGCAGCAGCAATTTCTCCGGCGCTGTAAACAGATCAAGTTGTCCTGGCACGCTTTCCCTTGTTTCCTTTTCCGCCCGAATATGATTTGCCGTGATAGTCAGACGTCGAACCAGCAGCTTGGGATTCAGGATACGATCGGCAAGATTCAGCGCTGCCTCCTGAATTTGTTTTACAGAAGAGCAAGAATCCCCCAAATTCGCCGTTCCATGGGCATGCTTGGGGACCGGCCGGCCATAGTAATCCCACGTGATTGGGCCCTTGTAGACCGCTTTTCGCCACGGATCCTGCAAATTCTCAATATCATATCCGATGGTCAATACGATCTGGTCGGTCGTCAGCCCCTTGATAAACAAATCCAGACTCAAACTCTCTGCCATTTCCTGCACGATCACCCGTGTCTCCTCGTATTCGTAGGGACGCTGGAGAACTTGCCCGGCCCCGAGACTGTTGCTCTCCGGCCTATACTGCCGGATTTGCTCCAGTGTACAGGGCTCCCAGCCCCAGGCGTGATCGATCAGCAACTGTGCGTTGATGCCAAACAAACGGTACAGAAGTTCCTCGTTGTAAAAATCCGACTCCTGGCCGAGAGAACAGCGGGCCACATCTCCCATGGTGTAGAGACCGTTCTCCTCCAGTTTTCGGCGATAGCCGGGGCCGACACGCCAAAAATCCGTGATGGGCCGATGCCCCCAGAGCTGCTGCCGATACGTTCTCTCATCCAGTTCCGCCATCCGCACGCCGTTTTCGTCCGGGGGCATATGCTTTGCCACAATATCCATGGCAACCTTGCTGAGATAGAGGTTGCTGCCAATCCCTGCGGTCGCTGTGATGCCCGTGCTTTTGTATACGTCTGCTATCATCATGCTGCACAGTTCCCGCGCTGTCATATGATAGCTGCTCAGGTAAGCCGTCACATCCAGAAACACTTCATCCACCGAATAGACGTAAATATCCTCCGGGGCCAGATATTTCATGTAAATGCCGTAAATGCGGGTGCTGAATTCCATATAATGGGACATCCGCGGCGTTGCAACAATGTAGGCCAAGGCCATGGTCGCATCCTGCCGCAGCCGCAAATCATCGGTGCTGGAGCCGACAAAGCATCCACCCGGCGCCTGCTTTCGCCTTTGCGCATTGATTTCGTCAACACGTTCTATCACCTCAAATAGGCGTGCCCGCCCTGGAATCCCGTAGGCTTTCAGCGCTGGAGAAACGGCGAGACAGATTGTTTTTTCCGTCCGTGCGGCATCTGCAACAACCAGATTTGTCGTCAAGGGATCCAGACCGCGTTCCACACATTCCACCGAAGCATAATACGATTTCAGGTCAATACAGATGTAGGTACGCGCTCCGGTCACGGTTCTCCCCTCTTTCTCTTGCTCAGATATCTGTGGCTATTGTATTATCTTTTTGAGAGAAATTCAAGTGGAATATCTCGTGCTGCAAGAATGGGCCGCCCCAAAATCTGGGCGGCCCATTCTTAAAGATTATCCATCAACCGACTTTTTTATCCTCAATGCCTGTTACCGTAAAATCGATCCATTCAATGGCCCGGCGAAGGCTGCTCTCATCCAGCTCCCGGTCATAGGAGACGATGGCGATGTTTTTCTTCAAGTCCACCGTACAGGAGGCCCCTTCAATCCGATTCACGGCACGTTCGACCAAGTTCTTACAATTCTCACAATGCATCCCCTCAATGGATACGATCTTCTTTCCAATAATCGGGCCATCCAGTTCCTTGGTGGGAACAGCGAAGCTCACGCCCTCTCCCCCGCAGCAAACGCTATCTCCTTTCAGATGTTTCAGGCTGGAGCGCGCAGCAAAGAAAACGACGATGGCCAGCGCGGCAACAAAAAGAACAGTTGTAAGCATACCATACCTCCGGTTTACTTTATCTAACTGTTATCATATACCCCATAGGGGTATTTGTCAACAGAGAAAAGAATCCGCCGAATACTCAGCGGATTCAAACCTTCTCTCAATTCCCCTGTCCCATACAGCGTTTGAGCCAGGGCGCGCGAAAATAATACATAACGAATACGATCGCCGTGATGATCCAGGAGACCGGATAGCAGACACTGATCCCTTGAACCGTATGCCAATGCGGCACAACAAAACTCATCCAGAGGATACGGAAAACACAGACCCCGCAGAGAATAATCAGCATGGGGACAAACGAGTCGCCCGCCCCGCGCAGCGCATTAGAAAAGATTTCGATAAACGCCCAAACCACATAAAAAGGCGCAAAATACCAAATCATTTCAAGAGCAAGGCTCAAGACATCCGCGTCATCTGTGAACAGGCGAAATCCATAAGGCGCGAGCGCGAGTAAAAGCGCAGCGACCGCAGCCGAAACTCCCACCGTCACAAGCAGCCATTGCCGAATCCCCTGCTTCATCCGGTCAAATTTTCCGGCGCCGAAGCATTGGCCGACAAAGGTGCAGATAGCGGCGCCCATAGAATTGCTGGTAACCCAGAAAAGACCATCGAATTTTCCAGTTGTCGTCCATGCAGCCACGACGTTGGTGCCGAGACCGTTGATGGCAGCCTGAATGATCAGATTGGAAATGGAATACATGGCGCCCTGGAAGCCGGCGGGAATGCCGATCATCAAAATGCGGCGCAGAGCTCCGCTGTGGAGGCGCAGTTTCTTCCATTCAAACCGACAGATGCTGTCGGGGCGTGCCAGATGGCGCAGAATCAACAAAGCACTGACGAAGAGTGAGATCACCGTTGCCCAGCCAACGCCGGCTACACCCATCTGAAAAACAGCGACAAACAAGAGATCAAGAAAAATATTCAGGACGCAGCAGATACCCAGGTAGATCAGCGGAGAACGGGAATCCCCCACCGCACGCAGAATGCCGGAACCAACATTAAACAGCAGAAGCGGAATGGCGCCGGCATAGTAAATGCGCAGATAGATTTGAGATTCATAGAGGATATCCTCTGGCGTATCCACAAGCCGCAGCGAACCCGGCGTTGAGAGATACCCGAGAACACTGAGTACTAAGCCGATCAGGATACAAAACATGAGAATCGTATGGACTGCGCGACTCATCAATTCGTTTTCCCGAGAACCGTAATACTGGGAGATGATCACCGTGGCACCGGTGGAAAGACCGGTAAAAAATCCGATCACCAGATTGATAATTGCCGCCGGGCTTCCGCCGACAGCGGCCAGAGCTGTAGGTCCAACGCATTTGCCGACGATAACCGCGTCCACGGTATTGTACAGTTGCTGAAACAACATGCCAAAAAGGATGGGAAGGAAAAACTGCGTCAGTTTTCCCAGGATACTTCCCTGCGTTAAGTCATTCTTTTCCATGTATATGTCCTTCTGTAACGCACGAATCAAAACGGTGGCATTATACAGCCACCAAGCAAAGGAATCAAGTCTCTGTCATGCTTTTGTATAAGTTGACAGTTTCGGGATGGACAGGTATACTTTTTATATTACACATTACGGAGTTGTAAAAATGGAGAGACATCTATTTTTGACCGGAGCAAGCGGCAGCGGAAAAAGCTCTCTTTTACGTGAGACCCTGGGGGAAAACCTGGCGCTTTCCGGTGGATATGTGACAGAGGCTATCTATGGCAGTTATGGCGAATTAACCGGCTTTTCCCTTTCCCCTGCCGCTGCCGCGGCCAACATCCGCGGCTTTGAGGCTGAGCTATTTCTGGATTGCCGCCATTTTCCTCCCCGAGCAGACACCGAGGTATATCGTCAAACCGGCGTCCGGCTCCTGGAAGAGGCGGCCTGGTATCCCTATGTCATGCTGGATGAATTTGGCGGATTTGAGCTGATCATCCCCCAGTTTCGTGACGCACTGATGGATGTTTTGCACTCGGAAATGCCGGTTATTGGTGCATTGAAGACGGCAGAAGAAGCGGATGCTCTGCGGGAAGCCCTGGGTCTCGGACCCAAGTATCACATCTATTCGCAAGAGCTTCGGAGCTTTTTGCAACAGGACAATAACACCAGGCTGCTGGATTTGTCGTTGCTTTCCCGAGACACCGCACGGAAATCCGTCCAGGCTTGGATCAGAAAATATCTCACATGATTTACCCGGATATACAAAAAGCGATCTTTCTGGATCGCCCCAATCGCTTTGTTGCCCATGTTCAGTTGGATGGAAGGCTTGTAAGCTGCCATGTCAAAAACACCGGGCGATGCCGGGAATTGTTGATTCCCGGTGGCGAGATTTACGTTCAGCACCGGGAACAGCCAGCGCGGAAAACCGCGTATGATTTAATTGCTGTCCAGAAAAAAGGCCGCCTCGTTAATCTGGACTCTGCAGCGTCAAACCGGGTGTTCCATGAATTTCTTACTTCCGGCGGTCTTGGCTTCCAGCCGGAAAGAATTCACCCGGAATACCGCCATGGAGATTCCCGCTTTGATTTCTATTTTGAACACGGCGGGGTACCCCGCATGGCTGAGGTCAAAAGCGTAACCTTGGAAGAGGATGGGATTGCCCGTTTTCCTGATGCCCCGACTCTGCGCGGCCTAAAGCACCTAAACGGCTTGAGGCAATGCGTCCGGGAAGGGATCCCTGCTTATATAATCTTCGTTATCCAAATGGATTCCGTGCAGGCTTTTGAAGCAAATCGCGTCGCTCAGCCCGCATTTGCCGACGCATTGAGAGCCGTCAAGCAGGACGGTGTGCAGGTACTGGCTTACGATTGCCATGTTACACCTGACAGCCTTGATATCGCCAATCCCGTTCCCATCCGTTATTGACCGTATCCCCCCGGGGGGCTTGTAAAGGAAGCACAATTCCGGTAAAATTGCTCTATTCAAAGAAAGCAGGTTATGACAATGCACGAAGAGGAATTCTATACCCATGACCATGGCGACGGGCATGTCCACAGCCACCCTGTTGCCCATGATCATAGTCATACAGACAGTGTGGAAGCGCACGGTCATGGACACACCCATACGCAAACCAAGGCAGTTATCAACCGTCTGGCCCGCGCTATCGGCCACCTGGAATCGGTCAAACGCATGGTCGAGGACGGCCGGGACTGCACCGAAGTGCTGATACAGTTGGCCGCCGTGCGTTCAGCCCTCAGCGGGACTGCCAAGGTCATCCTGAAAGATCATCTGGAACACTGCGTTTCCGATACGGACAGCACAGCACTTGAAGCGCTTAACGAAGCAATCGACAAATTCATGGACTGATCTGTCTTATTCCCTATACTCAAACATCAAATCGTACATGCTGACCGTATCGCCGTCTTTGACGCCCATGGCCTCCATGCGATCAAAGACGCCGGCCTCGCGAAGGATGCGGTCAAAGTACATCCGGCTTTCATAGTCGGAGAAATTGACCGTGGCCACCAGGCGCTGCAGCCAGGGGCCTTCCACGATCCACATATCGTCAAAGTTCTGAATCGACAGTTCCTCTGAGGTGTCCACAACCGGCTCCGGCTTCACGTAATCCGCTTCATAATGAATGACGGGCGGCAGCGTGGAGAGGCGTCGAGCGCACTCCTTCACCAGCTCCCGTGTGCCCTCATGGGTAACCGCGCTCATTTCAAAAAAGCTGTAACCCAGCGCTTCCACATGGGCCTTCAAACGCTCGATGTTCTCCCGATCCCCGTAGAGGAGATCGCATTTGTTGGCCGCCACGATCTGTGGCCGCTCGGCCAGCTCAGGACTGTATTCCCGCAGCTCTGCGTTGATCGCGTCAAAATCCGCAACCGGGTCGCGGCCCTCGCTGCCGGACACATCCACCAGATGGATCAGCAGGCGGCAGCGGTCAATATGGCGCAGAAAATCATGCCCGAGTCCGGCGCCTTCCGAGGCACCTTCAATGATACCGGGAATATCCGCCATGACAAAGGATACTCCTTCGTCCACATAGACCACGCCTAAATTGGGGAACAAAGTGGTGAAGTGGTAATTGGCGATCTTGGGGTGGGCCTTGCTGACCACGGAGAGGAGCGTAGACTTTCCCACATTGGGAAAGCCAAGCAGACCGACATCCGCCAGCAGCTTCAGCTCCAGCGTGATATCAAAACTCTCTCCCGGAAGTCCCGGCTTGGCAAAGCGGGGTACTTGACGGGTCGGCGTTGCAAAATGCATATTCCCCCAACCGCCGCGACCGCCTTTGGCCGCGGTCCAATTTTCACCGGTGGACATATCATGGATGATCGCGTTGGTCGCCGTGTCGCGCACAAGAGTCCCGCGGGGAACTTTGATATACAAGGTCTCTCCGTCTTTGCCATAGCAGCGCTTGTCCATTCCGTTGGCGCCGTTTCCGGCAACGTATTTGCGTTTATAGCGAAAGTCCATCAGCGTAGACATATTGTCATCCACAACAAAGACAATGTCGCCGCCTTTTCCGCCATCCCCGCCATCAGGGCCGCCGGCCGCCACATATTTTTCCCGATGAAACGCAACCGCTCCATCGCCGCCTTTTCCGGCGTGTATGCTGATGCGCGCTTTATCAACAAAGGCCTGTGCCATAACTTGCCTCCACATTCAATGTAAAAAGGCCGGACTGTTGTCCGGCCTTTTCGATGGTCATTTACTGAGCAATCTCTTCGTAAACAGAGACCTTCTTGCGGTCCTTGCCCATACGCTCAAACTTCACAGTGCCGTCCACAAGGGCGAACAGAGTGTCATCCTTACCCTTACCGACGTTGGTACCCGGGTGGATTTTCGTTCCGCGCTGTCTGACAAGGATGTTGCCGGCCAGGACGAACTGTCCATCGGCTCTCTTTGCACCAAGACGCTTGGACTCACTGTCGCGGCCGTTCTTGGTAGAACCCATACCTTTTTTATGTGCCATTTAGGTTACACCTCCATTAGTCAATATCAGTTGCGGAAAATCAGGCGTTGATCGCTTCGATCTGGACCTTGGTGTAGGGCTGACGATGGCCCTGGGTACGACGATAACCCTTTTTCGGCTTCATCTTGTAGACACGGACCTTCGCGCTCTTGCCGTTCTTCACCACATTTGCGGTGACGGAAGCGCCTTCGATCACAGGAGCACCAAACTTGGCATCCTCGCCATCGACAACAGCCAGAACCTGGTCGAACTTCACAGACTCACCGGCTGCAACGTCCAGCTTCTCAACGAAGATAACGTCACCCTCAGCCACGCGATACTGCTTGCCGCCAGTCACGATGATAGCATGCTTCATGAAAATTTCCTCCCTCTTTTCAGGACTCGCTCTTGAGGTGGAGATCAAATCCCACTTAAACCCCTTCGATGCGGCTTTAGTACTATACCATGCGGGCACAGCAATGTCAACAATTATTATCAGAAAAATTGTGTTTTTCTCACAAAAATCTGCTTATCCCACCGGCTGGACGTTGCTTTCGGATACGAGCTGCACGCCGCCGGTCTTCCCATTGGTGGAAATCATATAGTGATGCGTCTGCCCTGTCACATCCGAATAGCTGAGCATCAGATTCGGCAGTCCCTCCGGCACAAGAGCCACGACCTGAAGCGCGGCATTTTGCACTTTGCTGCCAAACCAGAGTTCGTCCTTTTCATAGAAGCGATCCACATAATACACAGAGGATAGCTTGACATCGTAAGCCATTCCATTTACAGCAATACAGAATTCTTCCCCACCGTTGTCGACCTCCACCCGGTCAAGGAAAGTGTAATTGCCGCTCTCTGCCTCAGCTTGCCTCAACACCTGTACAGTGCCGCTTTCGCTCCGGGTTTCCGGGAGCCATCTGTCGTCAATTTTCCCCTTCAACTCGCCATAGGGGATGCCGAATTGAGCAATTCCCGCCGCATAGGGGCCCAGCTCATACAGGGACGAGAAGACAACAAGTCCTTTTTCATCAAAATACCAGGAGCCCTGTCGTAAAAGCTTGGCAAAGGTGCCATAAAAGTCATTGTCTGGAATCCAATCCAGATAGATATGGTCGTAGAGATCCGGATCCGTCTCCGTCAGACCGATCATATAGTAGATGATGCAGTCACGCAGCGCCGGATAATTTGAGGTCAGATCTTCCAGCTGAAGCCGTTCCCCGTTGTAGGCGTCAAAAACGAAGGCCTCCTGGGCATAGTTGCCGTGTGCGCCGCCTGTATAGTCATAATAGGTATAGATAATATTGATCAACTGATCGTCCACGCGCGCGGTGGCTGCCGTTCTGCTGGAAGAATACTCCGTCGGCATACCGGCATTTCCGGACTGGCGGACATACGCGTAGTTGTCCTCCGCCATCTCCAGCATGCCGTTATAGCCAAAGCTGCCTTCCACGTTCTCATCGCCCATGTAGTAGGTCTCATCTAATAACGACAACTGACTGTTGATTGCATTGGCGCTTGCCAGTCTGTCCTCCATTGTCACAATCGGCGTGTCATATGTGAAGGTCAGAATCCGCTGCGTTCCCTCTTCCGGATCAAAATTCTCGTAACTCGTATGCCGGAAATTAATAATCACTTGATTGGGAGTGGTCGGCAGTTCCGCCTGTACCGGCAGCGTCTCCTGTACCGGAGATTCCGTCGGCGTGATCGTGGGAAGGACATTTGGCAGCGGTGTTTCGATCACGATGGGTTTATCCGTTGCGGCCGCCTGCTCGTCACCGGCTTTCAGATCCGGAAGAGGCGGCAGCTCAATATCCTTCAATTTATGAAGGCCGCAAGCGCTCAGCGAGCCAAGCATCGCAAGTGCCAGCAAGAGACAAAATATTCTTTTCACTTTATAACTCCTTTTCATCTTCCGCGGGAATTGTCTTCGCAAGGGCAGAATTGGTGTAGCGCTTATCCCCTGTCACCTCGCGCAGCACCTCGATATCCGGCGGAAAATCGATATGCTGATCTTCTGCGTTCAGTTCAAGTTCCATATAGGCCTGCTTTGACCAGAACGGGAACAGATCAATTTCAAAGGCCTGGTTCAGATACTTCAGCACCCAGCGCTCTTTTTCGATGGTACGGCGATTGGGATCCGCCTGAGTCAAAAGCATCTCATACTCATCCCGGGAGATCTCCCTCTCCTTTTCAATGCGCCGCATATTGCTGAGCTTTTGTTTCACGGTGTACGTATAGCTCACATGATCCTCGTACACCCGTTTGCGTACCCGCGCGGATTTTCCGGGCACAGCCAATAAATAGGTCTGGGTTATCCTTGAGCCCTGCGCGTGCTGCTCAAGCCACCGGCGTTCCGGGCGGCGGATCAGGAATTTCCGTTCAATTTCATACATATCTTTTTCCATAGTGCGGGTATTATACCATAAGTCGCAGAGCGAAACAAGCCCTCCGGCAAAACACTGCCGGAGGGCTTGTAAGTATCACGATTCAGATCAAAAGAGTCCGGTGATCACACCGTTTTCGTCGACATCGATCCGCTCCGCGGCGGGAGATTTCGGGAGGCCAGGCATCGTCATAATATCACCGGTCAGCGCAACCAGGAAGCCGGCACCGGCAGAAACCTTCAGATTTCTTACCGCAACGGTAAAGTTCTCCGGTGCGCCGAGCAGTGCGGGATCGTCCGAAAAGCTGTACTGCGTTTTGGCCACGCAGACCGGGAGCTTATCAAATCCGAGCGCCGTCAGCTCCTGGGCCTGCTTTTTGGCCTTGCTCGTCAACTGGACACCGTCGGCGTGATAAATCCGTCTGGCCAGCGTGTTCAGTTTGTCCTCAATTCCCTCTTCCAGTTCATAGGAGAAGCGGAAGCTGTTTTCCTGCTCGCAGAGGCGGAGAACCTCCTGGGCCAGTTTGATGCCGCCCTCGCCGCCTTTAGCCCAGACTTCACTGAGGGCAACGTTGACGCCAAGCTGCCGGCATTCCGCTTCCACCAGCGCCAGTTCCGCCTGCGTATCGCTGGGAAATGCGTTGATGGCAACCACACAGGGCAGTCCATAGACCGATGTGATATTCTCCACGTGCCGGAGCAGGTTCGGAAGTCCGCGTTTCAGGGCCTCCAGATTCTCCGTATTGAGGTTTTCTTTCTTAACGCCGCCGTGGTACTTGAGCGCACGCACGGTCGCAACGATCACGACCGCGTTCGGCTTCAGGCCGGCCAGACGGCATTTGATATCCAAGAACTTCTCCGCACCGAGGTCCGCGCCGAAACCCGCCTCGGTAACCGTATAATCTGCCAGGCGAAGGGCCAACTTCGTTGCTGTCACCGAATTGCAGCCGTGCGCGATATTGGCAAAGGGGCCCCCATGTACCAATGCGGGGGTTCCCTCCAGCGTCTGTACCAGATTTGGTTTCAGCGCATCCTTCAGAAGCGCTGCCATAGCTCCCTGCGCTTTCAAATCCGATGCCGTCACCGGCTTGCCGGCATAGGTATAGCCGACGACGACCCGTCCCAGTCTCTGCTTGAGGTCGGTGATATCGGAGGCAAGGCACAGGATCGCCATGATCTCGCTGGCCACGGTGATGTCAAAACCATCCTCACGCGGCACACCGTTGGGCTGACCGCCCAGGCCGTCAACGATGTTACGCAGCTGACGGTCGTTCATATCCACGCAGCGTCTCCAGACGATGCGCTTGGGATCAATCCCGAGGCTGTTTCCCTGCTGAATGTGATTGTCCAGCATAGCGGCAAGCAGATTGTTTGCCGCGCCGATGGCATGAAAATCGCCGGTAAAATGGAGATTGATATCCTCCATGGGAACGACCTGCGCGTAGCCGCCGCCGGCAGCGCCGCCTTTCAGGCCGAAAACAGGACCGAGGCTCGGCTCACGCAGGGCAGCCATTGCGTTTTTCCCCAGTTTACGAAGCGCGTCCGTCAGGCCGATCGTGGTCGTGGTTTTCCCCTCTCCGGCAGGCGTGGGATTGATAGCCGTGACAAGGATCAGTTTTCCGTTCTCTCTATCGGAAGGCAACAGTTTTGGATCGATCTTTGCCTTATAGCGGCCGTATGGCTCCAGGGCTTCATCGGGGATCCCTGCTTTTTCAGCGATCTCCCCAATCGGCTGCAGCTTACAGCGCTGGGCAATTTCAATATCACTCAGATAAGCCATGGTTTACTCCTTTCCCAGCGTGGCGCGCAATGTCACATCGTGATAGCCTCCTTCAACGATGCTGGTCGCGGAAACCACCGTAAGTCTCGCCTTCTCCTGGAGTTCAGGAATCGAGATCGCGCCGACGTTGCACATGGTAGACTTTACCTTATAGAGGCTCTTTGCCACGTTGTCCTGGAGTGATCCGGCATAGACCACATAGGAGTCAACACCCTCTTCAAAGGCAAGCGTGTTTTTACCGCCCAGATCATAGCGCTGCCAGTTGCGGGCACGGTTGGAGCCCTCGCCCCAATACTCCTTCACATACTGACCGTTGATGAACAGCTTGGGCGTGGGAGATTCGTCAAAGCGGGCAAAGTAGCGGCCCAGCATGACAAAGTCGGCGCCCATCGCCAAGGCGAGTGTAATGTGATAGTCGTGCACGATGCCGCCGTCCGAGCAAACCGGGACATAAATGCCGGTTTCTTTGAAGTATTCGTCACGGGCCGCCGCCACTTCGATCAGCGCGGTAGCCTGTCCTCGGCCGATGCCTTTGGTCTCGCGGGTGATGCAGATAGAGCCGCCTCCGATACCGACTTTCACGAAGTCGGCACCAGCCTTCGCCAGGAATAAAAAGCCCTCCCGGTCGACTACGTTACCGGCGCCGACCTTGACCTTGTCACCATATTTCTCGCGAATGAACTCGATGGTCTTTTTCTGCCAGATGGAATGGCCCTCTGAGGAGTCAATGCAGAGCACATCCGCACCAGCGTCCACCAGAGCGGGTACGCGCTGGGCATAGTCACGGGAATTGATGCCCGCACCGACCATGTAGCGCTTCTGCTCATCCTGCAGGCTCAGCGGATGCTCTTTATGCTCGGCATAGTCCTTGCGGAAGACGAAATACAGCAGATGGTCGTTCTTGTCAACGATTGGCAGAGAATTGAGCTTATGCTCCCAGATAATGTCATTGGCCTCTTTCAGCGTCGTGCCCTCCGGGGCCGTGACCAATTTCTCACGCGGAGTCATAAAATCACGGACAAGCGCGTCCGTGCTCATGCGGGACACACGATAGTCGCGGCTGGTGACAATGCCGAGCAGCTTGCCGTTGGGGCTGGCGTCTTCGGTGATGGCAATGGTGGAGAAGCCGTTTTTCTCCTTGAGCGCCAGCACATCCGCCAGGGTGTTCTCAGGCGTCAGATTTGAGGCGCTGGGGACGAAACCGGCTTTATAGGTTTTCACGCGGCGAACCATGGCGGCCTCGTTCTCAATGGACTGGGAACCGTAGATAAAGGACATACCGCCCTCTTTTGCCAGGGCAACGGCCATGGTATCGTTGGAAACAGACTGCATGATGGCCGACACCATGGGGATATTCAGGCAAATCGGGCACTCCTCTTCCCCTTTGCGATATTTCACCAGCGGTGTACGCAGGGACACATTGTCGGGAATGCAGGTCTCAGAGGTATAGCCGGGGATCAGAAGATACTCATTAAAGGTACGGGAGGGTTCAGAGTAGTAAAAAGCCATATAGCACCTCTCAATTAAAATATTTCACTGCCGAGCGGAACAGGCCCATGTCCTGCTTGCCCGGGACGTTACGATAGAGATTCTTGCCGACGCGCTCACTGTGCCCCATTTTTCCAAGGACGCGTCCATCCGGTGAGGTGATGCCTTCAATGGCAAACAGCGAGCCGTTGGGATTGAATGCCGTATCCATGCTCGGCTTGCCGTTGAGGTCAACATACTGGGTTGCAATCTGTCCTCGGGCAGCAAGTTCACGGATCAAGCTCTCCTCTGCCAGGAAACGGCCCTCACCGTGAGAGATTGGAACCGTATAGATTTCACCGACCTTTGTTTCCGCAAGCCAGGGCGAAAGATTTGTGCACACACAGGTACGTACCAGCTTGGACTGATGGCGGCCAATGGTATTGAAGCTCAGGGTCGGGCAGTGCTCGTCCGTGTCAAGGATGCGGCCATAGGGCACAAGTCCAAGCTTGATCAGCGCCTGAAAACCGTTGCAAATGCCAAGCATCAGGCCGTCGCGGCGATTCAACAGTTCTTCGACCTGTTCCTTAATGGATGGGTTGCGGAAGAATGCCGTAATAAACTTGGCAGAGCCATCGGGTTCATCGCCGCCGGAAAAACCGCCGGGAATCAGAACCGTCTGGGCTGTTTTCATCGCCTGGCTGAAACGCTCCACGCTTTCGGCCACATCCGCTGCCGTCAGGTTGCGAACAACGAGGATCTCCGCCTTACCGCCGGCCTCCATCCAGGCCCGCGCCGTGTCGTATTCACAGTTCGTTCCCGGAAAGACAGGGATCAGAGCCTTGGGTTTTGCCGTCTTCAAAGCAGGCGCCATTGCATGTCCATCGTCAAAGGCAAAACAGGGCACATCTGCAGCCTGCTCCTTTACGGAGTTGGGATAGACAGCTTCCAGCACACCCTCATTTATGGAAAGCAGATCAGCCAGTGTCACGCAGTCTTTGGAAATACAAACCTTCGATTCAGCGCTTGTCCAACCGAGCAGGAAAGTGTCCTCCACTTCGCCCGACAGCTCTGCCACGATCGCACCAGGCATGGGATCGTACCAGTCCACGTCTGCCTCAGCTTTGAAGCCGATCTCATTGCCAAAGCCCATATTCATGACCGCTTCTGCCAATCCGTGTTCGACCGCCCAGGCAGAAAGGACTTTTCCTTCGCGTTTCAGCGCAAGAAGTCTGTCCCAAGCTTTTTTAAGACTCTCCGGATCGCTTCCGGAAAAGAGGCAAACCGGATGCTCCGCTCCCTTGAAATCGGTTGAGAGAAGCTCCTGCGCCTTCAGAGGGGCAATCGCAAAAGAGATCAAAGTCGGAGGAACATCTTTGTCCAGGAAACTGCCGGACATGGAGTCCTTGCCGCCAATCGCGGCCGCGCCAAGCTCAAGCTGGGCATCCAGCGCGCCAAGGAGCGCCGCAAAAGGCTTACCCCAGCGCTCCGGCTCATCCCGCAGTTTCTCAAAGAATTCCTGAAAGCTCAGATACGCCTTGTGATAATCACCGCCGGCCGCAACCAACTTGGCTATGGATAGATAGACCGAGTCATGGGCGCCGCCGTAACAGTCTGCGCTCATGCGCTCCGGGTTAAAGCCCCAGGCCATCACGCTGGCGTCGTCACTGTGCTGTCCGGGTAAGACCGGAAAGAGCGCCGCCATCGCCTGGGACGGGCTGCGCTGCGTCTTACCGCCAAAAGGCATCAGCAGGCTTCCGGCACCAATGGTACTGTCGAAACGCTCAACAAGGCCACGACGGCTGGCACAGGCCAGACAGGATGCCATGCTTCTCAAATCTTCTGCACAATGAGTGTTTTTGTTCTCTGCTACTGCGTCAACTTTTACCCTGCTGTGCTTTACCGCACCGTTGGTGTTTAAGAAATTCCGGGACAGATCCGCAATCACCTTGTCACGCCACCGCATAACCATGCGGGCTTCTTCTGTCACCACGGCAACGGGATAGGCTTCCAGGTTTTCCTTCCCGGCTGCCAGAATAAAGGCATCCACATCTTCGGGAGCGACGACGACAGCCATGCGCTCCTGTGATTCTGAGATCGCCAGTTCTGTTCCGTCCAGACCATCGTATTTTTTCCGAACAGCGTCCAGATCAATCCGCAGTCCGTCAGCCAGTTCCCCGATCGCGACCGAGACGCCTCCCGCGCCGAAATCGTTGCAACGCTTAATCAGTCGGGTCACATTGCCGTCCCGGAAGAGGCGCTGAAGTTTACGCTCCTCCGGTGCGTTGCCCTTCTGCACTTCGCTGGCCATAGTGCTGAGGGACTTTTTGTTGTGGCTCTTGGAAGAGCCGGTCGCCCCGCCGATGCCGTCGCGTCCGGTTCGCCCGCCAAGCAGGATAACCACGTCTCCTGCTTCGGGCCGCTCCCGGCGGACATTGACCGCAGGGGCAGCGGCTACAACGGCGCCGCACTCCAAACGCTTGGCCACATACCCCTCATGATAAAGCTCTGCCACATGGCCGGTGGCAAGACCGATCTGGTTTCCGTAAGAGCTGTATCCGGCTGCCGCTGTCTGCGCCAGTTTCCGCTGCGGGAGTTTGCCTTCCAGCGTCTCCGCCAGGGTTTTTCTCGGATCTCCCCCGCCTGTGACACGCATAGCCTGATGCACATACGCGCGCCCGGAGAGCGGGTCGCGGATGCAGCCACCGATGCAGGTCGCCGCTCCGCCAAAGGGTTCGATCTCTGTCGGATGGTTATGTGTTTCGTTTTTGAACATGAGAAGCCAGTCCTGCTTCTCTCCGTCCACCTCCACAGGGGCATGGATGGAGCAGGCGTTGATCTCCTCCGATTCATCCAATTCTGGCAGCAGGCCACGTTTTTTCAGTGTTTTCGCTCCGATCGTCGCCAGATCCATCAAGGTGATCGGACGCGCAGCCGCTTTTTGCGGGCCATGGACCTCTTCTCTCGCGGCAAGATACCGTTCAAAAGCCGCCTTTACTCGGACATCTTCCAATTCGATCTGGTCAATATGGGTCGAGAATGTTGTGTGGCGGCAATGATCGGACCAATAGGTATCCACAACGCGGATCTCCGTCAGGCTTGGATCTCGTTTTTCATCCTCACGGAAATAACGCTGCAGAAATACCAGATCGTCCAGATCCATTGCAAGGCCCAGACGTTCCAGTAAACCGGCGAGTTCATCGCGTTTCATTGAGCAAAAACCTTTGACCACTTCGATATCGGCCGGATGGCTGTATTCCATCTGCAGCGTCTCAGGCTTATCTAAACTTGCCTCCCGACTCTCGACCGGGTTGATCACATAGTGTTTGATTTTGAGAAGCTCTTCCCGGCTGATTGTTCCATATAAGGCATAGACCTTGGCCGTTCGCACAAGAGGACGATCTCCCGGCTGGAGAAGCTGAATGCACTGGGCAGC
Source organism: Oscillospiraceae bacterium (assembly GCA_902775985.1). Lineage (GTDB taxonomy): Bacteria > Bacillota > Clostridia > Oscillospirales > Oscillospiraceae > Limivicinus. The sequence goes on from CACYOR010000006.1 coordinate 16,760, forward strand.
CGAATCCGCGCGCTGATCGAACTGTCCAGGCAGAGGCTCAACCGCAAAGACATAGTCGGCATCCGAGAACTCCACTGTCTCATAAACAAGATCCAGCTGCGGCTCAGAGAAAACGGTCCCGCGGGCGCGCTGAAACAGTTCCTCGCTGATGTTTTCCACATCGTAACGGTTTAAAATGCGGATATCCGTAAGGCCCTCGATGCCAAGGAACGCACGGCAATCCGAAAGCAGCGCTGCGGCCTCCGGTGCAAGACCAGGTTTTTTTTCAACGAATACGCGAAAAATCATTTCCGTCCTCCAGAACGCGCAGAGCGCGCTGTCCGATATCATGTCTAAACATCATGTTATCAAAGTGAATCTGCGCAGCGGCATCGTAGGCGTCATGCAGCGCCTCCTGAAGGCTGCCAGCCGTGGCGGTAACGCCAAGAACCCGGCCGCCGGAAGTCACAAGTTTACCGTTAACGCGTTTGTCCCCCGCGTGAAACACCGTCACATTCTGCGGAAGCTCATCCGGAATGCGAATCTCCTTCCCTTTTTCATACGCAAGGGGATATCCGCCGGAGGCAAGGATCACGCAGGCGGCGGCGCCGGAGCTCCATTCGATTTTCAGTTCAGAAAGACGCTCCTCTTCCACGGCCTGCATGATTGTGAGAAGATCGGTTTTTAGAAGAGGAAGCACGACCTGCGTCTCCGGATCCCCAAAGCGGCAATTGTACTCGATCACTTTCGGACCATCCGGCGTCAGCATCAAGCCGAAATACAGGCAGCCCTTGAAAGGACAGCCTTCCGCCGCCATGGCGCGGATTGTGGGGAGAAAAATCTCGTTCATGCAACTCTCGGCAATTTCTTCGGTATAGTAGGGGTTTGGTGCAATCGTACCCATTCCACCGGTGTTCAATCCGGTATCTCCATCGCCGGCACGCTTATGATCCATGGAGGACACCATCGGCGACACTGTTTTGCCATCGGTGAAGGCAAGCACAGAGACCTCAGGCCCGGTCAGGAACTCCTCAATCACCATGCGATTTCCGGAGTCGCCAAAACGCTTTTCCTGCATGATCTCGGAGACCGCCTCTTTCGCCTCATCCAGAGATGAGGCGATCAAAACGCCTTTTCCCAGGGCGAGCCCATCCGCTTTCAGCACGATCGGGAACGACGCGCTCTCCAGATAGCTCAGTGCATCATCCGCATTCTCAAAAACTTGATAATCCGCCGTGGGGATGCCATATCGTTTCATCAGGTTTTTGGCAAAGACTTTGCTGGCCTCAATCTGCGCCGCTTTCGCGTCTGGCCCAAAGCACGGGATACCCAGGCTGTGCAGACGATCGACGCAGCCAAGGGCCAGCGGATCGTCCTGCGCGACAATGGCAAAATCTACATCGTGCGCCCTGGCGAATTCATAGATCCCGTCAATCTCTTTCGCTCCGATGGATACACAGTCCGCATCTGCAGCAATGCCTCCGTTTCCCGGAAGACACCAAATCAGATTGACATCGGTGTTTTCTCTCAGTTTTTTAATGATCGCATGCTCGCGGCCGCCGCCGCCGATCACGAGAAGGTTCATGCTTTACCCCCAAATCAATGATGGAAAAGACGCATACCGGTAAAGCACATGGTCATGCCGTACTTGTTTGCGGTCTCAATCACATGGTCATCGCGGATGGAGCCGCCCGGCTCCGCAATATAGTGTACGCCGGATTTGCGGGCACGTTCCACGTTGTCACCGAAGGGGAAGAAGGCATCACTGCCGCAGGTCACGCCGCTCTGCGTGGCAATCCAGGCCTTTTTCTCTTCCGTCGTCAGCACCTCGGGCCTCGTCTTGAAGATCTTCTGCCAGACGCCGTCCGCGAGCACATCCTCAAATTCATCGGAGGTGTAGATGTCAATCGCGTTATCCCGATCAGGGCGACGGATTCCATCGACGAAATCAAGGCCGAGCACTTTCGGGTGCTGGCGCAGATACCAGTTGTCCGCTTTGCTTCCGGCAAGGCGAGTGCAGTGAATTCGGCTCTGCTGTCCGGCCCCAACGCCGATCGCTTGACCGTCCTTTACATAGCAGACCGAGTTGGACTGGGTGTATTTAAGGGTGATCAGAGCAACAATCATGTCAATCTGCGCCTGACGCGGCAGGTCATGATTCTCGGTCACGATGTTTTTCAGGAGCTCCTCATCGATCTTGAAATTGTTGTGCCCCTGTTCGAACGTAATGCCAAACACATCCTTGCACTCCTGCTCCGCCGGGACATAGTTCGGATCGATCTGCACAACATTATAGTTGCCTTTTTTCTTCGTACGGAGGATTTCCAGGGCCTCATCCGTATATCCCGGCGCGATCACGCCGTCGGAGACCTCCGCTTTCAGATAGGACGCCGTGGCCGCATCGCAGATATCACTCAAAGCCGCCCAGTCGCCATAGGAGCAAAGGCGATCGGCACCCCGGGCACGGATATAGGCACAGGCAATGGGACTGAGCTCCGCGTCAGGCTCCACGAAATAGATCTTTTTATCGGTCTCGCTCAGCGGCAGACCGACGGCCGCACCAGCCGGCGAGACATGCTTAAAGGAGGCCGCGGAGGGAAGCCCTGTCGCCTCTTTCAGTTCTTTCACAAGCTGCCAGGAATTGAGGGCATCGAGGAAATTGATATACCCGGGGCGTCCGTTCAGAATAGCAACGGGAAGCTCGGAGCCGTCCTTCATATAGATACGGGCAGGTTTCTGATTGGGGTTGCAGCCGTACTTCAGTTCAAATTCATTCATGAGTCAATCCCCCAGATTTTTGTTATAAAGCTTGATCTCTTTTCCAACTTTCGTATAAAGAGATACCTTATTATCCGCATTCAAGGCGGCCCAGACCGCATCCGGATCCGGCATGTCGATCTCCAGCGGCTCGCCCGCAAAGCTGGGAAGCGGCTCACCAGGCCCCTGGTATGTGCTCAGGAAAACGCCCTTCCCTTCTTCAAAGCCTTCATAGCAGAAGAACTCCCGCAGGCAGCGTCCGTCCTTTTCTTTCAGGATGGAGAGCTCTGCACTGCCGTCTCGATAGAGCATGGCCGAAATACGCGGCGTGAAATTCGGACAGTCAGGCTCATATTCACGGGTCATCAAAGCTTTGCGAAAATCCCCATAGTCCCGGATGGTATCGGTTTGATTTCCGTTTGTAACGATCAGTCCCTTCTCCGTCTCACGCACCGGGTGATAGATAATCAGGCTGGGATCTTTCATTTTGGCCGGGTCATGGGCCTGCGTGCGAATACCGTCTTCGGTCTCGACAAAAATGCGATTGCGGCTGTTTTCGCTGCGGCCCATAATGAAATAATAAACTCTGGCATTTCCGACGGCAATGCCGCGGCCGGGATAGGGATTATTCTTTAAGAATTCCAGAAAATCAATCATGACGCTTCTCCTTTTCCTCCATAATCTGTCGGGAGACCAACTCTGCCGCCTGGGGCAGGATCACCCATTCCGCCTGTTCCATAACACGACGCTGCAGCGTCTCCGGCGTGTCACCTGCTTCGATATAGACCGGTTTTTGCAGCAGGATCTCGCCGCCATCGGGAATCTCGTTGACAAAATGAACCGTCGCTCCGGTTACTTTCACACCATAGGACAGGGCTGCCTCATGAACGCGCAGGCCATACATTCCCTTTCCACAGAAAGATGGGATCAGCGCAGGGTGCACATTCAGAATTCGCCTGGGGTAGTTTTTCGTAAAGTCCGCGCTCAGGATGGTCATAAAACCCGCAAGGATGATCAAATCAATTTCCGCTTCCGCAAGGGCTTCTCTGAGCGCCTGCTCAAAGCCCTCCTGCCCGCCGCAGTCTTTCCGGGTTATCACTTTTGTGGGAATATCGGCTTTTTCAGCACGCTCCAGAGCATACGCCCCTGGCTTGTTGGAAATAACCAGTTTGATTTCGCCATGCTCCAGTTCTCCCCTGCTCTGTGCATCGATCAAGGCCTGAAGATTAGTCCCACCTCCAGATACCAAAACAGCAATTGAAGTTTTTTTCATACGGATGCCTTTCCTTTCAGCGCCTGTATAAAGGGGATAAAAACGCCTCCGAGACTGTTGCCCAGAACAACTATAGTCAGGAATAAAAACGAATCCGCACCAAAAGACCGGGCCAGGAAGAAATAAAACATATCGGCAATGGAATGCTCAAATCCAGCCAGGATAAAAACCGGAACGCAGAACAGGATTCCGACGATCTTCCCCTTTTCCCGGTACACCCATACTGCCGTATACATCAGGATCCCACAGAAGAAGCCGCGGATCAGCGTCTGAAGCCCTGTCTGTCCCAGACGGTTGACGCAGGCCGCAGAGGCGGAATCAACAAGCTTGGGAAGAGCGATTCCCACAAGCAGTCCCATGATCAATGTGCCCAGGATATTCCCCAGCAGCCCGCTGAAGGTCACAGCAAGCTTATCCCGGCTGTGCTCCTTCACGAGGAAGCCGACCTTTCCCGTATAGAGGTTGAAGCCAAACAGGCAAATTGACAGCAGCGCAACTGTAAACAGCGCTGCACCCAGATAACGATTATCGCAGGAAAGCAGAACACTGCCGCCAATTGCGATCATGGTTCCCGCTAGGAACCCATCCAGAACACTCGCCCTCAGCATAGCAGGATTTTCTCATCCCCGGACGTGATCTCGCCGATTACGTAGGGATCTTCGCCAGTTTTACGGAGAGCATTCAGCGCTTGATCCAGTGTCTCCGGGGAGACGACAAGGCTCATGCCCACTCCCATGTTGAAAGTATTAAACATATCTCTCTCGTCAATCTTTCCCAGACGCTGAATCAGGGAGAAGATGGCCGGTGTCCGGATCGCCGCTTTTTCAATTTTGGCACAGAGTCCATCCGGAATGGAGCGGGGCACATTTTCATAGAAGCCGCCGCCGGTAATGTGGCTGATGCCGTGCACCTCTGCCGCGGCAAGAGTAGCCAAAACGCTCTTCACATAAATCCTTGTCGGTGTCAGCAGAGCTTCTCCAAGAGGTTTTTCGAGTTCATCAACCTGCTTTCCCAAATCCGCATGCTCGATATCGAACACCTTTCGAACCAGAGAAAAGCCGTTGGAGTGTATCCCGGAAGAAGGCAGCGCGACGATCACATCACCCGGGCGCATGCTCTGATTGTCAAGAATCTTTTCTTTGTCCACGACGCCAACGGAGAAGCCCGCCAGATCGTAGTCATCCACCGCCATGGTGCCGGGGTGTTCCGCCGTCTCTCCTCCGATCAGGGCGCAGCCGGCCTGAACGCAGCCCTCCGCCACGCCGGAGACAAGAGCCGCGACCTTTTCCGGCAGATTCTTCCCTATGGCAATGTAGTCGAGGAAAAACAAAGGCTTTGCACCGCAGCAGATGATATCATTGACGCACATCGCCACACAGTCGATCCCAACAGTGTTATGCACATCCATCAGTTGTGCGATACGCTGTTTCGTCCCAACACCGTCTGTTCCGGAGACCAGAACCGGCTCTTTCATCCCGGTCAGATCCGGGGCAAACAGGCCGCCAAAGCCACCGATATCTGATACAACGCCCGGGATAAAGGTACGCTGCACATGCGTTTTCATAAGCTTAACGCCCTTATATCCTGCTTCAATATCGACGCCGGCCGCCGCATATGCGGCGGAATGAGAGTTAATCATGCTCTTATTCCTTTCCTGTCCAACAATAGGTACAAATCTTATCTTTGTCCAAACCGATGGACTCCAGAACACCTTCCACCGACTGATAGCCCAGAGAGTCAAAGCCAAGCTGTTCGCAGATCCCACGGAGCAGGCACTTTCCCCGCTCGGTGCGACGATCCGCATATTCGTCCAGATGCTTCTGACCCTCTTCCCCTTCCAGTCGCTGAATCACACGGCGGGCCAAAAGGTCCATATCCGAGTTTCCGCGGGAAAAATTCAGGTACTTGCAGGCATACATGATCGGCGGGCAAGCAGAGCGCATATGCACTTCCTTTGCACCGGACTCATACAGGAAATCCACTGTCTCCTGAAGCTGAGTGCCCCGCACGATGGAGTCGTCCACAAACAGAAGCTTCTTATCCTCAATCAGCTCCGGAACGGGGATCTGCTTCATTTTGGCCACCTGGTTGCGGACGTCCTGATTTTCCGGCATAAAGGAGCGGGGCCAGGTCGGCGTATATTTCACAAAAGGACGGGCAAAGGGCTTGCCGCTGTAATTGGCATAGCCAATGGCGTGCGGCAGTCCGGAATCCGGGACGCCCGCCACATAGTCGACATCCGGAAGCGTGCCGTTCTCCTGCTCGTCTCTGGCCATGATTTCACCGTTGCGATAGCGCATCATTTCCACATTCACGCCCTCATAGCGGGAATTGGGGTAGCCGTAGTACGTCCAGAGAAAAGCACAGATCTTCATCTTCTCACCGGCAGGTGCGAGCGTCTCGTACCCCTCCTCGGTCAGCTTGACGATCTCACCGGGCCCCAGCTCATAGGCGTCGTGATAGCCAAGCTTGTGGTAGGCAAAGGACTCAAAGGAGACACAATAGCCATCCCGGTTTTCACCGATCAATACAGGAAGACGTCCCAACAAATCGCGTGCAGCCAGGATTTCCCCCTTGCCTGTCATCAGCAGAAGGGTCATGGAGCCGTCGATCTGCTCCTGAGCGTGCCGAATGCCGGAGACCAGGTCCTCTTTTTCATTGATCAGCGCTGCTACCAGTTCCGTCATGTTGACACGGCCGGAACTCATAGCCATAAACTGATGCCCGTGATCGGAGAAATAGGTCTCGACCAGTTTTTCCGCGTTGTTGATAATGCCGACCGTCGTGATCGTATAGAGTCCGAGGTGAGAACGAACCAAAAGCGGCTGCGGGTCGGAATCGCTGATGCAACCGATACCGCAACAGCCTTTGAAATCCGCCAGATCTTTCTCGAATTTAGTACGGAAGGGAGTATTGGTTATGGAGTGGATCTGGCGCTGGAACCCTTCTTTCGGGTCCCAAAGCGCCATGCCCGCATTGCGAGTGCCCAGATGGCTGTGATAATCCACGCCAAAGAACACATCAAGAACGACATCGCGGCGAGAAACCGCGCCGAAGAAACCTCCCATCAGGCAAAGAAGAGCTGAGAAAGCGTCATGGGATCGATGTACTGACCATCTTTATAGACGCGCATATTGCCAGAGGCGATCTCATCAATCAGCATGACCTGACCGTCCGCATCGTAGCCATATTCGAACTTGATATCATAGAGGACAAGACCGCGCGCCTTCATCTCGTCGGCGACGATCTGGGTAATCTTCTGGGTCATGTCTTTGATGGCGTCATACTGTTCAGCGGTCATAACGCCAAGAACAATCAGGCCGTCTTTGGTGACCAAAGGATCGCCGAGGGCGTCATTTTTGAAGGTCATTTCCACATAGGCGGGCAGGTCGGCCCCCTCTTCCACATAGTCGCGATAACGGCGCAGGAAACTGCCGACAGCCTTGTGGCGGCAAATGACCTCGAGACCCTTGCCGAAAACCTTGGCAGGCAGAACTTCCATCGTTGTGTTAGCCAGGTCGGCGCTCACATAGTGGGTACGAATACCGGCGGCATTGATCTTCTCAAAGAAATAGATGGACATGCGCAGATTCACGTCACCCACACCCTCGATGGACAGACCAACGGAATTCTCGCCCGGATCAAACACACCGTCCTTGCCGGTGCAGTCGTCCTTGAACTTGAGCAGATAATTACCATTGTCCAGCGCGTAAACATTCTTCGTTTTTCCCGTGTAAACCAGTTCCATTGTTTTTACCTCCATCTTGTTTCGGGTTTGGGTTTCACTTACTTATATAACTCACGGACCTCGCGATCCGCAGCCAGCGTTTTTTCGGTGTCAGCCTTTCGAGCCGCCTCCAGCTTTTGGGCAAGATCTTCGTCAGAAACAGCCATGATCTCCAAGGCAAGCAGCGCTGCATTTTTCGCACCGTCAATTGCCACCGTTGCTACCGGGATTCCCGAGGGCATCATGACGGTGGATAAGAGTGCGTCCGTCCCATCCGAGCCGGCCGCACGCAGCGGAATGCCGATCACGGGCAGGGTCGTATTGGCGGCAAGAGCACCGGCCAGATGCGCAGCCATGCCGGCAGCCGCAATAAGAACAGAAAATCCGCCCGAACGAGCCGACGACGCAAAAGCTCTTGCCTCGTCAGGACAGCGATGGGCGGATAAAACGCGCACTTCAAACTCGACCCCATATTCCTGCAGAACACGGATCGCTTTCTCGACAACAGGGAGATCGCTCCTGCTGCCCATAACAATTCCCACTTTTCTCATGAACATACCTCCAATCAAAAAAGGCGGACTGATCCCCGCATCGGATTCAGTCTGCCCAGGCAGTCGGCTCTATTCCATACGATTCCCATGTAGTACTCTACCTTTCTGCCAGTTGTCGCATGGTTTGCTTGTTATGGTTTAATGTTATCAGAGGGATGCTCTCTTGTCAATCTGACAAAATCCCCATTTTTGCTTTCCTCCCGAAAGCTATATTTTTGCAAATCACTCAATAAGAAAAAGAGCAGAGTCTCCTCAACTCTGCTCTCTTCAAAACTTGGAAATAATCAGCCAGTCTCAGGTCTCTTCTTCGTCCTCTTCCTCAGTTTCCGCATCCTTTTCCGCTTTTTTTCTGCGAGTAAAGACTTTGCAGAGCAGGATACTGAGCTCATACAGAAGAAGCATGGGAATCGCAATCATGATCTGCGAGACCACGTCAGGCGGCGTAATGATGGCGGCCACCAGGAACACAACGACGATCATGACCTTGCGCGCCTTCACAAGCCATTCCGCCCGCAGAACACCCAGGATCGTCAGCACGACCGTGATCACCGGCATTTCAAACACAATGCCGAAAATCAGGAAAACCGTCAGCAGGAAGGTAACATACTGCTGGATGCTGATGGAAGCAGACACATCCACTTCCCCCGTAAACTGGATCAGGAAACGCAGCATGAAGGGCACGCTGACCATGCGGGCAAACACGACGCCGACCACAAAGAAAGCGGTTCCGGCGACAAGGCCCGTTTTCACATAGGTGCGCTCCCTCTTTTTCAGTCCCGGACTGCAGAAAGCATACACGTGATAGGCAATCACAGGAAAGGTCACAATCAAGCTGCCCACAAAAGCCAGGGAGAAATACTCCATCAAGAGCTCTTGCGGCGCGATGTAGACGAAAACATATCCGAAATCCTGGCCCATATCGGTGAATATCGTCACCAGTTTGGGTGCAATGCCCAGGCAAGCCATAAAGCCGACCAGAAAGACAATCACGCAAATCAAAACACGATTGCGCAGTTCCTTCAGGTGACCGGATACGCTCATACTGCCGTCAGGTGAGACCTCCGGCTTTTTCTTATTCTTCATCCGCCTCTTCGTCGGCTTCTACCTTTGCTGCGGCTTTCTTGGCCTTTTTCTTCGGCTTTGGAGCATCCTCTACCACTTCTTCAGGTTCTTCCATGCCCTCTTTGAAGCCCTTCACGCTCTTGCCGAACATCTTGGTCAGTTTGGGGATCTGCGTGGGTCCAAAGATAATAATCACAATAACAAGGACTATCAGCAGCTGCTGTACGCCAACTCTCATTCGTATTTCCTCCTTTAAACAGTTACGGGTTCTTCGCTTTTATCTTCCGTGGCCTCCGGCTTTTCTTCGGCCACTTCGGTTACAGAAGTTTCGCTTGTCTCGGGAACGCTCTCTTCCGTGGGAGTTTCTTCCTCTGCATTGCTCCCGTTTTTTTCCTCTTCCTTCTTCGCCGCGGATTTCTTTTCCGGTTTCCCGATGCTTTTGATATCTTTGTTGACATCATTCATGTCTTTTTTGATCGACTTGCCCAGATCTTCCAGCGGCTCAATCGCTTCCCGCAGAGGCTTTTGCGCTTCTTCCAGCGGTTCAATGACGCTTTCGCGTACGTCCTTGGTCATATCGCTGGACACTTTTTTGAACTCTTTCAAGGCCGCGCCGAGTTTTTTCGCATAATACGGCAATTTATCCGGCCCAATGACCAACAGCGCAACAATGAAGATGACAATTAATTCGGTAGCGCCGATTTTCATGCTTCCGTCGCCTCCTTCAGCGAACCATGTTTGACAGAATTATATTTTATTTTCCGGATGAAGTCAACACCTGCTTGTCGTTTGAGCAAAAAATTAACGAATGATCCGAATCTCGCTATCGGAGCTCACCGTTCCCTCCAGGCCGGCTGTCACATAGAGATTGCCGTCATTGTCGATCAGCACGGCATCAAAAGCGTCTCTGTGCTCCCGCCAAAAATTGGATGCTTTTTCCAGGCCCATAATATACAGCGCGGTGGAGAGGCCGTCGCCCAGCATACCGTTATCCGTGACAATACTGACCGAACTGAGGCCGCTCTCCGCCGGATAGCCGGTGGCCGGATCAATAATATGCCGGTACGTGACGCCGCTCGCCTCATCCACAAAATATCGCTCATAGCCGCCGGAGGTAATCACCGCCTTGTCCACGATCTGAATAATGGCCGATAGGCCAAACTCTGGATTAAAAGGGTCTTTGACGCCAATTCGCCAGGCACTCCCGTCCGGCTTTGTCCCCAGGCACTGCATATTTCCGCCGAGAGATACGATAGCGGATTGCACCCCGTAGGATTTGAAAATCTCCATCAGTTTCTGAGAGGTATAGCCCTTCGCAATACCGCCCAGATCTATCGCCTGGCCCACATCCAGCGTCACCGCTCCGCTTACATCGTCCAGCGTGACGCGATCTGCGCCGATTCTCTTCAAAGTTTCGCTCAATTCCTCATTTGTAGGTACATGGTAGTCCTTCGAGACAAAGCCCCAGAGCTCCATCAGCGGGTAGACTGTCAAATCGAATGCACCGTCCGTCTCCTCATAGAGGTCCAGCGCTCCGCGGATCATCTCGGCCGTCTCCGGAGATACTGTGCCGCTCCCCTGCTGGTTCACCATGGAGATCTCACTCTTTTCCAGTCCGATGCTCAGCATGTCGTTCAAGCGCTCGATCTCTTCTTTGGCTGCCTTAAGTGCCGCATCCCGGTTGGAGCCGAAAGCCCGGAGCTCCATAAAAGTGTCCATGCTGTCAACATAGACCGTGCTGGATTCCCCCGCCTGCGGATCGGCTGTCGCTTCAGCCCTCTCCGTTTGACTGCCGCAGGCACAAAACGAGAAAACAAGCAGCAGGCAAATCAAGAAAGAGAGATTTCGTTTCAGATAACTATACATGGTTTTTTGTTTCCTTCTCTGTCCGTAATGCTTTATGATACGATTCAATCCCAACGCAGCTGCAGCCGGTTCCCGGGAAGCCATGTCTGATTCAGCGTCCACGACATCCACGGTCCGTAATTCGTATCGGCAAACACCCGCATGAACGCTTCATAGCCCGGATCAGCCAGGATCTGTGCCTGGACGTCCGCAAGGCTTCCCTCGCCAAAGTGAATCATAAAAAGGGAAAACAAACGCGCCGCATCTAAACGATCCTTCTGGCTGAACTGATGACTTGGGTCAATACGATCAACGACCGCAATTCGATCCCACTGCTCCTCTCGTTCCTTTTGCAGAACGCCGGAGAGCTCCTTCGATGCATTTGAGAAATCAAGCGGAATCGTTCGATAGTCAAGTTCGCTTTCCCCGATGGAAAGTGAACCGATCTGATGGGGATAGCTGACCGGCATGGCCGAGACGATCTCATAGAGTTTGCCGTCTGTCAGAACCTCCTGAGAATGTCGATGACCGGAGAGGCAGAGAAGTACGCCTGACTCCCCAAGGAGGGCAGCCAAATCAGAATTGCGGATCAGGTAACTGCTGTCCTCCGCTTCCACGCCGCCGGGCAGCACCGTGTGATGGGACAGAAACAGAACTTTCTCTCCCGCCTCCCGGGCCGCTATAAGTTGTTGCTGCAGCCAGGTCATGGTGACCGGCGAAAACCAGCCGTACCGTCCGCCGGTCGTTGAGCTGTCGTCCATTGCCAAAACCCGAAAGGGACCAATATGGAGCATATAGCTCAGGGAAGCTTTATCCTTTTCCTCCGGATCACAGAGGAAGCCATAGGCTTCCGCGTAGCCCTCTGCGTCGCTCAAATCGAAATCGTGATTTCCAGGCACAGCAATCACCGGTACCCCTGCTTCACGAATCCGTCGAAGGATATCGGTCAGGGCCCGGACATCGGAAGCCCGGCCGCTGTTGCAGTTGTCGCCGCAGAGAATCAGGGCGTCCGGACGCACTTTGATCACCTGCTCGGCCAGCACTTCCACTATATTCTCGATCTGATCCATCAAAGGGTAAATGCTGGATTCCGACTGCAGCGTAAAATGGAGATCGGATGTGACCAAGATGCGGGTTTCATTACCTGCCCGATCCCCCGCATGCGCCTGTCTTCCGCCAGGAGAAAGAACAAGCACACAAGCTAGAACCACACTGAAAACGCGTTTAAGCATTTTGGCGCTCCTGCTTCCACTCGAGGATTCTCTTCTTCATTCCGTCAAGATCCAGAACGCCATAGGCAAAGCCTTTCTTTACCAGCTCCTCTGGCAGATACTCATCGTATTTATCAAACACCGGCAGTTCCTTCGGATAGACCAGCTCCATAGGATCCAATGGCTTCTCAATTTCTTCAAACAGCACCTGATAAAAGCTCTCTTCATCCGCTTTCATGGTGAACTGAATGAAGAATGGGCGGGCGGAATCCAGATTGCGCAAACCAAGGCGCTCCGCACAGCGCAGGCGCAGGAAACGCTCCAAAGCCAGGAAGGCATAGCTCCCAAGCCAGGGCAGCAGACACCACATGTTTCCGCCCAGATTGATCAGGTTTCTGTCCGCCGCGCCGGACGCAGCGGCGGTATAGCGGGATTGCTCCAGCCGGGCAACCGCGTTTTTCATCAAATACGGATAGCTCTTTTCTTCGCGCAGCACCTGGCGCATCCGTTCCAGAACCCTGGTATGCAGATCTCCTGGACATTCACCAAAATAGGCAGGTACCGAACCCTTGACCTGTTCGCAGTATACCAGATGCCGCTTGTGATCGATATCCAATACCCGCCAGACCGCGCCGGCAATGGCAAGTTTTTCACCCAGCGGCGGCGGAGATACGATCGTCCCCAGCTCCTGTGAATCGTTCCGCACGGTGTATTCCTCATTTTCCTGGAACACCCCATAGAACTTGAAGGAATTGACAATGCGCTCACCCGTCAAGCCCAGGATCAAGCCGCCCTGCTCGGTCTCCTGAATATGATCATTCGCCACAAGATAGCGCAGCAGGCAGCGATAATCCTCCTGGCTGATACGATGGAAGAAATGCAGCGATAGGACACGATCCGCCAATGCACGGGGCGACATCTCCCCACAGGAGGCCAGGGTCGCCATGGTCTGATGATAGAGAAGACTGAACGGCAGCCGGTCCAGCCTGGGCGGTTCCACCCAGCGCTCTTCCAGATAGAGCTGCACCAGAGCGATTCCCTGCAGCAGCTTCCAGGGAATCGTGGCGGGAAGCATGGCGCGCACTTCTGGCTCGTCCTCCCGCATGACAAACCACATTTCCGGTGGAAGCTGTCGCCGTCCGGTGCGGCCCATCCGCTGCAGGAAAGAGGATACCGTCCAGGGCGCATCGATCTGAAATGCACGCTCCAGGCGGCCGATATCGATTCCCAGTTCCAAGGTTGCGGTTGTGACAGTGGTCATGTACTGAGAATCGTCTTTCATGATCCCCTCCGCCGTCTCCCGATAGGAGGCGGAGAGATTGCCGTGATGGATCAGGAAGCGATCCCGCTCGTGTTTGATCTCACAGTAGCGGCGAAGCGTCGTGGTGACCGCTTCGCACTCTTCCCGGGAGTTGACAAAGACAAGGCATTTTTTTCCCCGCGTATGTTCGAAAATATATCCGATACCGGGATCGGCCAGCAAAGGTGCCTCATCCGTCTTTTCATCCAGCGCCGGCATGCCCTGTACTTCCGGGTGGTCCTCCCCTGCCTGACTGTTGCGGATATAAAAATGCTCCATGGATAAACGCCATTTGCTCCCCTTCGCCTCGATCTTCGGGATCAGCGTCTGACGCCCGGTTCCCAGGGACAGGAATTCCCCGGTTCGTTCCGGATCGCCCATGGTGGCCGAAAGCCCGATACGCCGCGGATTGACACCGGCGAGACGGGAAAGGCGCTCGATCAGGCAGAGCGTCTGTCCGCCGCGATCCCCGCGCAGCAGTGAGTGAACCTCATCGATCACGACAAAGCGCAGATCGTGAAAAAGCTTCGGAATCGCCGCGTGCTTGTGCAGCAGCAGCGCCTCCAGAGATTCGGGCGTGATCTGCAATATACCGCTGGGATGCTTCATGAGCCGCTCTTTATGGCTCTGGGCCACATCCCCATGCCAGTGCCAAACCGGAATGTCCGCCTCCTCACAGAGATCGTTCAGGCGTAAGAATTGGTCGTTAATCAGCGCCTTCAGCGGACCGATATAGATACAGCCCACGGAGCTGGGTGGGTCCTCCGAAAAGAGTGTAATGATCGGAAAGAAGGCGGCCTCTGTCTTGCCCGAGGCGGTAGATGCGGTCAGCAGCAGGTTCTCATCGGTATTAAAAATCACATCTGCCGCCGCAACCTGGATCGCACGCAGGTTCTCCCAGCCGTTGCGATAGATATAGTCCTGCACAAACGGTGCGTAACGATCAAAGGCGCTCATAACGTAAACTCCGCAAATTCTTCCCCGGTCTCCTCTTCCTTAACGACGTTCTGCGCATAGGTAAAGCTGTTCGAGCCCAGCAGTTCCCGAACAGAAAGCTGCGGATTCTGATAGATGATATCCAGCACTTCGATGAAATCCCGGATCACTTCGCGCGGCGTGATGTGGGTATCCGCTCCAATCCGGCCGAATTCAATCTGAATAAACTCTACCATATCCTGCTGTGTCAGGATCTGCGGATACTCATAAAGCGTCGCGTGGATATCCGCGAGTTTCTCGGTCAAGATCAGCAGTTCTTCATAGGTCAGTGGCTGCAGGCGGATCACTGGGGAGAGCAAATCCTGATACTCGCCGGAAAAATGTCCCTCTGCCAGACGGGAGCGCAGCGCCTCATAGCTGTACACGCCGCGCCGCGGGTCCTCCATACATTGGGGTGTACCGCACAGGATCATACCCAGGTAATGGGCTTTGCCCTGCATGGCGTCGTTATACATGGTCAGGATCTTTTCATAGTTATACTGCCGGGTGATGGCGTTGGGAATCTTGTAGATATTGACAAGCTCGTCGATCAGGATCAGCAATCCCGCATAGCCGGCCTGTTTCAAGAAAAACGCGAACAGCTTCAGGTACTCATACCAGTCGTCATCGGTAATGATGATATTGACGCCCAGCTCCTGCCGAGCCTCTGTTTTGGTGTTGTATTCTCCACGGAACCATTTGACCACCTTTGCTTTAAACAGGTCGTCACCGTTGACATAGGCCTCATAATAGAGCGTCAAAAGCCGTGCAAAGTCAAAGCCGTGCACCATCTCGTTCAAAGAAAACACGACCGCCGCGATCTTCTTTTCCACCAGTTCAGACAAGCGCTCATCCTGTAAGGTCAGGCCGCTCTCTTCCAAAACCGTCTGCTGTACCTGACTGATCCAGCGATCCAGGATCAGTGTCAGCGCACCGCCTTCCGGCTTTGTTTTTGTGGACATGTTTCGGATCAGTTCCTTATACGTGGCCAGGCCCTGACCGTGTGTGCCCTGCAGCCGACGTTCCGGCGAAAGATCGGCGTCCACGACGACAAAGTTCTTCGCCATGACATAGTTGCGGATCGTCTGCAGCAGGAAGCTTTTACCGCTTCCGTAACGGCCGACGATAAAGCGAAAAGAGGCCCCGCCGTCGGCGATCATATCCACATCGTGCAACAGCGCATCGATCTCCCGCTTGCGGCCCACCGTGATATATGGCAGACCCACGCGCGGTACCACACCGCCTTTCAGCGAGCTGATCAAGGTCTGTGCAATTCGTTTCGGGATTTTCATAGTTTCAGTATCTCTTTCAGTTCATCGCGATAATCTTCGATCACGTCCGGTGTGTCATCCAGGACCGTATCGCCAAACACATCAAACAGTTTTTCGTTGATGCCGTCCAACAGTACCGAGAGCATTAGTCCCTTTTCTCGAATCCATTGGACGCTCTCCCCGCGCAGCAGGCAGCAGAGGAAACGATGTTCGTCCTCCGTCAGGTCAAAGCCTTCAAGAGAGGCAGGTCCCGCTGTTTCTACCTCTGGCTGCGGCTCCTCTTCTGTCTCCTCATCCACGATCAGTTTTTCCCGGGTAATCACAGAATCGGAGCGAATGCCGGAGAGCTTGCTGTAATCAATATGGACCTGCCGCGCTTCTTCCTTTTGTTTTTTCTGTTTATAAGCCGCAATTTCTTCCCGGATGATCTGCAGGATCCATTTGGTGCTCAGGCCGGCTTGAACGCTCGAATCGTATCCCAGCTCTTCTCGCAGGAGAGAATCGATGGTCCGGAGCAGATCACCCATTTTTTTGCTACGCGCTGTCACGGTATCCGGCTGGCGGACGCTCCATTTTTCCAGATGACAGTGGTAGCTCCGCAAGCTGTCCACAACATAATCCTTGTCCCGTTTCTCCGGTCTTCCGAGAAACACGGCAGAATGAAACAACTCTATGGGCCGGCAGGTGATCGGCCCGAAGAAGTCATCCGTCAGGCTCTGTTTGCGGTGCTTCCCGTAATACTCCCCCATCCTCTGCCAGACAGAGGCGGTAACATCTGCCAATGCATCCCGATCTTTTGCGTACAGCCGGGAACGCTCCAGCCGATAGGACGACAGTTCCATTGCCGCTTCCAGGATGTTTTCTGCTGTTCTCCCCTCGGGTGTTATCAAGATGTTCAGCTGCTCATCAAAGCGGCATTCGCTCCTGCCGGAGAGCAGGACCGGATCCAAACCGTAATAAACCACGTAATCCCATAACCACTGATTCGCGTAATACCTTATCTTTTTATCCAGTTCTCCATAGGCTTCCGCAAAAGCTTTAAGTGTTTCATAACCGTCGATCGGATCGGTCACTCCGATCTGGTTCAAGAGTTCGTATATATAGAGGAAAGCAAAGGACAGGCTGGTTTTATTCTTCTCTCCGCGCCGCCACGCGCTTCTCCAGCTGAAATAGCCCCGAAGTTCCCTGTCTGTAAACGACTGATATGTGGGGAAATAGCGGATCACATCCCGATCATAGGAATACTCATCGGTATATGCCGCCATCAATCGTCCCTGACGGACAAAGATTTCTTCTCTTGAGAGACAGCGAGAATCCGGAGCCTGCTCGATCGCCCGCATGGCTCTGATTTCCTCCGGGATCTGCTCTTTGGGGGCATTTTCGCGAGGAAGGATCTGCTCATCCCGATAGACCTGGCTATAAAACCAGGCCGCCGCGATCTTTTTTCGGTTGGGCTCCATGCTTCTCACTTCCTCTTTTTGATATTATACCGATACAGGCCGCAAATGGCAAGAAGATTCCCGTCTCCGTTTTTTGAGAGCAGGGAGATCATCGATTTCTGCCGGCACAAAATGCTTCGTTATCGCGGGTCAATAACAAACATACTTGCATTTTTTCAGATTGTGTGTGACACTCGGAAGGAAAAATCGATTTCTATAAGTGAAAGGCCTTTTATCAGTAAAGGAGAAATCATATGAATGACAAAGAAATCGTTGATCTGTACTGGATGCGTTCGGAACAGGCCATTCAAGAAACCGAGAGAAAATACGGAAAATATTGCCGCATCATCGCTTTCAACATATTGGGGAGCACTGAGGATTCTGAAGAATGTGTAAACGATACCTGGTTAGCCGCCTGGAACGCCATGCCCGACAAGCGGCCGGAGCGGCTGAATCCCTTTCTGGCCAAGATCACCCGCAACTTCGCTTTGAGCAAAATCGTGCGTCAGAACGCAAAAAAACGCGGCGGAGGCGAAGTGGACTTAGCGTTGGATGAGCTGGATGACTGTATTCCCTCGGGATACAGTCTGGAAAAAGAACTGGAGGATCGGGAGCTGGCACAAGCCATTGACCACTTTATCAGAACGCTGTCCGAGGAGGAAGCGTTCGCGTTTATCGCCCGCTATTATTTCCTCGCAACCGAGCGGGAGATTGCAGAGAAACGTGGATATACCCGCAGCAAAGTCAGCATGATGCTCAAACGCAGCAGAGACAAATTGAAGAAGCACTTGCTTCAGGAGGGATTATGCGAAATTCAGAACGTTTGATTCTGGCCTTCGGTGACATCGACAGTCAGAGGATTGAACATGTGGCGCAGGAGCTTGGCTACACCGCTTTGCGCGTGAAACCGCGCCGCCGCCTCAGCAAGCTGCTCCTCATTGCCGCAGTCGTGGTCATGCTTTTGGCGCTTTCCGCTTTTGCCCTGTATCAATTCTATGTCGCCGATGCCTTCCGGAGCTATTTTGGAGATCTGAATGAAAACCAGGCCGCTGTTATGGAGAGTATGGGAGCTCATGATCTGGAGCCGATTGCAGCGCCAAGCGGAAACACAGTTACCCCGCTCGCCCTGATCGGCAACGAGGACGCCTATTATATCCGTCTGCGCTTTGAAGCGCCCGAGGGCCAGGTCCTGAACCTCCCGGATAGTCCGTACAGCTTCTATCAGATCCTGTCGCCAGATGAAATCATGGATATATTCACCTGGGAAGGAAACCGCGGAGGTCTCGAACAGCGTGTGGAATTCTTTGATGAGACGCCAAACGATAATGCTGTTGAATGTGTTGTGGCGATCCGAATGCAGTATATGCGTCATATGGACGTCAAGCCTGGCCGTCTGAAAACGCTTCATATCCAGAACCTTTATCTCCAGCATCCGGATAAAGAATACAGCGTCGTGCTGGAAGGGCCTTGGGATATTGACTTGAGCAACCGCTATGAGCCAAGCCGTTCTCTTCCGGTTGAAGGCCTGAAAGCCGTCAATCCTTTCGGAGAGGAAATGACTCTGCGGAGCATGTATCTCTCGCCGCTGGCCATCGGCTTCGGATATGATTTCTCGCTGGATGGGAATGATATCAACAGCCAAGACTATACCTACGTCAATCCGGTCATCCTGGACGTTGTGTTGAAAGATGGCAGCAAAGCCGCCTATCAGCAGGGAGATTGCTCCACGGGAAGCAGCAGCTTTGACGGTCATTGCTTCTTCGAGCAGCCCATTGACATCACGCAAGTCGATTACATCCAGTTCGCCGATCTCAAAATCCCCGTGTCATAAAAAGCGGTCTCCCGGTTTAAAGCCGGGAGACTTGTTTATTCATTCGCTTTGGGATACTCGTTGCAGAGCAGACGATAGGGCGGCTCGTCCTCCTCAATGGCTGGGAAGCGCCCAACCGGCGGATTAAAGCGATTGTCGGTGTTATCGTCATTGCACTGGCTCACCTCGCCTAAAAGGACCGGTCCCGTTCCCGCTTCCACTTCAAAATCGTGGTACATCCGCTGATGGACGCAGATGCTCTCGCCCGGGCAGAGGCGAAGCTGTGTTCCGGCCGGCACCGTGAAGCTTCTCCCATCCAGATTGACGAGCACATCCCCTTCCCGGTCGATCTCTTCATCGGGCATCGAATTGAAAACGCGAATCAGAACATTGCCTCCGCCGCGGTTTATGATATCCTCCATTTTATACCAGTGGAAATGATTGGGAGAATACTGCCCCTCTTTCAAATACAGCAGCTTTTCCGCATATGGCTTTGGATAACGATCCCGTTTACTCAAGTTTCCGTTTCGAAGCGTGATGAGTGAGAAACCGACCCGGTCAAAATCGCCCAGGCCGTAGTCGGTAATATCCCAGCCCAGCATATTGTCGCGAATCTCGTCGTATTCATGGCCTTTGCTCTCCCATTCCTCGGGAGTAAACTGGCAGAAGGGCGGAAGCGCGATCCGGTATTCCAGAATCATGGCTTCCATCTCTCTCAGGGCACGGTTGATTTCACTTCGTTTCATGCTCTCTATCCTCCTGTAAAGCTCCCAAATAAAGCGCTCCAACGGCTTGCCCAAACTGCGCAACGCTCACATCCGCTCGAGCCGCCAACTGCAGCATAAGCGGTGAACAGGCCAGCGTGTCATCAGCCGGTAAAAGCTCCAGCTCCGGCATACTGTCACGGCAGCCTTGCCGTATGAGCTGAAAGCAAATCGGATGCTTGACAAAGCGCCCATACAGATACCGCTGATTGGTGTCCGGATGCAGCAGAAATGCTATTTCACGGCTGATTTGCCCGAGATTATACCCAATTTCATAGAAGACGGCACACGCTTTTGCATCGCCTTCCTCCGCTTTTTTCATAAGATGCTCCAGGCATTCCTTGCGCCTGTCCTCCGGTCCGGTCCGAATTCTGAGCAGTCCCTCATCTTCTTCAAGAAATCCTGTCAGCAGCTCCGGCTTTTTCTCATACGCCAATCGGAAGGCCGCCGACTGACCCAGATACTTTCGGGCGTCCGGCAGGCCGGAATTCTCATTGCGGACGCTGCGTACATCCTCGGGGCCAAAGCTTCTCTGTGGATAACTCCCCAAGTCTATCAGGAAATCGTACATCTCCAGCGGAAAAGGCGGAAAGGATCCTGTTTCCGGAAGCCATCCGGTTCCCAGATCCGTGCCAAGAGAATGAGCGAAAACACCGCTTTCAACGTTGACACCCTGACAGGTCATCTCCACCGCTGTAGTGAAGGCGGCCACGTTGCCGTCGTTGGCAATTCGCACACGAGTATCGGGCTTGCACAGAGTCTCTAACTGTTTGCCCAGTCTTCCGATTTTGGCAAATTCCGTCTCATAGGGGAGCACCGTATTGTCGCGCATGCCTCTGGTTTTGGGTGTTTCTCCGCCCAGAATACGGTCCTCCATCACCACATCCGGGAAACTCAAGCCGATCCCGTCATACAGCGGCATTGACGTCCGGCACTCTCTTTCCAGTTGCTCCACCGTTTCCCTCATGAAGGCAAGAGACGCTGCTTTTTCAAGCGCTCTCTGGAATTCATCCCGGTCACCGTACTCCACTGCCAGCCGAAGAAGACGAGCGAGCAGGAAGATCGGCCCTGTGATTTCTTCCGCTGTCCGATAGGAGGCAGGATTCCAGTCATATTCTTTTGTGGCAAGCAGTTTCCCCTCAAAGGCAACCGTCGCCTTGATATCGGTTCCACCCACGTCGATTCCGCAGTAAAGGCCGGATTCCACGGTCTGAGTCAAAGTTCTCAAACGTTCTTTTAATCCGACGTTTCCGGGCATGTCGATGGCTTTTGCCGGCCGATACTGCTCCATCCCGTCCCAAGGCAGGCGAAAATGCCCCTTACCCTCTGCACGACAGAGGCGGTCCGCAATCTGGATGACTTTCCCGTATCCGTTTCGCCGTGTTTTATCGAGCTGAAAAAGATCTCTCAATTCGGAAAACAATGAGGGATAGTCCGCATTGTCGGCTGAATAGAACAGGCAGAGCTGTTCGCCGCCAAAGCAGGATAAGGTGTTGAACACAGCAGCGGCCAAATACTCCAACACAAAGGCTCTTTCCTCAGCCTTTTCCCACCTGGAAACGGGCCACACAAACTCTCTTATGCACCCATCCCCTGTCCGAAGCTGAATGATTACATCATCATGCTCCTCCGCAGTCATCTGTTTCCGAACATCCGAAATCCACAGCGCTTGTCCCCGCTGAGCCTGCAGAAGCAAGTCCCGAATCATCTTCCTGCACCTCTTTCCCCTGTGCTCAATCTGCCTTATATTATATCGAACGCAGAGGCTCTTGTCACGCTCTTTTATCGACAAAACATCAGTACGCTATGGCTCATGAACCCGCAGCATGCCAGAACAATGCTGATTCTTCTTGTGCCTGTACGGAATCCATGGTAAAATAGTAAAAAAGCAAAGGAGACGCTGCCATGAATATTGAAAAGAAAGTCATTTCCGACTTGACCCTCTGCTACTGGGTAACAACGCTTGAGATCCATGGTAAACGGCATTTTCTTGTTGCCTCCGAAAAAGAATATGCCTGCCTTTTGTTCGATCAGGACGGGAATCTGGTCGATAAAGTCTGGGATCGTCCCGGTGGAACCATGACCGCTGTTCAGGTTCCCGGCGCGGTGGACGGCGATTTTCTTGCCACCCATCGCATGTACGCGCCGGACTGGAGCAAGGATGCCAGCATTGTTCTGGCTTATCCGGCAGAGGACGGCTGGAAGATCAAGAATCTTGTCCATCTCCCCGGCGTACACCGCTTTGACATTCTCCGCCGCAACGGCGTCAATTTTCTGATCGCCTGCACCATAAAGAGCCGCTATGAATACGAGGAGGACTGGCGTTTCCCAGGGAAAGTGTTTGTGGGTGTATTGCCAAAGGAT
The DNA here is from genome assembly GCA_902775985.1 of Oscillospiraceae bacterium. GTDB lineage: Bacteria > Bacillota > Clostridia > Oscillospirales > Oscillospiraceae > Limivicinus. Next base: position 39,088 of record CACYOR010000006.1, read on the forward strand.
CTCCGGGATCTCCCAGAGGATTATGAACTCCCGATGACGGTGCTGATGGATGATCAGTTAAAAAATCACGGCTACTCCCGGGATATCCACCAGGGAGTTCAGACCAGTATCGTAACCACGGAGAACGGAGTATTCCGGATCACACCTCCTGCGGAACCCGGTCTTGCTTGGACGGTGGAGCAATATTTGGATGAACCGACCAGCGATGCGCTTCTGCTCGATCTGGACGGTGATGGAGAAAAAGAGATGATGACTTTCTCCCCGTTCCATGGCGATACGTTGAAGGTCTTCAAGCTGCGTGACGGCCGCTATGAAAAGGTCTATGAATATGAGAAGAAACTTCCCTTCATTCATGCGATCTGCGCTGCGCAGTTCAATGGGAAAGAAATCGGCATCATCGGCCATCGCCGCGGGGACCGGGATCTTCTGGCATTGAGCTATCAGGACGGCGCATACCGTATTGAGCTCTTGGATCACGATATTGGCCCGGCCAATGCACGCGCCGAAGTCATCGAAGGAAAGACCGTCCTTGTCTCCGCCAATCGGGAAATCAACGAAGTTGCCTATTACACGCTTACCCCCTGAATACCGATACGA
>CACYOR010000007.1 GCA_902775985.1 Oscillospiraceae bacterium
GAGGGCAGCGGCTCCTCCGCCGAGGCGGGGGCGGCCAGGGCAAAGCCGCAGCCGATCAGCAGCAACACCGCGATCATAAGAAAGAGAAGAGGCAGACGTTTCATAACTTGATCCTCCGTGCCGGTTTTTTATTAACGATATTGTAAAACATAATCCGAAAGCCCGCAACATAAGATTTCTTAAAAAGGCAGTAGGCATCAGGCATTAGGAGCCGACACCCTCGGCGGCACGCAGGTTCCACGCAGCCCCCTGATCCCTGATGCCTACTGCCTAATCCCTCAAAAAAACCCTTGACAAGCCGGGTAAAAGCTGTTATAGTATCAGCGCTTAACAAAGAAGGTACGGCATCCCCGTCCTCACCCGGCGGCCATTTGGGCCAGCCGCGGTTAATAAAGGCAACGCTCCCCCACGGGGGGAAGAACGCTGTTTTTATGCGCGGATGCTGTGCATCCGCGCTTATTTTTTCCGGAGGTGTTTCACATCGCAAACGCTGCTCATCAAATCAACGAAGAGATCCTTGACAAAGAAGTTCGCCTGATCGGTGACGAGGGCGAGCAGCTTGGCATCATGTCCGCGGCCGAGGCCCTGAAGATCGCGACGGAGCGGGAGCTGGACCTGGTCAAGATCGCTCCGGGCTCCAATCCTCCTGTCTGCAAGATCATGGACTACGGCAAGTACCGTTTCGAGCAGGCCAAGAAGGAGAAGGAAGCCAAGAAGAACCAGCGCGTCATTGAGATCAAGGAGATCCGGATGTCCCCGGGTATCGACACCAACGACTTCAACACCAAGCTGAAGAACGGCCAGAAGTTCCTGGCCGACGGCGACCGGGTGAAGGTGTCGGTGCGTTTTCGCGGCCGCGAGATGGCGCACACCGATATCGGCGCCCAGCTGCTGAAGGACTTTGCGGAAAAGTGCGCGGATATCGCGAACATGGACAAGGCCCCCAAGCTGGAGGGCCGCAACATGTCCATGTTCCTGTCCCCCAAGCCTGTGACTCCGCCGAAAAAGCCGGCGAAGCCCAAGACCCCGAAGACGGACGCTCCCGTCGAAGGATAAGTTGTACACGCACGGCGGTCCGCCGCCGAGATATGGAAGGAGAAACTATCATGCCCAAACTGAAGACCCACAGCGGTGCCAAGAAGAGATTCAATCTCACCAAGTCCGGTAAGGTAAAACGTGCCCACGCTTTTAAGAGCCACATCCTCACCAAGAAGGATACCAAGCGCTGCCGCCGCCTGCGCTCCGAGGCTTATGCCGACGTGACCAACGCAGCTACCATCAAAAAAATGATCCCTTATAAATAAGGGCAGACGCGATAATAGGAGGATATACAAATGGCAAGAGTTAAAGGCGCAATGATGACCCGCAAGCACAGAAGCAAGATCCTGGGTCTGGCAAAGGGCTACTGGGGCAACAAGTCCCGTCACTATAAAATGGCCAATGAGCAGCTGATGAAGTCCGGCCGCTATGCTTACGTGGGCCGCAAGCAGAAGAAGAGAGACTTCCGTCAGCTCTGGATCACCCGTATCTCCGCCGGCTGCAAGGCCAACGGCATGAACTATTCCAGCTTTATGCACGGCCTGAAGGTCGCCGGCCTGGATATGAACCGCAAGATGCTCTCCGAGACTGCGATTCACGATCCCGCCGCCTTCACCGCTCTCTGCGATCTGGCAAAGAACGCGGTCAAGTAAGATACGCCCAAGGGATGAGAGCCTCCGGCCGAAAACGCCAGAGGCTCTCATCAACAGAGAAGGAAAGGCGCAGCGGGAATCCGCCTGCCCGTCCCCTCGTAGGGTCGGCGTCCCCGACGGCCTGTGGATTTCGAACGATGTCCGTTCCCGCCGTAGGGGCGGCTATCAGCCGCCCGCAGACACGGCACCATCCCGGGTCATGTCATTGCGAAGCCGCCGAAGGCGACTGTGGCAATCCGTTCTCTCACCACCCCCAAGACAATTATATATCTACTACACGGAGGGTTACCGAAGCGGGGACGTTTGCGAGCGCCGCCGGTGGCGGAAAAAGCGAGCAAAAAGGAGTGGCAGCGGTCGAAATCTTGCGAGCGATCAGCGAGCAGGAGATTTCGGGCACCGCAACAGGACATAACGGGGCGGCCCTGCAAACGGGAATCTGTTCCAAGAAAAAAGCCCAAGACAATTATATATCTACTATACGGAGGGTTACCGAAGCGGTCATAACGGGGCGGTCTTGAAAACCGTTAGGGCGAAAGTCCACGCGGGTTCGAATCCTGCACCCTCCGCCATAAAAGGTAGGTAATTTTGATAGAATTACCTGCCTTTTGCTTTTGCCCCAAAGCCCTTGATTTCAGGGCTTTTCGCTGTTCGGTCACAAAAAGCAGCCGCCACAGATCATTTTCCGCAGCGGCATTTTTGCTTGTTCGGGTGCTCCCGGCACCACTCTCCCGGACAAATCGTTCTCACAGAGGGGAATCGACCGTGTGGTGGCCCATCGGGATGGCCTGACATTCAAGTTCCAGAACTGCAAGGAAACCCGGGTCTGACATCCGGAAAAACAAGCGCCCACAGGCTTGACGGCTTGTGGGCCTTCTCTTGTAAAGATCACGCAAAGAACAGTATCTCTTCTGATCACATTCACATATTGACAACTATAAATGTTAGTGCTAACATGTGTTCATACTAAGGGGGCGATAAACATGGGATTTCGTGAAGATGTCCGAAGAGTTAAGGCACTGGCTGATGAGAATCGCCTTGCGATCATGCTGGCACTGCAGCATGGCGAAAAGTGTGGCTGTGTGCTTCTTGAGGAACTGAATATTACTCAGCCGACTCTTTCTCACCACATGAAGATTCTGTGTGATAGCGGACTTGTGGCAAGCCGCAAAGAGGGAAAATGGATGCATTATTCTCTCTCACCAGAGGGGATCGCATCATTCCGTGATATGATCTCCGGGTATGTCCGTTGCGACTGTGAACAAGAAGAAAACTCAGCTTGTTGCTGTGAGCATTAAAAATAGGCGATCCTGCGGGATTGCCTATAAAAAAGCACAATACATTGATACATTTAAATTTGTCAAACTAAGGAGATTTCATAATGTGGACTTTTATTCAAGAACAGATACTTGGAATGAAATGGCTCAACACCCTTATCAGGAAGGGCCTGGGTGCCCTAAGCCTTGATACCACTACCCGCTGGGGAGGCAGTATTTTATTCTTTCTCTATGATGTGATCAAGATCACGATACTTCTCTGTATGCTGATCTTCATCATTTCGTATATCCAGAGCTTCTTCCCACCGGAGAGGAGCAAGCGCATTCTGGGCCGTTTTCACGGCATCGGTGCCAACATCGTTGGGGCTTTGTTGGGGACGGTAACTCCCTTCTGTTCCTGCTCCTCCATTCCGATCTTCATGGGCTTCACAAGTGCGGGACTGCCGCTTGGCGTGACTTTCTCATTTCTTATCTCGTCTCCAATGTGGGCTGGTCATCGCTGTGATCGGCGGCACGTTGATTGAAAAGTTGCACATGGAAAAGTACGTAGAGGACTTTATCCGAAAGGCAAACAGCAGCGTGGACATCGCGTCTCCGGATCTGACCGTGAAAGATCGTATGGTTTATGCAAAGGATCAGGTGGTCTCCACGTTCCAGAAGGTCTTTCCTTATATTCTCGTTGGAGTCGGTGTCGGCGCGGTCATCCACAATTGGATACCAGAGGAATGGGTCCAGACTGTACTTGGTAGCCGCAATCCTCTCGGCGTCGTTCTGGCGACACTCGTAGGTGTTCCGATGTACGCGGATATTTTCGGCACGATCCCTGTAGCTGAGGCGCTGCTGGCAAAGGGTGCACTGCTGGGGACGATCCTCAGCTTTATGATGGCCGTCACTACACTGAGTCTCCCTTCACTTATCATGCTCCGCAAGGCCATCAAGCCCCGACTGCTCGGCACTTTCATTGCGATCTGCATCATTGGAATCATTCTCGTCGGATATGGCTTTAATGCCTTCCAATACATTTTTATCTAACAGGAGGAATTGACATGAATATCAAAGTACTGGGCGGCGGATGCTGCAAATGTGAGAATCTGCTGGAAGCGACTAAAGAAGCCGTAGCGCAAAAAGGCATTGACGCCGAAATTGAATACATCACCGATATGGGTAAAATCATGGAATATGGTATCATGAGCACTCCGGCGCTGATGATCGACAACAAAGTTGTTTCGATGGGGAGAGTTCTGAAAGCTAAGGATGTAGCAAAGTATCTGTAATACCGCGTTGAACCCCTCTCCGGGGAATTCTATCAAAACGCGATACCTTTTTCAAAAACCAGTGTCCCGGCCTTTCAAGGCCGGGACACTCTGAAAACGAGGAAGATGGTTTGCCCATTGGTGCGCAAACCATCTTCCTCGTTTCTTGCTAAGCCCGCCTGCCAGATGTCCAAATCAGCTTGTCTGGCAAAGAACACCGGGCCGGACGGGCGAGGGAGTTTTGCTGTGGCCTCTTGTGCGGGGATTACGGACGGATCCAGTTGAAGAAGCCGACCACGCCCAGCAGCACCTGCAGGACCAGCATAAGCACCGTGAAGGGGAAAATCGACTACCGGAAGTTCAAGCCCGCCCTCTTTCAGTTCCCGACCTATGAATATCTGGAGACCGGAGAGGTTCTCGGCTCCTGCATGAAGATGAACTGAGCCAAACCGGCGTGGCGATAAGGAGCAAAACCACGAAAAAACGGCTTGCCTTTTGGTTCCTCTTTTCCCTTGCCCTCACCGGCCTGGGCTGCGGCAGTGCGCCGGCCCAGCCTGTGCCGGATGTGATCGAAAAGATCATGGAGAGCGGGAGAAGCGGCCTGCCCTGCCCCATGGAGACCGTCTGTGAACGCCCCGCGCCCTTGGAAAACGGGGAAGAACTGCTGAGTTGACCGCAGCCCGGCGGGCGCCGGCGCGCAAAGACAGCGCAAAGGAGCGGTGCCGGGGCTTGAAAAAAGCAGCAGCATGGTTTATAGTTCTCCCATACTCTCGCTGCACGGTTTTGGCAGCTTTCCGCCGGCCGTGCCTTGGCAGAAAGGAAACGAAGAAACATGCTTGTGCCCATTTTATTGTTTTTGCTCGGCTTCGCCCTGCTCATCAAGGGCGGCGACTGGTTTGTCGACGGCGCGGTGGGCATCGCCCGCCGCTTTCATCTGCCGGAGCTGTTGATCGGCGCGACGATCGTCTCCATCGGCACCACGCTCCCGGAGGTGATGGTCTCCAGCCAGGCGGCTATGCAGGGCAACGCCGGCATCAGCTACGGCAACGCCATCGGCTCCATCATCTGCAACACCAGCCTGATCGCGGCGATCACCATCACCGTGAGTCCCGGGAAGGTCAATCCCAAGTCCTTCTCCCTCCCGACGGCCTTCTTCTTCGCCGCGGCGCTCTCCTATGCCGGCATCGCCTGGGCCCTGGGCGGCTTCCAGCGCTGGATGGGCTTTGCCTATCTCGCGGTCTTTGTGACCTACATGCTCGTCTCCACGCTGCAGATGAAGCGGCATCCGGAGCTCGCGGAAGAGGGCGGGGAAGATGAGACAGACGGGAAAGCGCGGCCCTTTGCCCTGGAGCTGCTCCTGCTGGTGATCGGCGCCGCGGCCATCGCCCTGGGCGCCCGCTTCCTGGTGGACAACGGCACCCTGATTGCCGCCGCCCTCGGCGTCCCCGATTCGGTCATCGGCCTGACCATGGTCGCCCTGGGCACCAGCCTGCCCGAGCTGATCACCGCCATCACCAGCCTCATCAAGGGCCACGGCTCCCTGTCCCTGGGCAATATCATCGGGGCGAACCTCTTCAATATCGTCTTGGTCAGCGGCGCCTCGATCGCCATCTCGCCCTTTGCGATCCCCGCGGAAAAAACCGTGCTGGGCGGCATCAATTCCAGCCTGGTGATCGATCTGCCCCTCATGCTGGGCGTTATGGCGATCATGTGCCTGCCCGCGCTTATCAAGGGCAAGCTGCAGCGCTGGCAGGGGATTCTGCTGCTGTGCATCTATGCAAGCTTTACCGTTTACCAGTTCGTGGTGTAAACGGCGTTCCCCTAATAACCGAAACAGGAGACCGATACAAGATATCGATCTCCTGTTTTGCTGTATCGGGGCGCATCCCTGCGGCAAAAAGCCATTGACAGCGGACGGCCGGTTTCGGTATGATACAGGGAGAAAAACGCCGCCCCAATTTCCGGGCAGGAGGGAAGAAGCATGGCCGAAGTGCTCTATCGCGCGTCCATCGCGCATACGGAAAAAACCGTCGAGCAGCTGTACAAAATGCAATACTATGTCTACGAAAAGCCGCGCATGCTGCTGCGGCTGCTGATCGGCTTCGGCCTTGTCGTCGCCGCAGCTGCACTGAGCATTCCCACCTGGGGCAAGGCCCTGCTGCTCCTGGTCGGCGCCTGGCTGCTGGTCAGCCGGGATTTTCCCGCCGCCGTGCGGGCGGACCGGGCTCTGACGGAACGGAAGGCCAAGCTGCCCAACATGAACTACAGCTTCGGCTCCGAAGCGCTCCACCTCACGGGGGAGGGGAGCATGGACATCCCCTATCAGAAGTTTACGCGCCTCGTGGAGGACAAGCAGTATTGCTATCTCTTTGTCTCCCGCAATTCCGTGTGCATGATGGCCAAGGACTCGGTAAAACCGGCGGACATCATGGCCTTTGCCGCCTTTCTGGAGGAGAAGACCGGCCTCACATGGCGGGCGGAGAAATCCTTCCTGAGCATGAGTATCTACGATATGCGCCAGGCGCTGCGCGATATGCGGAGAAAATAAGCAAAACAGAAACCGGGCGCTGCCGTGACATTTTGCCGCGGCGGCGCCCGGTTTTTTCTGTCACTCAGGGCCCAATTCAGCCGGCCTTTGTGAAAATTGCCCAAATTTTGCCCCTGCTATTTGTGAGCCTACCCAAGCGAGAAACGCTTGTATCGGAGGCGATTATCTGATATATTAGTTACAAGAGGAGGGCGCCGCGCCTTCCCACCCGTATCCGCCATCAGCTCCGGCTGATGCGAAAAAACATTTACATTTAAAAATGGAGGAAAGAACATGAAACGTATTCTTGCCGCTATCCTGTGCCTGGTTATGATCGTCGCGGTCGCCGCCGCGATGCCCGTCAGCGCCAGCGCCGCGAACACGGTCTACCTGACTCTGGCCCACAACATGGCCGAGGACCACGCCATCAACGTCGCCCTGGTCGCCTGGGCCGAGGCTGTTGAGGAGGCCACCGACGGCGCCATCGTCATCGACGTCATGCCCGGCGGCACCCTCGGCTCCGAGGCCGACTGCGTCAGCCAGATCCAGGCCGGACAGCTGGAGATGACCAAGGTCTCCGCCGGCACCCTCTCCAACTTCAACAGCGCCTGGAACTGCGTCTCCGTGCCCTACGTCTTCAACGACAAGGATCATCTCTACAACGTCATGAACGGCGAGATCGGCCAGGATCTGTATGCCCTGACCGAGGACGACGGCTTCATCGGCCTGGCCTGGCTGGAGTCCGGCACCCGCTGCTTCTACACCGCGAAGACCCCCATCCGCACCCCCGCTGACCTGAAGGGCCTGAAGATCCGCACCATGGACAGCCAGATGGCCATCGACATGATGAACGCCTTCGGCGGCTCCGCCACCGTTATGGGCTACGGCGACATCTACACCGGCATGCAGCAGGGCGTTATCGACGGCGCTGAGAACAACATCACCGCCATGCGTGACCACGCCGACGTGACCGGCTACTACTGCTATGACGAGCACACCATGATCCCCGACGTCATCATCATCTCCACCGAGATCTGGAACCAGCTCACCGAGGAGCAGCAGCAGATCATGCGCGACACCGCTGCCGACATGGTCGCCAACTATCGTGAGCTGTGGGCTCAGTTCGAGGAGGACGTGAAGGAGCAGGTCGAGGGCAAGGTCGAGTACGTCACCGACGTGGACAAGGCCGCCTTCCAGGAAGCTGTTCAGCCCATCTATGAGAACCTGAAGGACAGCGATCCCGACACCTACGCCTTTGTCGAGCGCATCCAGGCTGCCGGCTGATTTGAGATAGGAATCCTCTCAGCTTAACATTTCATCTGTTTGTCTGGAACAGAGAGCGGCTTAGCACCCAGGCGGTGGTAAGCCGCTTTTTTATGAAGGCAGGGCGTGTATCATCCCAAAAGGCTGCTCTTGCCCCGCCGGAAAGAATCCCTTACATCACAGTCATGAGGAGATGGTAGTACTTGAAAAAAATCGAGAAAGTGCTGGACGCCGTCATGCGCTTTTTGATGGCTCTTGCCATGCTGACACTGCTTGTGTTCGGCACCTGGCAGATCTTCACGCGCTGGGTGCTCGGCAACCCCTCCACCTTTACGGATGAGCTGCTGCGCTACGTGCTCATCGTCGCCGGCTTCATCGGCTCGGCCTACTGCTTCTACCGGGACGAGCATCTGGCCCTCACCCTGATCACCGATAAGGCCAAGGGCCCCTTTAAGGTGATCCTGGACGTGTTTATCGAGATCTGCATCCTGTTCTTTGTGGTCTATGTCTTCATCTACGGCGGCTGGAAGCTCTCCGCCACCGCGACGAACGTGTCCTCCGTCATGCACATCCCCATGAAGACCCTCTATCTGGTCGAGCCGATCTGCGGCGTGCTGATCGTCCTCGCCCGCCTCCTCAAGTATGTGCAGATGCTCACGGATAAGAAAGGAGCGGACAAGTAATGGTTATCAAAGCTACGGTTATCCTGTTCGCGGTCTTCTTTGTCATGCTCTTTGCGGGCGTGCCCATCTCCGCCGGCATCGGCATCGCCTCTGTCGTCGCCATCATCGCCTCCGGGCGCTCCGATCTGCAGGGCTTCGCCTTCACGGCCGCGCAGAAGTGCTTCTCCGGTCTGGACTCCTTCTCCCTGCTGGCCCTGCCTTTCTTCTCGCTGGGCGGCAATATCATGAACAAAGGCGGCATCGCCAAGCGCCTGGTGCGCCTGGCCCGTCTGCTGGTGGGCGGCATCCCCGGCTACCTCGCCGCCACCAACGTCCTGGCCAACATGTTCTTCGGCGCGGTGTCCGGTTCCTCTGTGGCCGCCACCTCCGCCATGGGCTCCATCCTCTCCCCGCTGGAGGCGGATGAGGGCTATGATCCCAACTACTCCGCGGCGGTCAACATCTGCTCCGCACCCACCGGCATCCTGATCCCGCCCTCCGGTCCCCTGATCCTTTACTCGATCACCGCCGGCGGCGTCTCTGTGGCGGCCCTGTTCATGGGCGGCTACTTCGTCGGTGCGATCCTCGGCATCTGCGTGGCCATCGTGGCCATCGCCCTCGCCGTCAAGCTCGGCTACAAGAAGTCCGACGTGAAGGATCCCGATCCCGCCTGGAAGATCTGGGTCGAGGCGATCCCCTCGCTGCTGGCCGTCATCATCGTCATGGGCGGCATCCTGGCCGGTATCTTCACCGCCACCGAAGCCGGCGTCGTCATGTGCCTCTACTGCGGCGTGCTCGCGATCATCTATCGTGAGATGGATTTCAAGACCTTCTATAATCTGCTGGCCGACACCATGAAGAGCAGCGCCACGATCCTCTTCCTAATCGCCGCCTCCTCCATCATGGCCTACGTCATGGCCCGCACCAAGATCCCCGGCGCCATCTCCGACATGATCATGGGCGTCAGCGACAACCGCTATGTGATCCTGCTCATCATGAACGTGTTCCTGCTGGTCATGGGCATGTTCCTGGATCTGACCCCCGCTGTGCTGATCTTTGTGCCCATCTTCCTGCCCATCGCCCGCAGCATCGGCATGAGCGATGTGCACTTCGGCCTCATGCTCATCATGAACCTGGGCATCGGCTCTGTCACCCCGCCGGTCGGCTCCTGCCTGTTCGTCGGCTGCGGCGTGGCCAAGGTCAAGATCGAAGGTGTCACCAAGTACATCGTCCCCATCTTTGTGGCGATGGTCGTGGCCCTCTTCCTCGTCACCTACATCCCGCAGATTTCCCTGTCCCTGCCTTACTGGACCAAGCTCATCCCGGCCATGGGCTGGAACGGCTGATCCCAGCGATCGACACTCATTCGGAGGCGGTCTGCCCCTGCCACGCTTCGCGCCGGCAGCGCGGCGGGCCGCCTTTTATACTTCCCGCGAAGCTTTGCTTCCCGGGAAAGACTCGCGCTTATCGCATGCGGCGCTGTGCGACACGCCGCATTTGGTCGGCGCGAGGGTTCGCTTTGCTTACCTAAGGTGTTTTTTCCGCGGCAAAGCCCCGCCAAAAACAAAGGACACTTTCTTCAGGGAAAAGGCGAACGTATTCTGATACAAAGGAGCAACAGCTATGGATATCTGCAAAAAAGTCACCGGCCTGGAACGCCTCGACGGCGCGGTACTCCTCCACACCAACTGCGCCGATCTCAAGGTCGTGTTCGTCACGGATGAGATCGTGCGTGTGCGCGCCTCCTTCGACAAAGAACTGGCGGAGGAGAGCTACGTCCTCATGACCACCGCCTGGGAGGACCGGCTCGATCCGCTCTTTGCCGGGCAGCGGCAGCGCATCGCGCCGGTGGAGCCGAAGCTCATCGAAGGGGAGAAGACCCTGGTGCTGGAGTCCGCGGCCCTGCGCCTGGAGATCGACCGGGATCCGATCTGCCTGCGCCTCTATGACGCGGAGGGCACGGAACTCTATTCCACCCTCGCCGGCAGCCCCTTCACCCTCGACAGCAACAAGCGCATCACCGCCTACAGCCGCATGGAGGAGGACGACTGCTTCTACGGCTTTGGCGAGAAGGCGGGCGCGCTCAACAAAAACAAGGCCTTCCTGCGCGAGCGGGCCACCGACGCCATGGGCTACGACGCCGAGCTCATGGACACCCTCTATAAGCACATCCCCTTCTACATCCGCCTCAGCCGCAGGACCAAAAAGGCCGTGGGTCTGTTCTATCACAACTTCTATGAGTCCGTGTTCAACATGGGCAAGGAGAAGTCCAACTACTGGCCCCGCTATACCTACTGGCAGGCCGACGGCGGGGATATCGATCTCTTCCTCCTGGGCGGCAACAGCCTGAGCCGCGTGGTGGACAACTACACCCTGCTCACCGGCCGTCCCGCGCTGCTGCCCAAGCGCGCCCTGGGCTATCAGGGCTCCAGCATGTACTATCCGGAGCTGGAAAAGGACAGCGACGACGCGGTGCTGGACTTCATCGACACCATCAAGGACGAGGGCTTCCCCATTGACGGCTTCCACCTCTCCTCCGGCTATACCAGTGTAAACGGCAAGCGCTGCGTCTTCACCTGGAACACCGAGCGATTCAAGGATCCCCGGGCCTATTTCGCTGCCATGAACGAGAAGGGCGCCCAGAACGTGCCGAATGTCAAGCCCGGCATCCTGCTCTGCCACCCCTGGTTTGAGGAATTTAAGGCCAAGGACGTCTTCGTCAAGGACAGCGAGGATCCCGACAGCTATGCCGTGGGCAGCTGGTGGGGCGGCGACGGCGCCTTCTGGGACTACACCAAGCCCGAGGCCCGCAGAGCCTGGAAGGACTATCTGATCGAGAACGTCATCGACGTGGGCACCGACTCCGTCTGGGACGACAACTGCGAGTACGACAGCCTGCTGGACAAGGACGCGAAGGTGGACTTTGACGGCAAGGGCGGCACCATCGGCCAGCTCAAGCCCCTCATGTGCACCATTATGTGCCGCCTGGGCAACGAGGCCGTGGAGGAGCACAACCCCGACGCGCGGCCCTATGTGGTCTGCCGCAGCGGCAGCTCCGGCATCCAGCAGTATGCCCAGACCTGGTGCGGCGATAACTACACCAGCTGGAAGAGCCTCAAGTACAACATCCCCATCATCACCGGCATGGGCCTCTCCGGCCAGCCCAACGAGGGCGCGGATATCGGCGGCTTCGCCGGCCCCGCCCCCAGTGAGGAGCTCTTTGTCCGCTGGGTGCAGAACGGCATCTTCCAGCCCCGCTTCTCCATCCACTCCGCCTCCAACGACAACACGGTCACCGAGCCCTGGATGTTCCGCGATTCCGCGCCCCTCATCCGGGAGGCGATCCTGCTGCGCTATCGCATGACGCCCTACCTCTACTCCGCCGAGTATGAGGCCCATCGGACCGGCGCGCCCATCATGCGCGCTCTGGTCTACGAATTCCAGAACGACGAGCAGGTCTACGACGAGAGCTTCGAGTTCCTCTACGGCCGCGACATCCTGGTGGCCAATGTCCTCGAGGAGGGAGCCAGGAGCCGGAAGGTCTATCTCCCGAAAGGCTGCAAGTGGTACGACTGGAACGACAAGTTCCGCTGCTATGAGGGCGGGCAGACGATCGAAGTGCCGGTGGATCTCAAGACCATCCCCCTCTTCATCCGGGAAGGGGCCATCATCCCCCTGGCCGACAACCAGCTCATGAGCATGGAGCGGGATCACATGAGCGCCCTGCACCTGATTCTCGCCCCCGGCGGGGAGCGGAGCTATACCCTCTATGACGACGACGGTGTCTCCAACGACTACCGCAAGGGCGTCTGCCGCAAGACGGAGATCCGCATGAGCGGCGAGAGCGTCGTAAAGGTGGCCTTCCGCTCCGAGGGCGGCTATACCGATTTCGTCGAGACCGTCACGGTGGAGATGATCCGCAAGGACCGCAGCCCCTTCTGGGTGGCCCTGGGCGGGAAGAAGCTGGAGCACTTCCTCAACCGCCGCAAGTTCGAGGCGGCCGAGGAGGGCTGGTATTACAGCCAGTCCAAGCGCGCCGTGCTCATCAAGTACGCCAATCCCAAGAAGGATCTGACCCTCACCGTCAGCTTTGAGGACTTTGACCTCATCGGCATGTAAGGGAGGACACTATGCTGGTAAACTACCTGCAATCCTATGAAAAAACCGAAAACGGCTGGCTGCTGCACGCCGACACGGCGGATGTGCTGCTCGTCTTCCTGACGGACGACATCATCCGCATCCGCGTCAATTTCGACCGCCGTTTTGACGAGGCCTCCTATACCCTCGTCACCACCGCCTGGGCCGACCGCCTCGACCCCCTCTTTGAGGGGGAGCGGCGGCGCATCCAGGCCCTGGACGTCGCCTGCACGGAGACGGAGAAGGAGCTCGTCTTCGAGACGGCGACGCTCTGCCTGCGCCTGCGCAAGCAGCCCTTCTCCTTCAAACTCCTGGACAGGGAGGGCCGCACGCTCTACCGGGATCTGCCGGAGCGCGCCTTTGAGAAAGACCACCTGGGCCGCCTCAGCCATTACTCCTGCATGGACCGGGAGCACGACCACTTCTACGGCTTCGGCGAGAAGACAGGGCATCTGGACAAGAAATTCCGCCGCCTGCGCATGAGCCCCAAGGACGCCATCGGCCACGATCCCGAGACCGGCGACCCCATGTACAAGCACATTCCCTTCTACATCCGCGTGAGCGACGAGCAGCGCCGCGCCCTCGGCTTGTTCTATCACAACTCCTATGACTGCGTGTTCGACCTGGGCCAGGAGATCTCCGGCTACTGGGAGCGCTACTGCTACTACCAGACCGACGGCGGCGACATCGATCTCTTTCTCATCAACGGCCCGGACATGAAGGACGTCATCGGCCGCTACACCTGGCTGACGGGCCGGACGATCCTGCCCACAAAGCAGTCCCTGGGCTACTGCATGTCCACGATGTACTATGCGGAGCTGGAAAAGGACTGCGACAAGGAGATCTACAAGGTCGTGGACAAGCATCTGCAGGAGCAGATCTGGATCGACAACTTCTGGCTCGCCTCCGGCTACTCCTCGGGCGAGGAGGACAACCTGCGCTATACCTTCAACTGGAACCGCAAGCGCTTTCCGGACCCGGAGGGCTTCTTTGAGAAGATGAATGCCATGGGCATCAACGTCATCTGCAACCTCAAGCCGGGCGTTCTGAAAAACCACCCCTATGCCCGCTATTATGAGGAGCGGGACGCCTTCATCAAGACCCCAGACGGCAGCGGCGACGCCACCGGCCGCTGGTGGGGCGGCGAGGGCCGCTTCATCGACTTCACCGGCCCCAAGGGCCGCGAGGCCTGGAAGCATCTGCTGGAGGAGAACATCCTCAAGAAGGGCACGAAGACCGTCTGGAACGACAACTGCGAAATCGACGGCATTGAGGATCGCCTCTCCCAGTGCGACTACGAGGGCGCGAAGGGCACCATGGAGGATCTGAAGATCATCCACTCCAATATGATGGCCTATACCGCCGTCCAGGCAATCCATGACGTCTATCCCAACGAGCGGCCCTATGTCATCAACCGCGCCGGCTTCGCCGGCATCCAGCGCTATGCCCAGGTCTGGGGCGGCGACAACCTGACCGACTGGCGCACGGTGAAGTTCAACCTCGCCACCATCATGGGCATGGGCCTCTCCGGCTGCGCCAACATGGGCTGCGACATCGGCGGCTTTGCCGGCGGCGCGCCGGAAGGGGAGCTGCTGCTGCGCTGGATCCAGAGCGGCGTGTTCCAGCCCCGCTTCACCATCAACTCCGCCAACTCCGACAACACCGTCACCCAGCCCTGGATGTACGCGGAGAACCTGCCCTATGTGCGCGCGGCCTACGCCCTACGCTACCGGATGCTGCCCTATCTCTATTCCCTCATGCGTGAGGCCAGCGTGAAGGGCCTGCCCGTCATGCGCCCGCTCTTCCTGGAATTCCCGGAGGATCCGGCCTGCTACACGGACGAGAGCCTGAGCTTTCTGTACGGCCCCGCGGTGCTGGTGGCAAACGTGGTGGAAAAGGGCGCGAAGACCCGTCGGCTCTATCTCCCGAAGGGCTGCACCTGGTACGACATGAACGATCACCTGCGCGCCTATGAGGGCGGCCAGACGGTCGAGGTGCCGGTGGACCTGGGCAGCATCCCCATGTTCCTGCGCGGCAGCGCGATCTTCTGCACCTCGGAGGACGTCAAGCGCATCCTGGCCGACAAGGTCCGGCAGCTCGACCTGCTGATCGCCGCCGAGGAAGATGTGGAATTCACCTATTACGACGACGACGGCCACACCGAGGACTACCGGCGCGGCGACTACGCCGAGACCCGGATCCGCGTCACGGCAGGGGACCGCACCCGCATCCGCTTTGAAAAGAGCGGCACCTATTCGGACAGCATCAAGCGCCTCACGCTCCGCCTGGTGAGCAAAAAGAAGGGCGCCTTCTGGGTCACCGTGGACGGGGAGCCGATCCCCCGCTATCTGGTGCGCGACAACTGGGAGGAGAGCGAGAGCGGCTGGTACTATGAGCTCGCCGACCGCAGCATCCTGGTCAAATGCCCCAAGCCTCAAAAGGACAGCTTTGAGATCGTTGTCTCGACTGAAAAATTCGACCTCATCGGCATGGCCGATGAGTAAATACAGGAGGAATCTTTATGGCAATGCAAATGGGCTTTCGCTGGTATGGCGAGGGCAACGACAAAATCTCTCTCTCGGACATCCGGCAGATCCCCGGCGTGAGCACCATTGTCTGGGCCCTGCACAGCAAGATGCCCGGTGAGATCTGGCAGCCGGAGGAGATCGCCCCGGTCGTTCAGCAGATCCGCGACGCGGGCTTCAACGCCGACGTGGTGGAGTCCGTGAACGTGCACGACGATATCAAGATCGGCCTTCCCACCCGCGATCAGTACATCGACAATTACATCCAGACCATCCGCAACCTCGCGCCCTTCGGCGTGAAGGTCATCTGCTACAACTTCATGCCGATCTTCGACTGGACCCGCTCGGACATGTTCCACCCGGTGGGGGACGGCTCCACCGCCCTCTTCTATCAGAAGGACATGATCCAGGACGACCCCAAGGAGATGGCCGACTACGTCATGGGCCTGACCGAGAAATACCACATGACCTTCCCGGGCTGGGAGCCGGAGCGCATGGCGAAGCTGGACGAGCTGTTTGAGGCCTACAAGCCCGTCACGAAAGAAAAGCTCTGGGAGAATTTCAAGTACTTCCTGGAGCGCCTGATGCCCGTCTGCCATGAGTGCGACATCAAGATGGCCGTGCACATGGACGATCCCCCCTGGGATATCTTCGGCCTGCCCAGATTGCTCATCGACGCGGAGAGCATCGACCGCTTCCTCAAAATGGTGGACGATCCCTACAACTGCCTGACCCTCTGCTCCGGCAGCCTGAACGCCAACCCGGAGAACAACGTGGCCGAGATCGTCCGCAAGCACTGCGACCGCATCGCCTTTGCCCACATCCGCAACGTCAAGCATTTCCCCAACGGCGACTTCTCCGAGGCCAGCCACCGGGACTGCGACGGCGACACCGGCATTCTGGACATTCTCCGCGCCTATCACGACTGCGGCTTTGACGGCTATATCCGCCCCGACCACGGCCGTCACCTCTGGGACGAGAAGCCGGGCAACGTCCGTCCCGGCTACGGCCTGTATGACCGGGCCCTGGGCATCATGTACATGCTGGGCGCCTGGGACTATATGGACAAATTCGGGAAATAAATCCGCCATGGGAGGTACATAGACATGGTACTGAATAACGAATCTCTGAAAAACCGGGCCGAATGGGAGGCCAAGGGCTACCGCCTGCCGGAGTATGACCGGGAGGCCATGATCGCGCGCACGAAAGAAAATCCCACCTGGCTGCACTTCGGCGCGGGCAACATCTTCAAGGCCCTGCACGGCATGGCCGCCCAGCGGCTCCTCAACGAGGGCGTGCTGGACAAGGGCATCATCGCCGTCGAGCGCATGGACCGCGGCGGCGAGAAGTATGACGATCTGGCCGTGGTCGTGACCTTGAAATCGAACGGCAGCGTGGAGAAGAACATCCTCGGCGCCCTGGCCGAGACCTGCTATCTCTACGGCGGCGAGGAGCGGCTCAAGGAAATTTTCCGCAATCCCTCTCTGCAGCTGGCCACCTTCACGATCACTGAGAAGGGCTACAGCCTGGCAGGCGACGATGTGAAGGCCGATCTGGCCCTCTCCCCGGCGGAGGCGAAGAGCTACATGGGCAAGGTGGCCGCCCTGCTCCTGGAACGCTACAAAGCCGGGGCCTATCCCATCGCCATGGTGAGCACCGATAACTGCTCCCACAACGGCGACAAGCTCAAGGCCGCCATGCTCGCCTTTGCCACAGCCTGGGGCGATGAGGGCTTTACGGCCTACCTCGAGGACAGCGGCAAGGTCTCCTTCCCCTGGACCATGATCGACAAGATCACCCCGAGCCCGGACCTCAGCGTGGGCGCCATGCTGGAGGCGGACGGCCTGGAGGGCTTCGCCCCGGTGCGCAATGCCCGCGGCACGGTCAAGGCCCCCTATGTCAACGCCGAGGAGAGCGAGTACCTGGTGCTGGAGGACGCCTTCCCCAACGGCCGTCCTCCGCTGGAGAAGGCCGGCTTCTACTTCACCGCGCGGGAGACCGTGGACAAGGTGGAGCGCATGAAGGTCTGCACCTGCCTCAACCCCCTGCACACGGCGCTGGCCGTCTACGGCTGCCTGCTGGGCTTTGAGAAGATCTCGGCCGAGATGCAGGATGAGGACCTCCTGAAGCTGGTGGAGCGGATCGGCTACAAGGAAGGCCTGCCGGTTGTAACCGACCCCGGCATCATCCAGCCCCAGGACTTCATCGACACCGTGGTGAAGGTGCGCATCCCGAACCCCTTCATGCCGGATACGCCTCAGCGCATCGCCACCGACACCTCCCAGAAGCTGCCCATCCGCTTCGGCGAGACGATCAAGGCCTATCTGGCCTCCGACACGCTGGACGTGCAGGATCTCAAGCTGATCCCGCTGGTGCACGCGGGCTGGCTCCGGTATCTGATGGCCATCGACGATCAGGGCAAGCCCTTTGAGCCCTCGCCCGACCCGCTGCTCGCGGAAGCGCAGGCGTATGTGAAAGACGTGAAGCTGGGCGAGACGCCCGACTGCTCCAAGCTGGAGGGCCTGCTGCGCAACAAGACGATCTTCGGGGTCGATCTGGTGGAGGCGGGCCTCGGCGACAAGGTCTGCGCCTACTTCACCGAGCTGACCGCCGGCCCGGGCGCCGTGCGCTCGACCCTGCACAAATACGTGAACGCGGACTAAACCCACCGGTTTAGACCAGAAGAGGAGAGAAATTGGCGCTGCATGTCATGGAGGAGGCCAACCGCTGTCTCGGCTGCAAGAAGCCGCGGTGCCGGGAGGGCTGCCCGATCCATACCAACATTCCGGAGGCCATCCGGCTTTTGAAGGACGGAAAGCTGAACGAGGCGGGGTGGATGCTCTTTGAGAACAATCCCCTCACCACGATCTGCTCCCTCGTCTGCAACCACGAGAAACAGTGCGAGGGACACTGCATCCGCGGCATCAAGGACGTCCCGGTGCACTTCTCCGTCATTGAGAACTATATCTCCACCACCTATGCCAACCAGATGGTGCACGGCCCAGCCCCCTCCAACGGGCGCAAGGTCGCGCTGATCGGCGCGGGGCCCTCCAGCCTCACGATCGCCGTCATCCTGTCCCGCTACGGCTACGACGTCACCATCTTCGACAGCAAGGATAAGATCGGCGGCGTCATGCGCTACGGCATCCCGGATTTCCGGCTGCCCGACGCCGTGCTGGACGACTTCGCCTATCGCCATCTGGAGCTCAAGGGCATCCGCTTCCGCCCGAACACCACCATCGGCGGCGCGATCAGCCTGGACGACCTGTTCCGGGACGGCTATCAAAGCGTCTTTGTCGGCGCGGGCCTCTGGCGGCCGAAGAGCCTTCACATCAAGGGCGAGACGCTGGGCCATGTGGCCTTTGCCATCAACTATCTGGCCTCCCCGAAGGCCTTCCGCCTGGGCGAGCGCGTGATCGTGATCGGCTCGGGCAACTCCGCCATGGACTGCGCCCGCACGGCCATCCGCAACGGCGCGCACTATGTCACCGTCTTCAACCGCCGGGATCAGATCGCCGCCAGCCAGTACGAGTCGAGCTATGCCAAGCTGGAGGGCGTGGAGTTCGAGATGATGAAGAGCCCGCTGGAGATCCGCGACGACGGCGTCGTCTTTATCGACAACGAGTATGACGAGGAGGGCAAGCTGCGTCCGATCCCGGGCACGGAGAAGCTCTATCCCTGCACGGGCGTCATCGTGGCGGTCAGCCAGGAGCTGGGCAGCAACATCATCAACACGGCCAAAGGCCTCGAAAAGGAACGCGGCGGCATCATCGCCGTGGACGAGGACGGACATACCTCCCGCGCCGGCGTCTTCGCGGCCGGCGATATCGCCCACGGCGCGGGCACCGTGGTGCACGCGGTGGCCACCGGCAAGCGTGTGGCCGAGGCCATGCACGAGTATATGCAGTCGCTCCCCATGCCGGAGCCCTCGCCCTATGCGAATGTGCCGGTGGTCGAGCGGCCCGCTGCGAGTGTGCTGTCTGAGCAAGTGATACACGTGGATTGAAGTTGAATTGTGATATTTCGAAAGGAGAAACCATCATGGAACTGAATTTGCGTCCGAGAGAGGAATGCCGCTTTGACGCCGTATCGCTGGGTGAGATCATGCTGCGTCTGGACCCGGGCGAGGGGAGAATCCGCACCGCCCGTTCCTTCCGCGCCTGGGAGGGCGGCGGCGAGTACAACGTGGTGCGCGGCCTGCACAAGTGCTTCGGGCTGAACACCGGCGTCATCACCGCCTTCGCCGACAACGAGGTGGGCAAGCTGATGAAGGACTTCATCGAGCAGGGCGGCGTCTCCACCGATCTGATCTACTGGAAGAAGACCGACGGCATCGGCCGCATCTGCCGCAACGGCATCAACTTCACCGAGCGCGGCTTCGGCATCCGGGGCGCCGTGGGCTGCTCCGACCGGGCCAACACCGCCATCTCCCAGGCCACGCCCGAGGACTTCGATTTCGAGTACATCTTCGGCAAGCTGGGCGTGCGCTGGCTGCATACCGGCGGCATCTACGCGGCCCTGAGTGAACAGAGCTGCCAGACCGTCATTGAGGCCTGCAAGATCGCGAAGAAATACGGCACTGTCATCTCCTATGACCTGAACTACCGCCCCTCCATGTGGAGCGCCATCGGCGGTCTGGACAAGGCCCGCGAGGTCAACCGCGAGGTGGCCAAGTACGTGGACGTGATGATCGGCAACGAGGAGGACTTCACCGCCTGCCTGGGCTTCGAGATCGAGGGCAACGATGAAAACCTCAAGGAGCTGAATCTGGACGGCTACAAGAAGATGATCGGCAAGGCGGCCGAGACCTATCCCAACTTCAAGGTCGTGGCCACCACGCTGCGCACCGTGAAAACTGCCACCGTCAACGACTGGAAGGCCATCTGCTGGGCGGATGGGGAGATCTACCAGTCCAAGGAGTACAACGGTCTGGAGATCATGGACCGCGTGGGCGGCGGCGACTCCTTCGCCTCCGGCCTGGTCTACGGCCTGATGACCACGGGCGATGCGGAGAAGGCCGTCAACTACGGCGCGGCCCACGGCGCTCTCGCCATGACCACCCCGGGCGACACCTCCATGGCCTCTCTCAAGGAGGTCGAGGCCATCATGGGCGGCGCCGGCGCCAGAGTCAAGAGGTGAGTCCATGAAAGCCTTTCTGGATAAGGATTTCCTGCTGTCCTCTGATACGGCGAAGCATCTCTACCACGATTTCGCCGCCGATATGCCCATCATCGACTACCACTGCCATCTGGACCCGAAGGAGATCTACGAGGACCGGCAGTTTGAAAACATCACCCAGGTCTGGCTGGGCGGCGACCACTACAAGTGGCGCCTGATGCGCTCGGCGGGCGTGGAAGAGAGGTACATCACGGGCGACGCCTCCGACCGGGAGAAGTTCCAGAAGTGGGCGGAGACCATCGGCCTTGCCATCGGCAACCCCCTGCACCACTGGAGCCACCTGGAGCTGAAGAACTACTTCGGCTATGAGGGCGCCCTCAACGGCGACACCGCGGAGGAGGTCTGGCAGCTCTGCAACGAGAAGCTGAAGGGCCTGTCGGCGCGGAAGCTGATCGTCAACTCCAGGGTGAAGGCCCTCTGCACCACCGACGATCCGGCGGATTCCCTGGAATGGCATCAGAAAATCGCCGCGGACGCATCCTTTGACGTGAAGGTGCTGCCCTCGTACCGGCCCGACAAGGCCCTGGGCATCGAGAAGTCGGACTATCTGGACTATCTCAAGCGCCTGGGCGAGATCGAAAATTTTGCCCAGCTCTGTGATGCGCTGCTGGCGCGGCTGGACTTCTTCTGCTCTCTGGGCTGCCGGGTGTCCGACCACGGCGTGGACGCGGTCCCCTTCGCCCCCGCGAGTAAGGAGGAGGTCGAGGCCATCTTCCGGCGGCGCCTCGCCGGGCAGATGCCCAGCGCCCTGGAGGAAAAGCAGTTCAAGACCGCGCTGCTGCTGATCCTGGGCCGGGCCTATGCCCGCAAGGGTCTCGTCATGCAGATCCATTTCGGTGTTATCCGCGATAATGCCAAGCGTGTTTTCCGCGCCCTGGGTCCGGACGCCGGCATCGACTCCATCGGCGATCAGGCCTCGATCCGCTCTCTGGCCGCCTTCCTCAACGCCCTGGATGAGACGGATGAACTGCCGAAGACGATCCTGTACTCCCTCAACCCCAACGATAACGCCGCCATCGAGACCGTGATGGGCGCCTTTCAGAACGGGAGCGCCGTCGGCAAGGTGCAGCACGGCAGCGCCTGGTGGTTCAACGACCACAAGCAGGGCATGACCGAACAGATGACCAGCCTCGCCAACGAGGGCTTCCTGGCCGGCTTTGTGGGCATGCTCACCGATTCGCGCAGCTTCCTCAGCTACGCCCGGCACGAGTATTTCCGCCGCATCCTCTGCGAGCTTCTGGGCTCCTGGGTGGAAAACGGCGAATATCCCAACGACGACAAGGCTCTGAAAACCATCGTCCAGGGGATCTGCGTCAAAAACGCGGAGCGGTATTTTGACCTTTGACAGCCGCCGCTGCCCGAGAGCTCGGAGGGCGCGCCCTGCCACCGCTTCTGCAAAACAAAATAGACGATCCTAAGCAAGCTGCTGCGCCCTTCGGTCCGGAAACGGATCGGAGGGCGCGTCCCTTTTTCGCACCGCGAAAAAGGCCCGGAACAGCCGACATTTTCCATCCCGGATTTAATTTTTATGACTTTTTTTGACAGAGCACATCTTTTCATTGCATTTCTCGACAAACTACTATATAATGATGCAAAGGGTGCCCCTGCGGACTATATCCGGGTTCGCCGCCGCTTCCCCCGATTGCTATGAGCCGTGAGGGCTCATAAGAAGGAAGGTACCGATTATGAAGATGAAAGGCCTGCGCGTATCTCTCGCGCTGCTTCTGGTCTTGGTCATGCTGGCGACGCTGGCGCCGGCCGCCTTTGCGGCGGATGTGGAGCGCGGCTATACGGTCACGCTCGGCGACAACGTCTGGATCGCGATCGAATCGCCCAACGCCCAGAACGTCGCCACCTATTCGCTGGACAGCGGCGCGCTGCCCGAGGGGCTGAGCTATGGCGTCAACGGCAACTCCCTGGTGGTGCACGGTACGGTCACCGCCCTGGGCAATACCGCGGCGAGTTTCTCCGTGACGGCCGGCCCGACCACTTACGCCTATAACGTCAGCTTTTATGTGACGGAGACGCCGGTCGCGACCCCGGCCCCAACGGCGGATCCGGCTGCTCCCGCCGCGGCGACCACCACGACCACCACGACCGCGCCCGCCGCGCAGACGGCGGTGGACTCCAAGCTTCCCCGCGTGACCAAGAGCCCCACGGATGAGACCGTGGAGGAGGGCAAGCAGGCGGAGTTTGTCGCCCGCTATGAAAACGCGATCTGGGCCGTCTGGAAGTTCATCAGCCCCGACGGCAACACCGTTCTGCGCTATGACGAGGCCAAGGACTACTTCGAGGGTCTGGTCATCATCGACGGCAACTACAGCCACATGATCCTCAAGAAGATCCCCTATTCCCTGAACGGTTGGCGTGTGGCCTGCGAATACCGCAACAACGACGGCAGCGTCATGACCGATACGGCCACCATCACCGTCATTCCCAAGGTGACCCCGACGCCGGAGCCCACGCCGGTTCCGACCCCGGAGCCCACGCCCGTGCCCACGCCCGCGCCGAGCCCTGCCGTTTCGGAGACGGCCGGCACCGCCGGGACAGGCGCTGAGACTGCCGGAACCGCGGGGGGCATCGACCCCGGTACGGCCGGCGTGATCCAGGCCACGGAGGAAGGCGCTGAGGGCGGCAACGGCGGCACGACCACCGGTACTGCTGCGACCGCCGGCTCCACCGCAACCACCGGTACGGCGGCCACCACGGGCCGGACCACCGCCTCGACCGACAGCCGCAGCAGGAAGAGCTTCCCGCTGATCCCGCTGATCGTGATCCTGCTGGCGGCTCTCGCCATCGGTCTGCTCGTCTTCTTCCTGCGCCGCAAGCGCCAGGACGAGGAGGACGACTTTGATTATGAGGAGCCCGTTGTCCGCCGCCCGACCCGCAGCAGCCGCCATAACAGCGGCTACCAGGGCCGCCACGCCGCGCACACCGAGCGCTATGCGGAGGACGACTACGAGAGCGATATCGACGAGGACGACTACGACGAGGATCGCTGAATCGCCAGAATCCCATAAGGAAAAAAGGGTGAAGCCACCGGCTTCACCCTTTTTGTACATGTTGCGTTTTGTGTATAAAAAGTCTGCTTTTTGTGTCAAAAGTGGCCGTGAACTTGCACAAAAGGGACGGATCAATTTCTGCATTTTCGATAAAGTTGTCGTATCATATTGATTTTATTTGAATAAATTGTTAAAATTGTCTCAGAATCCTTGTGTAAATTTGACAGGGAAAGAGGGAACCGAGCGGCGCTCCGATCTCCGGATCGGCAGCCGCCGTTGTAATGTTACTGGAAATGGGGGAGTAAACAACACATGAGAGACCTGAAGTATCTGCAATACCTGGAGGATCTTCTGCAGCAGGCGAACAACAAGCTCATCGAGAAGGCCCGGGAGGACGGCAAGGTCTGCGTCGCCTACACCTGTGAGAACGTGCCCGAACCGCTGCTGAACCTGGACGGCGCCGTCTCCATCCGTCTGCATGCGCCCAACACCGGCTCCATGGACATCGCCACCTATTACATGACCAACCTCCTGTGCGAGCCCAGCCGGGCCCTGCTGGAGCGCGCGATCGAGGGCGGCTTCAACTTTGCCGACTGCGTCATCACACCGGACGGCTGCACGATGATGAACCGCGCCGTGGAGAATATGGAGCTGCTGCACACCATGGGTGCCGGTAACCCCAATTTCTTCCATGAATACATGGAGATCGCCTTCAAGAACACCCAGAACGACGTGAACCTTTCGGTCCTGCAGTGCAGCAACCATATCCTCAAGCCCCTGCATGAGAAATACGGCATCGACATCTCCGATGCGGCGATCCGCAAGGCCGTGGCCGAGCATAACAAAGTGTGCGCGCTGATCCGCGCCATCGGCGAGTTCCGCAAGGAGGCCAATCCCCGCATCACCGGCTATGAGTTCCATGTCTTCTGTCTGGCCACCTACGTCTGTCCCAAGTATCTGCTGGTGGATATCCTGGAGGAGACCCTGGAAGAACTCAAGACCCGCGAGCCGGACGCGAAGAACCCCTGGCGCGCCCGCGTGCTGGTCGTCGGTTCGGAGATGGACGACAGCGGCTTTATCAAGCTCATTGAGGAGCAGGGCGCCTTCGTCTGCGCCGACCGCTTCTGCTTCGGCTCCTATCCCGGCCGTGAGCCCATCGTCCTGACCGAGGATGAGGACGCGCTGACCCAGGTCTGCCGCCATTACATCCAGCACTGCCAGTGCCCGCGCATGATGAGCATGGACAAGGTCTACGGCCGCAAGCAGTATGTGGCGGATCTGGCCAAGGAATACGGCGCCGACGGCGTAATCTACGAGCAGGTCAAGTTCTGCGATCCCTGGGCCTATGAGAGAACGCTGGGCTCCTCGATGCTGCAGCTCGACTTCGGATATCCCGTCCTGTCCGTTGACCGGCCCTACAACATCGCCTCCTCCGCCGGCCAGATGCGCACCCGCGTGCAGGCCTTCGTGGAGAGCATTGAGATCAAAAAGCTTCAGCAGAGAGGTGGGAAAGCATGAAGACTGTGGAGAAAGTTGTCAATCCCGTAAAGCGCGCCGGCGAGCAGTCGCCCGGCAAGATCTACGATGAAAAGCTGAAGGTCCGCCGCCGCCGTGAGTGGCGCGGTGTGAAGGACACCTTCTACGATTACACCCGCTGGCTGTATCTGATGAGCGTGCTGGGCCGCTTTATCATCGTCCCGCGCAACATCAAGGGCTTCTTCCGCTATCGCTGGATGATGAGCTATCTGTTCGTCCCCCACGGCATGGACAAGTTCACCGTCGGCCTGCGCGACGAGGCGCTGCGCATCGCCCATACCTCCTTCAACTTCGTCATTGCCGACGTGACCCAGGCCATCGCCAACTGCTTCCGCGGCGACCGCCGTGTGGGCAACGACAAGGCCTATTCCGACAAGTGCGTCATCACCGATGAGAACTCCATGGTCACCTTCATGATGGGCTTTGACACCGACAAGGTGCACACCATCCTGCGCGAGGTGCCCACCATGTTCGCCTCCAACATCTTCCACCAGTTCAACGTCATGCACTATCTGGACGTGGCCCAGCTCAACGGCATTGCCGGCGACGTCTGCCCCATGCCCGAGGCCGAGGCCGGCATCTCCATCGACGACGACTTCTGCGTCCTGGGCTCCTGCGCCGTGCAGAACAACACCACCTGCGACGGCTCCCTGATGGGCAACGGCATCATCGCCAAGCGCCTGGAGCGTCAGTACGGCATCCCCACCTTCCAGCTGGCCACCCCGCTGCGGCATAAAGAGCCGGATGTGCTGGAGTATGCCGCGGAGGAGATCAAGCAGGCCATCGCCTTTGTCGAGAAGCACACGGGCGAGAAGTGGAACTGGGATACCTATTTTGCCGCCGCCAAGCGCGTGAACTTTGCCACCAAGTGCCGCATCGCCCAGATGGAGATCAACTCCACGCCCTATCCCCAGTTCTTCGGCGCCGCCTTCTCCCTCTATAACGACACCAACTACATGGGCAACTCCGGCCGTATGCCCGCCTTCGTGGACATCGACAAGAAGCTGCTTGCTCTGGCCGAGCAGGGCTACAAGGCCAAGCGCATGTACGCCAAGGAGTATCGCCACCGCTGCATCGTCTGGGGCGTGCAGCCGCAGTATGTCATCGATATGCTCTACTGGCTGGTCCAGTGCTGGGGCGTCGTGCCGCTGACCGATATGCTCTCCGTCATCAACACCGACATGATCGCCGACGAGGATACCCCCGAGAACCGGGAGCAGGCCTACCGCGACATGGCCATGCTGAACATGGAGATGATCATGCGCAACCACACCCACGGCGGCTACAAGGTGCTGCTGGACGAGCTGTGGGAGCTGTGCGAGAAGATGAACGCCGACATCGTCATGATGTGGGAGCATATGAGCTGCAAGGCCCTCACCGGTATGCACGGCATGTTCGAGGAGCAGGCCCGCGAGCGCGGCATCCATATCATGTGGGTCTCCCACGACCTGTGCGACCCGCGCGTCTTCACCCGCCAGGCCATCCGCGACCAGGTCAACTCCTACATGCGCACCGTCATGCGCGAGGAGCCCTTGGATCCCTCGCTGGAGAATATCCCCGACAGCGAGGCCTATTAAGAAAGGAGGAGCATCCGTATGAAGAAGTTAGCGAAAATCCCGCTGATCGCGCTGCTGGCCGTTCTGGGTTTCTTTGTCGTCACCTTTACGATCTATTTCTTCAACCTGGACATGAAGGCCACTTCTCTGCTGGCGCCCTACCTCCAGAAGTGGTACGACAAGATGGAACACGACCACTATCTATAAGCCGTTTACAGGCAAACGAGCCTGCCCTCTTGGGCAGGCTCGCATCCTATAGGCACCCGGGTACGGTTACACCGTAGTGCGATTCACGAATCGCCCGCGGATACGGTACCATCCCGGTTCTGTGTCATTGCGAGACCAGTGCGCACACTGGTCGTGGCAATCCGTCTCTCTCTCCCGCCGTCTTTGCCCGTCCTTCGTCGTAGGGGCGGCTATCAGTCGCCCGCGGATAATGCGCCCGGGTTCCTTGACCTGTCGCACAAAGGACCGGAAAAGCTCAGGATCTTTTGCTGCGAAAAAAAGAAGGAAAAACGCAAAACAGGTATTGACAAGACGCGGGAAAAGGAGTATTATAACCAAGCTGAAAGGCAGATGGACGATTGGCGCAGCTGGTAGCGCATCCGCTTGACGTGCGGGAGGTCACAAGTTCGAGTCTTGTATCGTCCACCATGAATTCCGAACCTGTGAGTTCGGAATTCTTTTTTTGTTTTGTGCGATGTAAGGCGCTTTCCTTGTTGATGTTTGAAAGCACGTATTCTTTGCATAAAAAGGGCAGATTGATCTTCGAGCCAAGAGATCCCGCGATTCCATTGAACAGCACGAAGGAGATTGTAGAGTAAATGCGCACAAATAATTATGAAGTTTTAAACGAGTTTTCTGATGTGATACGCAGTATTTACCCACGTCTTTTCAGCTTGACGGATGGCCGGCTTTCGAGCCCGTCTCAAGCGGGCTATCTGCACTATATTCTGGATCATGATGGATGCTCACAGCATGATATTACGAACATGCGATACAACAGCCCGGCAACGGTATCGGAAGTGCTCTCCTATTTGGAAAAGCAGGGGCTGATTGTTCGTGAGCGGAGTAAAACGGATAGAAGAAAAGTTTGCCTGCATTTATCAGATAGTGGCCGCGATTTGGCGATGAGACTTCGGGAACAGTATTATACGTTTTTTCAAACTTGCTTGACGGATTTCTCAGAAGCGGAACAGAAGGAGCTGTTTCGCCTGCTGGAGAAATTTGTATCAAATTGCCCGCCATTCTCCAAAGAGATATGAAAAAAGGAGCTGCCGCTCCAGTAGATGAGTTCTACGAAAAGCGGCAGCTTTTCTTTTTTGCTTTCGATCAGATTCCTTTGACGACATTCTCACCGGCGATTTTGCCGTAGGTAAGAGCCATGGAGTGACTGATTCCGGGAACGGTTGTCGGGTACTCAACAGCGAAGCGGCAGCCCTGCATGTTTCCGGCTACATAAAGGCCGGGAATCACATTACGGTCTTCGTCATAAACATGGCATTCTTCGTCGCTTTCCAAACCGCCAACGCAAACCAACATACGGGCGGTACCGAACTTGCAGGCATAGAAGGGACCATTCTCGACGGGGAACAGCCTCCAGGCGGATTTGTGGAAATCTTCATCATCACCGCCGTGCGCAAGATCGTTATAGCGCTCGATGGACTTGAGGGCGGCTTCTTTATCGATATCCAGTTGATCCAGAAGCTCCTCCAGCGTATCGCCCTTTAATGTTGCACCGCTTTCAACAGACCCTTCAAGTCTGGCCTCGGAGACATAGTTGCGGTTGCCGGTGTTGTTCTGGGGCTCAATTTCACTGTGATAGCATGCGACACCGTGAGAAGCGGGCATGAATTCAAGTTGATCTTTCCAACTGGAGTCGAAAATCTGGTAGGCAGTGGTGTCCTTGAGAAGCTCGATCTGGTTTTCCAACTGCTGGCCGGGGCAATCCTCGTTGCAGAAGCGCTTGCCATTCTTGTCAAGGAGCAGGAAGGGGGCGATACCCATAACACCGCCCATGTGATGAATCATCGGAGCGTGGTTCTTGGAGCTTTGAATCTTGGCGCCAATCCACTTGCCCATCTTGATGCCGTCACCAGTGTTGGTCGGATTGCCTTCCACATCTTTGTTAAACCAGAGGATTCCGATATTGTTTTCGACGACTTCGGGGCAGAAGTGCTTCAGCATTTCCGGATTGTTCTCATAATCACCGGTTGCCAGAACCACACCTTTTGCCGCGTTGACACGGACATACTTTCCATCCGGGTTTTTCACAATAACACCGTTGACACGACCTCCGTCCTCACGCAGAAGCTTGATGGCAAACCAACCAAAGTTTGCTTCAAGATTGCCGGTGTCGATGCCCTTCTGCAGGTGATACGGAAGCATAGCGGCCTGCCCCTTCGGGAAATACATGGTGACGGGGAAGATCGGATAATACTCGCGGTGCCAATCATAGGTCTCGGGAAGCGGCCAACGATGCGGGACAAGGAAAAGATCTTTATGTTCATCCGGAATATCAGCGAGGGTAGTATCTCCGATGAAAAGATCTTCTTTGGATGCGATAAACCAGTCAAAGGCATCGGCACACTCTTCGGCCCATCTCTTCAGGATCGGACGCTTGGCACGATAGAGGAAATCCTGCATAAGACGATCAACGACATCATCCGGGTCAAGGTGTTCCTTACCAAAGCGCTCCTGCAGTTTGCCGTTGATGACAGCATAGTCCTCGCCGCGGCCTTGAGGAGCCTCCGCTTTTTCAAACAGAGCAACTTTTGCACCGTTCTCGGCGGCTGAACGGG
Source organism: Oscillospiraceae bacterium (assembly GCA_902775985.1). Taxonomy (GTDB): domain Bacteria; phylum Bacillota; class Clostridia; order Oscillospirales; family Oscillospiraceae; genus Limivicinus. The sequence goes on from CACYOR010000007.1 coordinate 29,406, forward strand.
CGGCAGAGACACCGGCAACACCGGCACCGATTACGACGACATCAACGTTTTTCTCTTCTACAATGTCGCTCTCAGAGATTACGGGCTCTTCGCCAAGCCAGGAAGCTTCCTCGGAAGGAGAAGCCTCTGCTTCCGCTTCGGCATGGGCGACAGGACCGCCCAAAAATGCCATGGAGGCAAGGCCGATAGCACTTGCAGCACTGCCCTTCAGGAATGTACGTCTGGAGATCTCGGGAAGGATTTTTTCTTCTTTGTCTGTTTTCATACAGATACTCCTTTCTTGTGTAGACAATCGATTTTCGTGCGGCTTCCGAATAGTTAGGAAACCGAATGAATATAGTTTATCACTGCATTCTCAACTTGTCAACAAGCTGCCATCCGTTATCATGAATACGAAGAATACGAACTCGAACCAACTGAACTATCACTTTTTTAGTAAATCGATTGTTGCGCAGCTGGTAGCGCATCCGCTTGACGTGCGGGAGGTCACAAGTTCGAGTCTTGTATTTATGGTTCGGAATCTTTTTTTATTTTCTGCGATTTAGCCCTCTTTTCTTGCAAAAAAGTTAGGCACATTTCAAACAGTACCCATATTGAATTTTGAAAGCGTCTATTATTTGCATAAAAAGGGTAGATTTAGCCTGAACCCTGTCATCAAAAGCGAGCAGATAATAATGTCCATCGTTGATGAGCAACCTGTAAGGGCTGACTTTGCAGGTGTTTCCCTTGCGGCGGTCAAGCGTCTTACTCACATCTTCAATGCTGTACTTCTGATAGTTGAATGTGGTCTTCTCAAGTTCGTGAGGATCGGCGGCGGTTCCCCTGCGCATGGCATAATTATTACTGCAATATTGCCTTTACTTTCTCCGCCATGGCCAAGCCCAACGCTTTGTGAGATTCCAGGGAGAAATGGACGCAGTCTATCGGCGAGGCGGAAGCATAATCACCGACATTCAGGTAATATACGCCGTTTTCTTCGGCTATGATTCTGTATTTTTCGGCTAAGCGGCAGGAGTCCTCATAATAAGGAACAGCGTACATGCGATCATAGTCCGGATGGACCGGGGCAGGTGCAGCAATCAGTATTTTCTCTCCATTCGGGAAGACTGAAGTTCCCGAATCCGGGACTGCCTGCAGCATACGTGTTTTTCGGATCAGAGCAGCAACGCTTTTTGCCGAAAAACCGGAATCAACAACTGTCAAATCATTAATACCAAGTGCAAGGATAAGAAGATCAAGCGGCTTGTTGGACAGCAGTGCATAGGGGAGGGCAGACTGGCCGTTTCTGCATTCACTCCAAGGGAAATCAAAACTGGTGGTGCGCCCGTTGAGCCCGTCCTCTATGATATGATAGTTTTCACCGAGCACCTGAGCCATGACCCCGGTCCAGCGGACATCGGGAGCATACCGAACGCCTGTGCCGGGCGTATAGCCCCATGTGTTGGAGTCACCGAAACATAAGATTTCTTTTCTCATTGTTTTCCTTGCTTTCTGAGTCACAAGAACCTCAAGTATTATTTGTGGCAAAATCCGGATTTGCCGGGATCATTTTACATAGGATTCATAGCACCATTGCGCTATTTCGCGGATCAGCGCTTCCGGCAACTCCTGATCATGATAAAGACGGATCGTACCTTTATTGACATCAAAATCGGTCAGTTGCTCAGCAAACGCAGCCACTGCTTCCGCCCCCGGATAGAGGCCAATGTGCTTCCTGAATACAGCAAAATGAATTAGATTTGTTCCTTTCCAGAAAGTCGGCATCGACCAAGATATTCTTTCTTCCGCATCCGGTATGGCTTCATGGATGATAGCGCGAAGACGCTGCAATCTGGGGCGGACGGATTCATCCTGGGCGGCGATATATTCATCCATGCTTTGGGGCTTTTTACAGTAATGCTCCTGGTTTGTCTTCTTGAACTCTCTTCCGCACTTTGGGCACGTCCAGGTCATCGTGTTACCTCTTATAATTGGGATATATGCAAGCTATCACAAAACCCTCTGGCCATTCATTCTCAGCGAAAACTGAGCATCCAGTATTCTGGCAGCATGCGACCACATTCAAGGATTTCTTTGTGCTGGACAATATCTTTGTAGGTCACCTGATTTCACCCTTTCACGCAAATACCGGTTCGTCGAGATAGAGTATATCATAAATCGCGGGCTTTCGGAAGATGCTTTATGGCCGAACCTGTGTATGTGAAGGTCGCTGTTCCTTCTCCCGTAACAGATACAGTGTTATCCCTGTGCGGCAGTGCTAATTCTTGGATTTTTTCTCTGGGGATGATAGAATAGATCGCCATCCACGTATATGTCCAAAAGGTCCATGGCAGCCCTCCTTCGGAGAATAAAAAGAGACCGGATAATCTCCGATCTCTGAGATAGTATTCGATTGGCTAAACGGGAACAATAGTTGTTGAAAGAGCCGCTCACTGCTGGTAAAAAGGGACCACACTTGATGGGTTCGGATTTTTCTTTTGCTTGGATTCTATTTCTTTATTCGGAATCTGTGCTATAATAACCATCGAACAAAACGCGGGGGAGGATCGATCCTTGCCAATCAAACGAAACCGGCACGAAGCGCACAAGGAGAGAGCACAGAAAGATCTGCAGCTCTATGGCAATAAGATCCTGCGTTCCGAGGAGATGCGCCGGGCCTTTCAGCAGAAGCATCACAAGCTGTCCACGGTGGGCGATCACACCATGCGGGTCGCTCTCGCCAGCCTGGGCCTGTGCTATGCGCTGCGAAAACTGCATATCGCCACCGATATTCCCGCCGTGGTCACCGGCTCCCTCTGCCATGATCTGGGGATTCTGGGCCGGGAGAAGAAATATGGTTCCCAGGAGGAATGCCTCCGACAGCATCCAGCGGATTCCGTGGAGACCGCCCGCAAGCTGGTGGGCGAGCTCTCGGAGAAGACAGAGGACGCGATTTCCCGGCATATGTGGCCCTTCGCCGGGAGCAAGCCGCCCAACTCTCTGGAGGGCGCCATCGTCTCCATGGCGGATAAGATCGCAACCTTTGAGGACTATGCGGAGGCGATCCGGCGGAAAGCGGCCGGTAAGCCGCGGCGCCGCTGATGTGAGCGCCATAAGGACAATGGGACAGAAACGATGAAATACTACGTCACCGCCGATATTCACGGCTTTTATACCGAATTTCACAGGGCGCTGGATGAGGCGGGGTATTTCACCGACCCGGAGCCCCACAAGCTGATTATCCTGGGGGATATCTTTGACCGCGGACAGGAGGCCGTTGCGATGCAGCGCTTCATCCTGCAGCTTATGGATGAAGACGCGGTGATCCTGGTGCGCGGGAATCATGAGGACCTCTATGAGGAGCTGGTCACCGTCGACGAGGGCCTGCCGGTCCGGCATCATGTGAGCAACGGCACCTATGGGACGGCCCTGCAGCTGACCGGCTATGACGAGGCGCAGGCCCTGGAGCACAATCTGGCCTTTGCCGCCGCGGCGCAGGACACGCCCTATTACCGACAGATCATCCCCGCGACGCGGGAGTACTACGAGACCGAGCGCTATGTCTTCGTGCACGGCTGGATCCCCAGCTTTCAGGAGGCAAACGGCCGCTGCCGCTATCGCGCCGACTGGCGGGAGGCCACGCAGGCGGAATGGCGCCGGGCGCGGTGGTGTAACGGCATGAACGCGGCCCAGTCCTGCCTGGAGAAAAAGACGATCCTCTGCGGCCACTGGCACTGCTCCTATGGCCACGCCGTCTATGAGCACCGCGGCTCCGAGTTCGGCGCGGACGCGGATTTCAGTCCCTATTATGGCCCCGGCGTCGTCGCGCTGGACGCCTGCACCGCCCACAGCGGCCGGGTGAATCTGCTGATCCTGCGGGATCGGGAGCTTTGACACAGCCGTTCCAGAATAAAACATCAAGGCCGCCTGCAAAAACACGCAGGCGGCCTTTGACGTATGGGATTCTGTTTTTCAGGGATGGCCGTGGCCGCCGAAGCCGCCCTGCGTGCCGTGGCCGCCCTGCATGCCGCCCATCTGGGAGGGATCGAAGCCCTCGGGCGCCTCGCCCATCTGGGAGGGATCAAAACCACCCATACCGTTCTGGCCGCCCATCGGACCGCCAAAGCCGCCGTGGCCGCCCATCGGACCGCCAAAGCCGCCCATGCACATGCCGCCGCCGTAGATCAGACTGTCCAGGGTGATGGTCTGGGTCTCGGTGCCGGCGGTGACGGTGTAAACGCCGCCCTGCACCAGACCCGCGGTGCTGATGACCACGGAGCTGTAGCTCTTTTCGGGCTGGAAGCTGGCGAGGACTGTGCCGTTTTCGTCGCAGAGGGAGACGGTGCTGCCTGCCGCCTGGGTGCCGGAGAGGTTCAGCAGGATGCTGCCCTGGCTGGAGTTCTGGCCGAAGTTCTCGGCCATGCCGGCCGCGCCCACGGCGATGACCGTGCCGCCGCTGATACTGGCCTCGATGCCGTAGTCCATGGCGCCGTTGCCGCTGTTGGTGGGGCCGGAGACGTAGACCGTGCCGCCCGAGACGGTGAGATAGCCGTTGGAGTCCAGCCCGTCGCCGTCGGCGTTCACGTACAGGGTGCCGCCCGAGATCGTCAGGGAAGCGCTGCTGTCGCTGTCAAAGCCGCCGCCCATTTGGCCGCCGAAACCGCCGCGGAAGCTGTCGCCGCCGAAGAGGCCCATGGCGTTGGAGCCGTCGCTGCCGCCGGCGGCGTTGAGACCGTCGTCGCTGGCCCGGACGGAGAGGAAGCCGCCCTGAATGTCGATGACCTGGGCCTCCAGACCCTCGTAGCTCTGGCTGACGGTGACGGTCCCGTCCGTGATGGTGAGGGTAGCGTCGGCGTGGATGCCGTCGTCCATGCTGGCGAGGATCAGCTCGCCGCCGCTGACGGTGACGGAGCCGCCCGCGTGCACCGCGTCGTCATAGGAGCTGACGCTCAGGCTGCCGCCGCGGATCGTGATATCGGCGTCGGAGGTGACACCCTTGCCCTCGCTGCCGTTGCCGGCGTTGAGAACGATCTCGCCGCCCTCGATCAGAATGGCGCCGCTGGCGTCCAGGCCGTCCTTTTGGCACAGCAGGTTCAGCACGCCGCCGGAGACGGTGATCGTGCCCTTCGTGCTGTCCTCGTCGTTGGCGGAGTAGAGCGCGTCGGTGCCCACGTCGGCGTTCAGGACGCCGCCCTCGATGCTGACGCTGTCCTTGCCGGAGAGACCCTTGCTGCCCGCCTCCAGGTTCACGGTGCCGCTCTTGAGCTTCAGGTCGTCCTTGGAGACCACGGCGTGGCCCTGCAGACAGCTGATGTTCAGCACACCCTCCCCGCTGAGAGTCAGGTCGCATTTGGCGAAGACGGCCGCGTCCACCTTGTTCTCGTCCGTCTGGACGAATTCCCCGCTGGACTGGATCAGGTTCTCGCTGCCCGCCTGGGTGGAGAGAACCAGCTTGTCGGCGCTGAGCGCGTAGATGGCCGCGTGGCCGCTTTTGAGGATCGAGACGCCGCCCAGGATCAGCTTGACCTTGGCATCCTCCGGCGCGTTCACGACGATCTGGCCGTCGGAGAGGGAACCGGTGAGCAGGTAATCGCCCGCGGCGGTGATGGTGACGGTGCTGCCGTCGATTTGGACGCTGCTGTCGGCGCAGGCACAGCCGCTGTCGCTGAGGGTGATGAGAATGGCGTCGCTCTCCGCCTCGGCGGCGGTGACGGCGGTGCTGAGGGGGGCGAGCGTTAGCGCGGCGAGGGAATCGGCCGCCGAGGCGCTGGCCCCACAGCCGCTGAGCAGACTGACAGAGAGCGCGGCGCAGAGTGCGCCGGACAGAATTTTATGTGTAAAACGCATGGTGGTAACTCCTTTCACAGTTCGTTATGCTCGGTGGATTGCTCCCCGAGAGAGATCTCCAGGTTGCCATTGCGGCAGCGGAGTTCGTCGATCATGGCCTTTTCGCAGCCGGGGCGTTTGAGCGTCAGCTCGTAGCTCAGGCGGTTGAGGCTGCCCAGATTCGTGGTCTTGACGCGGACCAGCCGGGCCTCGCGGGTATATTCGGAAAAGATGTCATCAAAGACGCCGTTGTATTCCAGACTCTCCGGCACGGTGATCAGTAAGGTCTTGTGCAGGGAGCCGCCCCGGATCTCCCCGAAGGAGCTGTGGGCATAGAGCGTGTCGGCCAAAGCCAGGATCAGCCCGAAGAGAAAGGCGAAGCCGGGGTAGCCCATGCCGCAGGCCAGGCCCAGGGCCATGGAGGTGAACACCGCGGCGATCTCCTTGGCCGAGCCAGGAGCCGAGCGGAAACGCACCAGGGAGAAGGTGCCCGCCACAGCCACGCCGGCGCCGATGCTGCCGCTGACCATCAGGATCACCACGCTCACGATGGCGGGGAGCGTGGCCAGCGTGACGGCAAAGCTCTTGCTGCTGCGGTTGTTGAAGCCGTAGAGGAGCGCGTGCAGCGCGCCGAGCACCAGGGCCGAGCCGATCACGATCAGAAACGCGGAGACGCTGAGCGCCTCGGAACTATTATAAACAGACTGGAAGATTTTCTCAAGCACAGGTAACACCGATCCTTTCTTTGCACAGGCTTTGATAGGCCTCGCCGTATTTGGAGAAGCTGGCCTTCCGGGCGCCGGAGCGGTCCAGGGCCTCCACCAGCCACAGGGGAATGGCCCCGGCGGTCTTGACCTCGAACAGGGACTGATGGGGGAGCAGCAGCGCCTCGCCGCCGATGGGGGCGCTCAGGTCCATGTCCTCCTGCCGCCAGCGGATGTTTTTGTCGAAGGTGGCGCGCAGATTGGGATCCTCGGCGCTGAACCAGGGGGAGCGGTCGTAGCAGAGGTAGACGGCGGGCTCCAGCCCCCGGTAGAAGAGGCGGAAGTAATCGATCTCCCGGCCGATCTGGCAGTCATAGGGGAGCTCGCAGCGCCCGGCCATATAGGCGACGGCCTGATCCTCGGCCAGCTCGATACGCCGCTTGTAGACGACGCCCCGATATTTCTTTTTTAGCTCCAGAAACACCTTTTCCTCCGGCATCACCCGGCCGTAGCTGCGCAGCCGGAGTTTCTCTTTATAGACGGGTTTCTCAAGGGAATCGCGGATCAGCCGGTAGTCGGGCGTGTCGTAGTAGATGTTGCAGATGCTGCTCTCGCCGTGGGG
>CACYOR010000008.1 GCA_902775985.1 Oscillospiraceae bacterium
GGGCAGCCTGGCCCGCTTCCTGGTCCACTATCTGGTGGGCGTGTGGGTCTGGGGCGAGTACATGCCGGAGAGCTTTTTCGGCATGACCATGACCACCCCTTGGTTCTACTCTTTCCTGTATAACGGCAGCTACATGCTGGTCGATATGGTCATCTGCCTGGTGGTCGGCGCTCTGGTTTTCAAGCCCCTGGGCAAGTACATCCGCGGCGAGGATCTGAAAAAGTAAAAATTTACAAGTATGGATCATCCACGGCGAAAGCGAACGCGCCTTGAGAATTACGATTACAGTTCGCCGGGAGCCTATTTCCTGACGATTTGTACGCAGGACAGGAAATGCATTCTTTCGGAGATATCCGTAGGGGCCGGCGTCCTCGACGGCCCGCAGCTGCGGCTTTCAACATACGGAAGAAACGTGGAAGAAACGCTCCGGGAGATCAACAGGCAATATGCGTGGCTCTCTGTTGAGAACTATGTAATCATGCCCAACCACATTCATCTTCTGGTAGAAATCACGGAAAACGGGCCGTCGGGGACGCCGGCCCCTACAAACGCCGCGATTCCAAGGTTTGTCTCCATATTGAAGCGCCTGTCAAACCAAAACTGTGGCCGGAAACTCTGGCAGCGTTCCTATCACGATCATGTGATCCGCGGAGAAAACGATTATCTGAAGATATGGAATTACATTGAAACGAACCCATTAAAATGGGAACGGGATTGTTTTTATCCGCAAAAGCAGGAATGACGGCCTGTAAAAGTAAAAAAAGATTGACAAAATCCCGTTTCATCGGCTATAATAACTCCTCGGCAGCCCATGCTGCCGGGGAGTTTTTCCTTTATCAACTACTTCCCTTATCAACTACTTCCCGTCAACCCGGCGGGATGTTGAGTATTTTGACCTGAAAGGAGTGCAACGAAATGCTTCGTACCTATCAGCCCAAGAAGCGCCAGCGCAAGAAAGAGCACGGCTTCCGCAAGAGAATGGCGACTGCCAACGGCCGCAAGGTTCTGGCCCGCCGCAGAGCGAAGGGCAGAGCGAAACTCAGCTACTGAGCCACCCCGTGAGCAGGTTGAAAACACGACAGTTTTAGGGCGGAGCGATCCGCCCTTTCGGTGTATGGAGCAAAAACAGCCATGAAAGTGCGTGGGACTTTAAAAAAGAACAGCGACTTTCGAAGGCTGTACGCGAAAGGCAAGAGCGCCGTCACACCCTATCTGGTGGTCTATGCCCGGCCTAACCGCCTGGGGGAGAACCGCTTGGGCTACACCGTGTCCGTCAAGCTCGGGCACGCCGTGGTCCGCAACCGGGTGCGCCGCCGCCTGCGGGAGATCTACCGGCTCAACGCCCCCCAGCTCAGACAGGGCCATGACATTGTCATCGTCGCCCGGTCGCGGGCGGTGGGGAGCGAGTACCGGAAGCTCAACGCCGCCTTTCTGCGCGCGTGTGAAAGTCTGGGATTGAGGCAATGAAACAGCTTTTCTTGTTTTTGATCCGCTTTTATCGGCGGCATATCTCTCCGCACCGGGCCCCCTGCTGCCGTTTTCAACCCACCTGCTCGGAGTATGCGCTGCAGGCCATCAGCAAGTATGGCGCCTGGAAGGGCGGCTGGCTGGCCCTGCGACGCATCTGCTGCTGCCATCCCTTTTATCACGGGAAGCGCGGCATCTATGACCCCGTGCCCTGAACGAGCACGCCCCATTTCCACTTAAGAAGGAGTATGCCGAATGTCATTCGGGGAAATCATTACCTGGCCTTTTGCCAAGTTGATGGTCTGGCTGTACAACCTGACCGGCAGCTATGGCTGGGCGGTGATCCTGTTCGCCCTGGTGGTGAACCTGATCCTGGCCCCCTTCATGGCCAAAAGCAAAAAAAGCATGATGCGCCAGACGAGTCTGCAGCCGCAGATTCAGGAGCTGCAGCGCCGTCATGAGGGCAACCCCCAGAAACTCAACGAGGAGATGCAGAAGCTATACCGGGAAGAGGGCGTCAACCCCATGTCCGGCTGCCTCTGGTCCCTCATTCCCTTCCCCATCCTGATCGCCCTGTACAGCGTGATCCGTCAGCCCCTGACCCGCATGATGTTTGTGAGTCAGGAGTTTGTCACCACGCTGCAGGAGTTCTTTGTGGAGAAGGGCCTGTACACGGCCGCTTCCGGCCGCGCCAGCGCCTACGCCGAGATCGAGCTGACCAAGATCCTGCATAACAACTGGGATCTGGTGCAGACCGAGCTCGCCGACAAGCTGGACCCCAACCTGCTGAACATCGACTTTTCGTTCATCGGTCTGAACCTGGGCGATCAGCCCCAGTGGAATTTCTTCATGAACGGGAACTGGACCTGGGCCGCCATCGGCCTGTTCCTGATCCCCTTCGTGTCGGCCTTCCTGTCTTGGGCGTCCATGAAGATCAGCACCGCCATCAATCCGCCCGCTGCCGGCCCCGGCACCGATCAGGCCCAGGCGACGATGAAGAGCATGAATCTGGTCATGCCCCTCACCTCGATCTGGATCTGCTTTGTCATGCCCGCCGCCATGGGCATCTACTGGATTGCCAACTCCGTCTTCGGCATTGCCCGTGACTATCTGCTGACCAAGCACTACCGCAAGCAGCTGGAGATCGAAGAGGCCGAGCGCGCCGCCCGCCGCAGTGAGCGGGAGAAGGAGTTGGAGGCCAAGCGCCTGGAGACCGAACGTCTCAAGGCCGAGGGCAAGACCGAGAAAAACGCCAACACCAGCAAGAAGAAGATCCAGGCCAACGAAAAGCAGAAGCTGGAAGAGCGCAAGGCCGCGCTGGACCGCGCTGACCGCGCCGCCCGCCGCGAGCGCCTGGGCATCAAGGAAGCGGAGAAGCCCGCCTCCCAGGTCGGCAACCGCCGCTATGCCCGTGGCCGTGCCTATGTGCCCGATCGCTTCACCAACCCGGAGACGGCCGCCGAGGCCACCGAGGCCGCCGCGCTGGAATCCGAGGGCGCCGCTTCCATCGACGAGAGCGTCGTGGAGGAGAGCACCGCTGCCGTGGAGCAGGCCGAAACCGTCGTGGAGACGGTGGAAGCTGCCGCCGAGACTGCGGTTGAGAGCGCCGAGGTGCTGAGCGAGACCGCCGAGGATCCTTCCGTCACCGAATAAGGAGTATTCGACTATGATCAAATCTTTGGAAAAATCCGGCCGCAGCGTGGAAGAAGCGCTGAAGGCCGCCCTGGCTGAACTGGGCCTGGACGAGGACGACGTGAGCTACAGCTACGAGGTCGTCACCCGCCCGAAGTCCGGCTTCCTGGGGATCGGCGCCGTCCCGGCCGTGGTTCGCGTGAACTACGAGACCAAGGACGAGCCGGCTGTCGAGGCCCCGAAGCAGGAGGCCAAAGCGGCCGCCGCCCCCAAGACCGCCAAAAAGCCGGCACCCGTAAAGGAGGAGAAGAAGGCGGAGCCCGCACCTGCCCCTGTGAAGGCCGAGCAGCCCGCCCCCGTTGTGGACGAGAACGCCGACTACGCCGCGATCCGCAGCTTTCTGACCGGTCTGCTGGAGCGCATGAATGTCAAGGCGGACATTGAGATCGGCCCCCGCGACAACGGCGGCATCAACGTCAATCTCTCCGGCAGCGGCATGGGCGCTATCATCGGCCGCCGGGGCGAAACTCTGGACGCCATCCAGCACCTGACCAACTATGTGGTCAACCGCGGCAGCGACAAGCACATGCACATCAGTGTGGATGCCGAGAACTACCGCAGCAAGCGGGAGGAGTCCCTGACCCACCTGGCCGAGAAGATGGCGGAGAAAGCCATCAAGTACAAGCGCAGCATGGCCCTGGAGCCGATGAACTCCTATGAGCGCCATGTGATCCACACGGCTCTGCAGAACTATGAGGGCGTCACCACCAGCTCCACCGGTGTGGAGCCGAACCGCCGCGTGGTGGTCTCCTACGTCAAGCCCGAGACCCCGAGCAATAAGCCCCAGTCCCGCGAGTGGGCATAAAGACGCAAAGGAAAGGCGGAAGCCTTTCCTTTGAAAAAGCTGGCACTTCGCTCAGCGCACGGCCTGAGGGCCGCACGTTCGCTGCGTGAGAGGAGTTTTTTCCGACGTACACGCCGCCGGAAAAAACATCGAATTGGTTTTTCGTCTGCGGACGAACAATCAGAGGGGACGGCCCCACTGAACTCCCCGGCAGAGAACAAGAGAATAAAATCCATAACTAAACAACTGCAAAAGGAGATTTGTTATGATTTTCGAAAAAGTCAGAGACGCGCTTGCCAGCCAGTTTGAGCTGGATCCCGAAACCGTCACCCTGGAGACCAACCTCATCGACGATCTGGGCGCCGATTCCCTGGATGTGGTCGAGCTGATCATGGAGCTTGAGGATGAGTTCGGCGTCACCATTTCCGACGAGGCCGCCGCGGAGCTGTACACCGTACAGCGCATCGTGGACTACCTGGAAAAGCTGCAGTAATCCCTTTACAAGCAAAAAAGATCTGCGAGCCAAAGTGCCGTGTGCGATAGGGACAAATTGTGAACTATCGGATGAGCATGGTACGGAAAAATCAAGAACAGCAATAGCGACCAAAATAATCCGTTTACGGATCGCAAGAAACAATAAGACATAAAAGCAGCCCCTAAGTGGCGGCCCGAAAAAGCCTGCGGTTGGCAAACCTTTCGGGCCCCTTTAGGGGCTGCTCGTAACAGGCCCTTCCAGGGCCTGATCAAGCCTCTGGCTAAGCCGGAGGTCTTGACTGCACTTCTTCCGGGGCTGCCTTTTGAGACAGCCCCTTTTTCATGTGGTCACTTAAATCCCCATGCGTCGTGAATCGCACCACGACACAGGAAAGCTCGTGGCGCATGGGGATTTTTACGCATGCCATTCGGTTGCCGCGCCAGCGGCGAGAATGGCGGGTTTGAATCAAATCATTACTACGGAAGCGAATCATCGCTTCCGCCTAATCTTATGAGCGCACAAAGGGACTCAAGTCCTCTGCCGTGAGGTCAATGGCACCGGCGACCACATAAAAGTTGTGGAAATCCTCCTGGTGCCACATAGTGTGGGAGTCCGAGCCGAAGGTGAATTGGCAACCGCACTCCTTGGCGATGCGAAACTGCCGCAGGTTATTGGATTCCAGGATCTGTCCCACGCTGTACTTGCGGAATTTGGAGAGGTTGATCTCCACGGCGATGCCGTTATCGGCGCAGGCGTCGTAGCAGCGTCGATACTCGTCGTCTGTGATAATCCCCAGCATCTCCTCGTAGCCGTAGGGGCAGGCCACGGCGCAGAAGGGGTGGGCCATGGTGACAAGGTATTTGCGCAGAGGGCTTTTCATAATATCCATAAAAGCCATCATCATAAAGTCGATATGCTTGCGCTTGTCCTCATAGTAGGACTTGGGCATGACCATATGGGTATGGCTGTTGGGGAAGATGAGGTAGTCGAATTGCTCGGCGTTGGCCTCGGTGATGGCCAGATCGTGCCGCCAGGGGTCGTATTCTACCTCTGCGCCTAGAAGAATGCGGATCCCCGGATGCTCCACTGCTGCGATCTCCTGGCGCAGGGACAGCACATGGGGGACGTTCTGCCCGCGATAGAAGGGAACAGCGGTATTGGCACCCTCGTAGATCGACTCGGAGCCTGTGTAGCTGTCATCCCACAGATGGTCGGTAAAGCCAAGCAGCTTCAGGCCAAAACGCGAAGCTTGGTTTACATAATTCTGAACCGTGGCGTCGTCCTTGCCACAACGGGACAAGTGCGTATGCAGATGGATATCATGGTCGATAATCATAGTTTATGCTCCTATCAATCGTTTACATCGATGATGACCTTGAGGCAGGAGGCCTTGTTGGCGTCGATAAAGTGATAGGCGTTCTCATAATCCTTAAAAGCGAAGTGAGCGCTGATAAGGGGCTTGAGGCTGACAAGGCCCTTGTTCACCAGCTCGATGGCGGTGTCATAATCCTCCGAGCGGTACATCATGGTGGTGTTGAGATCCAGCTCGTGGTCATTGAGAACGGCCAGATCCACATTGGCCATCTTACCGAAGACGGCCACCAGGATGATTGTACTGCCCTTGCGGGCGTACCGGATCGCCTGTCCCATGGTGAGATCGGTGCCGGCACAGTCATAGATCACATCGGCCTTGTCGGGGCCGAAGGTCTCCAGAAAAGCCTCTCCGAAATCCTCCGCATGGGTGTCGATCACCCGGTGGATACCACAGGCCCGGGCGACCTCCATCTTTTTGCCGCCATGGCTGGTGATCATCACCTTTCGTGCCCCCAGGCCCTTGGCCACCTGGGCCACCAGGTTGCCGATGGTTCCGGCGCCCAGAACGCAGACGTCCTTGCCTTGCACATCGCCGAACTTGCGCACCGCGTGGACGGCGACGGCCAGCGGCTCGATCATGGCACCCTCATCGTAGGACATGTCCTCCGGCAGCGGCGTCACCTTTACGGCGGGGCAGACGAAGTATTCGGATGCGGTGCCGGTGGTCTGAAAGCCCATGACCTTCAGCTCCTCGCACAGATTGTACTTGCCGTGGGTGCAGGGGTAGCACTTGCCGCAGACCACCTGCGGCTGGATGGTGACCTTCTGGCCTACGCGCAGACCTTGAACGCCGGCGCCCAGCTCTACGATCTCGCCTGAGACCTCGTGTCCCTGGGTGACCGGGTAAGAGGTAAAGGGATGGGTTCCGTGCCAGACGTGGATGTCGGAGCCGCACACGCCGATGCGATGGATCTTGATCTTGACGTCCTGTTCCTTTACGGCGGGAAGATCGACTTCCCGGAAGGTAATTCGCTTGGGAGCGGTCATTACCTGCTGAATCATAATAACATATCTCCTGTGTTTGGCGAAGTTTTTATTTTGGTTCGATGATGACTTTGATGGAGTCTTTACTCATCTGCTTTTTGATGCCCTCCTCCAGCTGCTCTACCGGATAGGAGTGGGTGATGATGGGATCGAGGCGAATACGGCCGTTGTTGATCATCTCCACGGCGCGGCCCTGGGTATCGGGATTGATGAAGGAGCCGCAGATCTTAAGTTCCTTCTGGTAGACCTCGCTCAGATCCAGGGGGAAGGTGGCGCCCGGCTTGGGCACACTAAAGAGCAGAACTTTGGTTCCCCGCTTGGCGATGGAGAAGGCCTGGGTGACGGACAGCTCCGTGCCCACGCACTCGATGACTACATCGGCGCCGGGCTGGCCCAGCTCCTCTTGGATGCGCTGCTGCAGATCCTCGGCCCGGGGGTCAATGACCGCATCCGCCCCCAACTCCAGACCCACTTTGTGCTTGAGCTCGCCGGGAGCGCTGAGGATCACCTTGGAGGCGCCGGCCTGACGGGCCAGCTGCAGCATCAAGAGGCCGATAGCGCCGCCGCCGATGACGCAAACGGTGTCGCCCGCACGGATATCCGCCAGATCGATGCCGTGAATGCAGCAGGCCAGCGGCTCCGCCATAGCGCCGTAGCGTATGGGAGTATCGTCGCGCAGTTTGTAGCACTGGGTCTCGGGGACGATGCACTTTTCGGCAAAGCCTCCGTTCCGGTTGACGCCGATGGCATACAGATTCTCACACAGATGCTTTTTGCCGATCTTGCAGTAGTGGCACTTGCCGCAGTAGATGTTGGGATCGACGGTGACATGGTCGCCAACCTTGACGGTGCTGACCCTGCTGCCGATCTGCTCGACGATCCCTGCCAGCTCGTGGCCAAGGATGACGGGAGGCACTACCTCGGCGGAGCCTTTGTCGCCGTGATAGATATGTACGTCCGTGCCGCAGATGCCGCAGGCCTCGACTTTGAGGAGGACTTCGTCCTCCCGGATCTCCCGCAGATCAATCTCTTTAGTCTCAAACTGTTTATTTCCCAGGAAATATGTGCCTTTCATGCCTTTCTCCTTCTGCCGCTGCTGCTTTGCGCAAAGGGAAACGGAGATCGTGCAGCGACGAGATCGACCTCCGTTTAAAGAGGTAACTCTAAAAGACGAATATCTGTTTAGGCGAGTTCTCGGGAATACTTTTCAAATTTAGCGATTAAGTAGCGACCGACATCGTGGAGGTAGGTGGCCTTCGTCAAATAGAAATCTTCCTCAAGATTCTCGTAGAGGTGCAGAGCTTCAAAGGTGAGATCACCCTCATAGTGGATTTCTGCCAAGGCTTTCATGACGTCGTTCCAGTCGATTGTTCCCTCATAGGGTATTAGGTGATCATCACCGCGGAAGCAGTTGTCGTTGATATGTGTACCCTTTACGCGGCTGCCTAAAACGCGGATCGTTTCGCCCGCATCTTCCCCGACAATGCCTGAATGGCCGGTATCTACCAAGCATATAAAATTCTCCGTATCGCCCAGTGCGTCAAAGAACTCGGCGTATTCATAGGGGTTGGAGAACATATCACCAACAAAGCAGTTGCGCCGCTCGTCCCGGCCGAACATGTTTTCCAGACTAATTTTTACACCAAACTCTTTGGCATAGGGCTGCAGCCGATGGTAGTATTCAAAGTTGAGATCCCAGATTTCCTTTTTGTTCTTCTCGTAGGGGAGATGGTGGATAGGGTGAACGACCATGTGAGGAATCCCCAGAAGAGCGCAGGACTCCATACAGCGAATCTGCAGCGGCATTATTTCACGGTCCCAATCGGGCAAATAGCTGGCATGAAACAGGAAAGGCGCATGGGCCTGATTAAAGTAGATGCCATTATCGGCGGCAATTTGGTTGACCTCTTTAGCATAGGCGACATAGTCATTTCTGTTCCAGGGCATTTCGCCTCTCTCCATCCAGGGGGTGAAGGTATAGTCAAGGGCGTCAAAGCCTGCTTTAGCCAGAATCTCAATGGTTCTGCGTTCGCCGATCCGCTCGCGCAAAGCGCCGACTTCGGTGGATAGTATCATTGGAAAACTCCCTTCTGCCACATGTGAGGCGATATATTTAAGCCTGCGTACTGTCCCGCTTCTTGATTTTACGATGGGTAAGGCGATTTGTGATGATGGGGAAGAAGAGCATGAAGAAGGAAAGAATAAGGATAACGCAGGAGATGGGGCGGGTGAAAAACACAAACCAGCTGCCTTTGGAGAGAATTAGGGAACGGCGCAGATTGGTCTCAAACAGAGCGCCAAGCACCAGAGAGATGCACAGCGGCGTTACCGGGAAGCCAAAGCGTTTCATAGCGAAACCGATAATGCCGAAAGCAATCATGACGAAAACCTCAAAGATATTGTTGTTGATCGCAAAGGCGCCGAAGGTACACATGACCACAATACAGGGGATCATGATTGTCTGGGGAATACGGGCGACCTGTGCAAAAAGGTTAACACAGAGAGAGCCTTGCAGATACATGAAGCAGTAGATGATGATAAGGCTGCCCATGATGACATAGACCCAAGTGCTGCCGGCCTGGAAAAGATTCGCGCCGGGAGTAATGCCCTGCATTGTCAAGGCGGAGAGCAGAATGGCCATAACCGTATCGCCGGGGATGCCTAGGGTCAGCATGGGGATCATGGCGGCGCCGGTAACAGCGTTGTTGGCAGTTTCAGCAGCCAGAATACCCTCAATCGAACCATTGCCGAATTGCTCGGGATGCTTCGAGGCGCGTTTTGCTTCGTTGTAGGCAATCATGGCGGCTTCAGCGCCGCCGGTGCCGGGGACGGCGCCGACGATGATGCCAATGACAGCTGATTTGATGATGACTTTCCAGTTTTTGATGAACTGGCGGAAGCTCATAGTGCGCTTGCCTACATGCTCAACGCGCAAGCTGGCCTCACCCTTAGCGATGACTTCCCGGCAGTTAACCAATATTTGGCAAAGCGCATAGGCGCCCAGCATGGAGCTGACTACCTTGATGCCGGAAAGCATGTAGGTACTGCCGAACGCAAGACGCGTGGAGCCAAAGACCGGGTCCATGCCGACGCAGGCGAGAACCAGACCAAAGGCCGCGGACATGACACCTTTGAGAATATTGGTCAAGCTTGTACCTTCCAGGCCGATGGAAGCGAAGATGCCAAAGCAGCAGAGCGCAAAGTACTCGGGAGAGCCCACCTTCAAAATGATCTTGGCAAGCTGAGGGGCGAAGAATAGAAGCGCCAGGCAGCTAAGCAGGCCTCCGATGGTCGAGGAGACCAGTGCGCAATACATAGCATCGCCCGCTCGTCCCCGGCGGGCCAGCGGATAACCTTCAATCGCGGTGCAGACAGCATTGGCCGTGCCGGGTGTGTTGATCAGCGTAGCGGTGATGGAGCCGCCGAACATACCGCCGCAGTAGGCGCCAAGCAAAAGCATCATTGCTGCGATGGAATCCATGTGGTAGGTCATGGTCAACAGCACGGTAACAGCGAAGGAAACACTCAAGCCGGGAGTTGCACCAATCAGAATACCCGCTGCAACGCCAATGTTGATCATCAAAAGGTTATTAAAGGTGAAAAGTTCCATAAAACTCGCAAACATTTCATCAACCTCCTATCAGCGAAGCGGCACCAGCAGAACAAATTTAAATAGAACGTACAGAATAGCGGAGAAAGCGTAAAGAATAATATAGTAATGCCATTTACGGCACTTCATTGCAAATAAAACGATGGGCGGGATAAGTGCGGTTGCCCAGATCACACCGAGGCGGCGGAAAAGAATGGCGTAGATCACACAGAGCACAAACACGATATAGGGAATAAGCATGGCGTAGATATCGTTTCTTGCCCATACTTTCTTCTCACGGACGGGCTTACCCTCCTCTTTTATCGCTTTGAAATAGCTGTAGAGGGAAATAATGAGACCAATACCGGCCGAAATGATGAAAACAAGTGTGGCAAAGCGCGGAAAGGTGTCGGGGGAGAATAGCTCGGCCTTTGCCGTTGCCGTCATATAAATCTGTGAAGGGATCCCCCACACATAAAAGAATATCGCTGCGACCAGAAGCACTGCGAAAACTATGGTATCGGATTTTGCTTTGGAAGCCTTCATATCAATCTCTCCTTAGGCCCAAATGGAACATGAATAAAGAGGGGGATGCTTCGCGGGGGAAGCATCCCCTGACAGATAGCGGGGAAATTACTCGAGCAAGCCAGCCAGCTTCAGCATCTCGGCGTTCAGAGCGCGGACGGAGAAGAGCATATCGGTGGTCTCCTGGAGATCATAGGGCTGATCAAAGGTGCCAAAATAGTTCTGCTTGCACCAATTCTGGTAAGCGTCAGTCATGATGGCGGCGTTAATCTTCTCTGCCAAGTAGTCGCAAACCTCTTTGGGCGCACCGGCGGGGACAGCAGCGACCTTGAAGCCGATGTTCGCGCCCAGCCCCTCAACACCCCACTCGCCGGCAGCGGCGACATCGGGGAAGTACTGGCTGCGCTCGTCGTTGAGGACAACACCCACAACGACGTTCTCACCGGCATCCACATACTGAGCAGCGAAGTTATCATCAAAGGTAGCGAAGTCAATCTCACCGGACAGGTAGGCCTGGTACAGAGCGGGAGCACCATCATAGCCAACCCAGGTCACACGGTCGGTAATGCCCATCTGGCTGAAGAGGGTCAGCGCAGCAATGTAGCCAAAGCCGCTCATGGAAGGGACACCAACGGTGAAGGGCTCGTCGCCATCCAGGAAGGCCTTCATGTCATCGCTGTTTGCAATGCCTTTGGAAGTGTTGCAGGCCAGAACAGCCAGAACAGGAGCGGTGATCATGGTAAGGGGTTGCCAGCTCTCCAGCGTGTAGGCAAGCTCTTTGTTTAGCAGGGGCTGAGCAATGGTGGGACCGTTGGAGAGAATCGCCACGGTGTAGCCGTCGGGGCCGCGGTTGATGGCTTCAGACAGGCCGATGGTGCCAGAGCCACCGGAAATGTTCTCGACAACAACGTTCACAGGAACATCCAGGGACTCGAGCATGGCGCGACAGGAGAGGTCAAGACCGTCGCCAGCTGCATAGGGAACAATAAAGGTGATTGTGCCGGTGGGGAAGCTGTCAGCCGAAGCTGGGTCAACAGCCGGAGCTGCCGGTTCAGCGGTGGGAGCCTGGGTCGCTGCAGGAGCTGCGGCATTGCCGCAGGCGGCCAGAGCGAAGACCATGGCCAGTGCAAGGAGCAGTGCTACGAGCTTTTTCATTTTGCATTTCCTTCTTTCTTAAAATGTGTTGACTTATGGAAAGCGACCTTTCATAAGTGACTTTAGTATACTTCCCGGAAAGCTATATGTCAATTATTAATACGAGATAATCTTTTCCTTTAAAAATTGGGAATATTGCACGAAAAGTATGTTATTTTTTTACCAGCGATATTCCCAAATTAGCGAAACCTTTACACAGCAAATGGAAAATGTTATAATTAACACATAAAACAGTTTTTTGTAAGCGGTCTAAAGAAAACAGACTACCATGGAAGAGGGAATCCGGGCGTATATGAGGAATGTGATTGGTCAACAGGAATACGGAAAAAGCAACCGAAGCCGCGTGTTTCAGACAATCTACGCGGCAAAAACGATCTCCAAGCAAGAGATTGCGGATAAGCTCCAGTTAAGTATGCCGACTGTGACGCAATACCTGCGTGAGTTATACGCTGCAGGTATAATCTATAAAAACGGCTATTATCAGTCAACCGGCGGCCGGAAGGCTCAAGCAATTTCAGTGGCGGCGCTGTCGGTGGTCGCGATCGGCGTGGAGCTACTGCGCGAGTCCATCAAAATCAGTGCGGTGGATCTATGCGGAAATGTGATCCGGGAAGAATTCTATATAGTGCCTTTCTCCAACAATGAGGCATACTATAAGCATTTCGGAGAACTGGTCAATGCGTTTGCAGATAAACTGGATACGCCAGAGGCTCATCTGCTGGGTGTCGCCATTGCCGTGCAGGGCCTTGTGTCAAAGGATGGAACGGTGATCGTAAACGGTGATATTCTGGGCTACACAGGCACGACCATTGATGTGTTTCAGCGGCATATCAATCTACCGTGTCACATGTTCCATGATACCGAAGTGGCGGCCTTTGCAGAGCTGTGGGATCTGCCGGAGATTAAGGATGCCGTGTACATTGCCCTTAACCGCAACTTGGGCGGCGCTGTGATCGTGAACGGACAGATGTTCCACGGGCGGGAGTTCAACGGCTGCATCATCGAACATATGCGGCTTGTCCCAAACGGAACCAAGTGTTATTGCGGGCGGCGCGGCTGCTTTGAGGCCTATTGCTCGGTGGCCAGCCTGGAGGCAGAGACCGGTATGGACACCGCGACCTTCTTCAAGCGCTTGAAGGACGGGGACGCCCGCTGCGAGGGGATCTTCGATCAGTACCTGTCTTATCTGGCGCTGGCCATCAATAATATCCGCATGTTGATCGACTGCGATTTTATCCTGGGCGGCTTCCTGGATCCCTATCTGACGGATCAGCACATCGAGATGCTGGCGGAAAAGGTGCGAAAGGAATCCTCCTTTGAATCCACCGGCTTCTCCTTCCGGCGCAGTCGTCACGGCGCCAGCGCCGCTTCCCGGGGCGCGGCCCTTTTGGAGATCGACGCCTTCATCGCTTCTGTGTGAGCGGGCCGGCGCGGCCAATTCAATTGAGAAGCCAAATCCAAAACCCGTTTGCAGTTCACGCTGAATTGCAAACGGGTTTTATGCTTCATGCAGCAAGGAGAAAAGCACTTGTTCCTCCTGCGCCCCTATGGTAATGTAATATTTATTATAGAACCGACTTTCGAACTGTTCACAAAGTTTCCCTATGGCACCTTGGGGAACGGTTCGCAGATCTTTTTTGTTCGGGGGGCTCAGTCGCCCACGTAGACGATGGTGCTGACATACATGCCGCCGTAGGAGGCAATGAGCTGTACGCCGCCCTGGACGGCCTGCAGCGGCGTGATGACGCAGGTGCCGCTCTCCGTGACCTCAATGGCCAGGGCGCTCTCGTCGCTGCAGCTCCACTCGGCGGGGACAATCTCCTTGCTCTGATGGTCGTAGGCGTTCAGCTCCACGGAGGGCTCGCCCACGTGGAGACGGAAGCTGTCCGGCTCCATTTCATAGTAGCGGATGGCCAGCTCGACATCGTCGCCCTCGGCCAGCTCTTCCTCGCCCACATAGGTCTGTTCGTTGCCGGGCAGGGGGCTGCCGTTGTAGCTGCAGTCGCCGGAATTGTTCAGGGAGATATAGCCCACATTGCCCATGTGGGTGGCGCCGCTCATCTCCGTGAAGATCGTGCCGACGCAGTCGTGCACCCGGCAATCGGTAAAGTGGATGCCGTCGCTGTTATAGAGCCAGGCCGCGCCGCCGCTGCACTCGTAGATCTCGGTGCGGAGGATCTCACCGCTGACGCTGTTGTTGGAGCGGATACCATAGACGCCGCAGCCGAAGAGGCCGCAGTCCACCACGTGGAAGTCGCCGCAGAATTCAAAGGCCAGCACGTCGCCGGTGCAGGAGCCGGGAGCGCCCTTGGTATGGCCCGCGGTGAGATCGGCCACGGTCACGTTGGAGCAGTTTTCAAAGCGCAGCACGTCGGCATAGCGGGGCTCCACCTCGATCGTGGTCTTGTCCTTGCCCTGGCCGATCAGGCGCAGGTTTTCCACCCCGGTGATCACCAGACCCGGGCCGTCGTAGACGTCGACCCAGTAGTAGTGCTCGCCGCCGTAGCCGCCCAGATTGGTGGCCGTGCTCAGATTGAAGAGCTCGCCGTCGAGATAGATCGTGGTGTCGGAGCCGATGGCGGCCAGGAATTCATCCACCGTGCTTACGTGGTACTCCATGCCCTCCTGGGTGGGGATGCCCTCCACCGCGGCGGCCTGGGGGATGACGGGACCGGCGTATTCCATGCTCTGCTGCTCCATGGCCTCCAGCTCGCCCCGGCCCAGCTTGGTGCCGTCCAGGGAGCGGGCGTACTGGCCGCTTGCAAACCAGGCGCTCTCCACGGTGTTGTCCCGGAAGGCACAGCCGTCGATCACGGGGGAGAGTGTGTTGAAGAAGAACATCTGCTGAAGGAAGTTGTTTTCAATATCGCAGCCCAGCAGATACACCTCATCCGAGGAGGTCTGAGACAGGAAGGTACTGGCCGCGTTATCGTGGATCTCGCTGTTGACCACGGCGAAGCCCGTGGAGGTATAGACCTGGAAGAGATTGAAGGCCATGCCGAAGGTCTTGCCACAGTCGTGGATGTCGCAGCCCTGGACGCGGACGTCCTGGGAGCCGATGGCCCAGACCGCGCCGTTGGAGCAGTCATAGATCTCCGTGGCCGTCACGTTCAGGCGGCGGCAGTTCTCTGCGTAGACGCCCAGGATGCCGCAGCCGTAGAGGGAGCAGCCCACCACGTCCACGTCCCGGCAGCCGGAAAAGGCCAGCACGCCGCCGGAGCACATGCCCGGCTCCTCGGTGTGACCCGCGGTGAAGGCGGAGAGGGTGATCTGGCTGCAGTTTTCAAAGTGCAGGACGTTGGCGTAGCGGGTGACTGCCTCGATCAGGATTTCCGCGCCGGTCTCCCCGGGCTCGCCCGCGATGACCAGATCCTCCACATCGCGGATCACCAGCTCATCGCCGTCATAGGCGTCCCGCCAGGTGTAATAGCCGTCCTCCAGCTCCCGGCCGTAGTCGGAGGCGGTGCTCAAATCGTAGGTGCCGGGGGCCAGGAGAATGACGGTCTGGGGCGCGATGGCCTGCAGGAACTCATCCACCGTGGAGACGTGGACCTCGTTGAAGGCCACGTCCAGCTCCGGCGCGGTCGCGAGCTCGCCATAGCCGGTCTCGCCCTCTGTTGTGACCGCGGCGGCCACCGGGCCGGAGGCGAGGGAGAAATTCGGTCCGGCAACGGCGCCGCAGGCGCTGAGCAGCAGGACCATTGCCAATACCAGGGCCAGGCTGGCCCGGCGATATGTCTTGTATGTCATGATCTGCACTAACCTTTCTTTTAACGTCTGTTTTTCCACGGCGAAGCTGGTGGCCACCACCGAGCGCGGCAGGCGCCGTTCGGCGGCCATCGTAAGCAGCATATCGCCGTAGAGCTGTTTTTCGTCCGCGTTCATGTCCCGCAGGAGGCAGGCGTCGCAGGCCAGCTCGCAGCAGCGGTCCAGTTCGCTGCGGAAGAGGCGGGTCAGGGGATTGAACCAGTGGACGACGGACACCAGCACGGCGAACCATTTCAGCAGCACGTCGTGCCGGCGGTGGTGAGTCACCTCATGGGCCAGAATGCCCTGAAGCATGGCGTCGGAATAGACCCGGTCGGGGATGACGATGAGGGGATGGAGCACGCCCAGCAACATGGGCGTGGAGACCGCCCGGCTGCGGTAGAGGGTCGGGCAGGGCTCGTCCGTCACCTGGGCGTAGACGGCGCGGTCGGCCGGATTCGCCGGTGTCAGCGTGGCGCTCAGCTCCCGCCGGAAGCGGCGGTAGCCGCCGCCGTACCAGAGGGCGCTGCCCGCAAGGCCGATGAGCCAGAGGCTGAACCAGAAGCGTGCCGAGCGGAGCACCTCCCGCAGGTCGATGAGCGCCCGGGACGGGACGGATTCCGCAGCGGCGGGGAGGACGGACTCGCTCTCCGTCTCGGCAGTGGGCAGAGCGGGAATGGCTTCCGCGCTCTCCACGACGATGCCGCCGGGATGGGGGCTGTCAGCGGTATAAAAGCGGGCGGGCGCGGCCTCCTGCGTTTGATGGGCAGGACGGGGGACAGGCGCCGGCGCGCTCGCCGTCCGGCCCCAGTCGGGCATCAGCCCGGGCAGAGGCAGCAGAAAACGCAGCAGCACCAGCAGCCAGGCCCAGGTGTAGAAGGCGCTGGGCAGCCGCTGCCCCAGCAGATGGCGCAGCAGGATCAGCAGCAGGGCCATCAGCGTTCCGGAGAGGGACAGGCCCAGCAGCAGGCGTAAACACTCACTCATGGCTCATTCCTCCACCCGGAACAGCTCCCGCAGCTCGGCGATGTCCGCGTCGCTCAGCCCGTCGGACTTGACCAGCGTGGCCACCAGAGCCTTGGCGCTGCCCCGGAAAAGACGGTGCACCAGGCCGCTCACGGCCCAGTCGTTGTATTCCTCTTCGCTGACCCGGGGGCGATAGTAAAAGACCTTGCGCTTCTCCTGCTCCAATACACCCTTGGCGACTAAGCGCTGGACCAGGGTCTTGATCGTGGTGGCCTCCCAGCCTTTGCGCTCCTGGAGGAGCTGCCGGATCTCGGTGATGGGCAGGGCATCCCCCGCCTCCCACAGGACGCGCATGACCTCCAGTTCGGATTCGGAGATTTTCTCGGGTAGATTTTCCATGGGTTCCCTCGCGATCTTGCCCGCCTCTGCAGCGGCGGGACTACACGTGTGATCTGATTAGGGTATAGCATAGGAGACTACATTTGTCAACCCTTTTTTGGAAATCTTAAGAAAAATTGGAAAAAGTTGTAGGGGCCGGCGTCCCCGACGGCCCGTGTTCCTTGACGAACAGCGGGCCGTCCGGAGGCCGTCCCCTACAAAATTTGTATTCTAATGCCTGATGCCTATTGCCTCATGCCTCATTATCGATGTGCCAGGGTCTTGTGCGCGTCGATCAATCCGGTGCAGAGGGCGTCGATATCCTCCTGCGCGGTATAGCGGGAGAGACCCACGCGGATCGCCCCGTCGATGGTTTTCGCGTCCAGGCCGATGGCCTCCAGCACGTGGCTGCGCGCGCCCTTCTTGCAGGCCGAGCTCTTGGAGACGTAGACCTCCCGGGCCTCCAGGAAGTTCATCAGCACCTCGCTGCGGAAGCCTGGCAGGGAGAGGTTCAGAATGTGGGGCGCGGCCGTCTCCACCACCCGCAGCTCCGGGATCGCGGCGGCGAGCTGCTCCACGGTGTTCTGCTTCAGCGCGGCCATCTTTGCCGCGTTCTCCGCCAGATGCTCCTTCGCCAGGGCACAGGCCGTGCCGAAGGCGGCGATCTGGGGCAGGGCCTCGGTGCCGGCCCGGCGGCCCTCCTCCTGGCTGCCGCCCACGAGGAAGGGCTTCAGGCGCAGGCCGGAGCGGATGTAGAGCGCGCCGATGCCCTTGGGGGCGTGGAGCTTGTGGCCGCTGACGCTGATGAGATCGGCCCCCAGGCTTTTGGCCGTGAAGGGGATCTTGCCGAAGGCCTGCACCGCGTCGGTGTGCAGCAGGGCGGGGGAGCCCGTCTCTTTCAGGAGCCGGGAGACGGCGGAAATGTCGGTCACGGCGCCGGTTTCGTTATTGACCAACATCAAAGAAACGAGTATAGTATCGGGGAGAAGCGCCTCCCGCACGGCCTCGACCGGGATGGCCCCGGTATGATCCGGCTTCAGCCGCGTCACGGTATAGCCCCGGGCCTCCAGCTCATCCAGGGATTTGCGGATGGCGTCGTGCTCCACGGCGGAGCTGAGGATGTGATTGCCTTTGCGCTTCATGGCCTCGGCGCCCTGCAGCAGGGCCCAGTTGTCGCTCTCCGAGCCGCAGGAGGTAAAGACCAGCTCCTTTGGCTGACAGCCCAGCAGAGAAGCCACCTGCGCCCGGCTCTGATCCAGCAGCTTTTTCGCCTCCCGCCCCTTGGTGTGGGTGGAGCTGGGGTTGCCGTAGCATTCGGTCATGGCGTTCAGGGCCGCCTGCGCCGCCTCCGGGCAGACCCGGGTAGTGGCGGAATTGTCCAGATAATGCTCCATTTTCCTAAGTTCTCCTCGCGTGATTATGAGGTGTTATTATGCGCTATATTATAACGACTCTTGGCTGCAAGGTCAACCAATACGAGACCCAGGCGATGGAAGCGCTGCTGCGCGAGCACGGACATGAGAGCGCCGCGCCCGGGGAGCTGGCCGACGCGGTGATCGTCAACACCTGCGCCGTCACGGCGGAGAGCGGGCGCAAATCCCGCCAGACCATCCGCCGCCTGCGGGACGAGAATCCCGGCGCGGTGGTGGCGGTGGCCGGCTGCTACTCCCAGCTCAGCCCCGAGGAGAACGCCGAGATCGGCGCCGATGTCATTTTCGGCACCCACGAGCATGTCCGCTTCATCGAGGCGGTGGAGAAGGCCGTGGAGAGCCGCACCGGAGAGCGGATGCACGACGATCCCTTCCGCCGCCGGGACTTTGAAAAGCTGCCCGCCGGCGCTGTCGGCGGCCGCACCCGCGCCATGCTGAAGATCCAGGACGGCTGCGTCAATTTCTGCACTTACTGCATCATCCCCTATACCCGGGGCCGCCTGCGCTCCCTGCCGCTGGCCGACGCCGCGGCGGAGACCGCGCGCCTGGCCGCCGAGGGCTATCGGGAGCTGGTGCTCACCGGGATTGAGATCGCCTCCTACGGCGTGGATCTGCCCGGAAAACCGGGGCTGATCGAGCTGATCGAGACTCTGGCCGCCTCCTCCGGGGAGATGCGGCTGCGCCTGGGCTCGCTGGAGCCCACGGTCATCACCGAGGACTTCTGCCGCCGCGCCGCCGCCACCGGCAAGCTCTGCCGCCATTTTCACCTCTCCCTCCAGTCGGGCTGCGACCGGACCTTAAAGGCCATGAACCGCAAATACGACACGGCGGGCTTTTATCACGCGGTGGAGCTGCTGCGGCAATACTTCCCCGGCTGCGCCCTCACCTGCGATCTCATCACCGGCTTTCCCGGCGAGACGGAGCAGGACCAGGCCGAGACCCTGGCCTTTATCGAGAAGTGTGCCTTTTCCGACATGCACATCTTCCCCTATTCCCGCCGCCCCGGCACGCCGGCGGACAAGATGCCCGGCCAGATCACCGCGGCCCTCAAGTCCCGGCGGGCCCATGAGGCCCAGGCCGTGGCCCGGCGGATGCACGCGGACTTCCTGCAAAGCTGCGTCGGCCAGACCCTGCCGGTGCTCTTTGAGACGGCCGAGGGCGCGGGCTCCGTGGGTCACAGCGACAGCTACGTGCTGGTGCATGTCCCGGAGGAGGGCTTGCGGGGCGAGCTGCGTCCGGTGCGCATCACCGGCACCGACGGCGAAACGCTGGAAGGCGAATTGGGATAATCGGTATTATGCCGAAAACGCACAAGCTCTCATCCCTCCGGATGGGAGCTTTTTGCGGATTTGGCAATTGACGAAATAGACGAATCTGTATATAATGTTTTGGATAAAAGTAACAAAAGACAGGAGCTGATTCCATGTCGCGCGAACACGTGTTTAACTTCTCCGCCGGACCCTCGGTTCTGCCCGAGAGCGTCTTGCGCCAGGCCCAGAAGGACCTGATGGATTATCAGGGCTGTGGCATGTCCGTCATGGAGATGAGCCATCGAAGTAAAGCGTTCCAGGAGATCTTTGACGCCGCCAAGGCCAAGTTTAAAAAGGCCATGAAGGTGCCCGACACCCATGAGGTGCTCTTCCTCCAGGGCGGCGGCACGCTGCAGTTTGCCATGGTGCCCATGAACCTCATCGAAGGCGGCACGGCCGACTACGCCGTGACCGGCAACTTCTCCGGCAAGGCGGCCAAAGAGGCGAAGAAGTACGGCACGGTCCATCTGGCGGCGGACACCACGCCCACCGGCCACGACCGGATCCCGACCCAGGCGGAGCTGCAGCTTTCCCAGGACGCCAAGTACTTCTATTACTGCTCCAACAACACCATCTACGGCACCGAGTGGCAGTACGTGCCCGAGACGGCCGCGCCCCTGGTCTGCGACATGTCCTCCGACATTCTCACCCGCCCGGTGGATGTGAGCCGCTATGGGCTCATCTTTGCCGGAGCCCAGAAGAACATGGCCCCCGCGGGCCTCACCGTCGTCGTGATCGACAAGAGTCTCGCCGGACGGGAACTGCCCATCACCCCGGAGATCATGAGCTATCAGACCATGATCGACAAGGACTCCATGCTCAATACCCCGCCCTGCTGGTGCATCTACATGCTGTCCCTGGTGCTGGACTGGCTGGAGAGCCAGGGCGGCGTCGCCGGGATGGAACAGCTCAAGCGCGCCCGGGCGCAGAAGCTCTATGACTATCTGGACGAGAGCGATCTCTTTATCGCCCGCGCCCTGCCCGGCTCCCGCAGCGACATGAACGTGACCTTCCGCACCCCCAGCGAGGCGCTGGACGCGGAGTTTGTCAAGGGCGCGGCGGAACGGGGACTTCTGAACGTGAAAGGCCACCGCATCTCCGGCGGTATGCGCGCCTCCCTGTATAACGCCATGCCCATGGAGGGTGTGGACGCGCTGCTGAGCTATATGAAAGACTTTGAGGTGAAGCACCATGTTTAAGATCCTGACCATGAACACCATCGCCTCGGCCGGGATCGATGTGCTGCACAAGCACGGCTGCCAGGTGAGCGCTTCGATGGACAATCCGGAGGGCCTGATCCTGCGCAGTGCCGATCTGCACAGCGTGACCTTCCCCAAGAGTCTGCTGGCCATCGCCCGCGCCGGCGCCGGCACCAACAACATCCCCATCGAGCGCTGCACCGAAGAGGGCATTGCCGTCTTCAACGCCCCCGGCGCCAACGCCGAGGCCGTCAAGGAGCAGGAGATGGCCGCGCTGGTCATGTCCTCCCGGGACGTGCTGGGCAGCATCGCCTGGGTGCGCTCCATCGCCGACCAGGGCGACAAGATCCCGGCCCTGGTGGAGAAGGGCAAGTCGGCCTTCGCCGGGCCGGAGCTGCTGGGCAAGACCCTGGGCGTCATCGGCCTGGGCGCGACCGGCGCGCAGGTGGCCAACGCCGCCCTCGCCATCGGCATGAAGGTCATCGGCTACGATCCCTTCCTCTCGGTGGACGGGGCCTGGATGCTCTCCAGCGAGATCCACCGCGCCGACACCACGGATGAGATCTTTGAGCAGAGCGACTATATCTCCCTGAACATCCCCTATACCGAGGACACCCACAACATGCTCAACGACGCCGCCTTTGCCAAGATGAAGCAGGGCGTGCGCATCCTCAACGAGTCCCGGGCTGAGGTGGTGGACGATGTGGCCATGACCCACGCCCTGGAGAGCGGCAAGGTGGCCAAGTACGTGACCGACTTTCCCAATGAGGCCATCCTCAAGGCACCCAACGTGATCGCCATGCCCCATCTGGGCGCCTGCACCCCGGAGAGCGAGGACCGCTGCGCGGTGATGGCGGCCAATGAGCTCTACGATTATCTGCTCAACGGCAACATCAAGAATTCCGTGAACCTGCCGAACGTTGCGCTGAGCCGCATGGGCGTGTGCCGCCTGTGCGTGGTGCACCGGAACGTCCCTCGTATGATCAATCGCATCCTGGACTTCATCAGCGACAAGAACATCAACGTCGAGCACATGATCAACAAGCCCCGCGGCGAGTACGCCTACACCATCGTCGACCTGGCCGAGCCCATCGGCGAGGACACCGCGGACAGCATCCGCAACATGGAAAACGTGCTGCGCGTGCGGATCATCTAAATAAAAAGGCGGTCTTCGGACCGCCTTTTTTGCCGGAGCGCGCACTTGACAGACGATTGAGAATTCTTTACTATTATACGTAACAAGAACTATACAGAAAGCGGTCGATCGTGTATCATGCACCATTCGGATCTTCGCATGACGGAGGGGAGCATCGTCAGGCAGATGCTGGCCTTTGCCCTGCCTCTGTTTATCGGGAATCTCTTTCAACAACTCTATAATACCGCGGACGCGCTGATCGTGGGGCGTATGCTGGGCAACGACGCCCTGGCCGCCGTCAGCGCCACGGGCAACCTGCACTATCTGCTCATCAGCTTTTTCATGGGCATTGCCGCCGGCGCCGGTGTGCTGATCTCCCGCTATTTCGGCGCGGAGGATCCGGAAAAGCTGGAGGCGGCCATCCATACCAACCTGGCCTTCAGCTTTACGGCGGGCCTGCTCATGACCCTGATCGGCACCACCATGACCCCTACCATCCTCCGCTGGATGGACACGCCGGAGGACGTGAGGCCCCTGGCCGTGACCTATACCCGCATCTTTTTCGCCGGCAGCCTGGGTCTGGTGCTCTATAACGGCCTGCGCGGCATCATGCAGGCCGTGGGCGACGGGAAGAACCCCCTGTATTACCTGATCTTTTCCTCGCTGTTGAACGTGGTGCTGGATATCACCTTCATCGGCGTGTTTCACACCGGCGTGGGCGGCGCGGCCCTGGCGACGATCCTCTCCCAGTTCCTCAGCGGCCTGCTCTGTCTGCGCAAGCTGATGACGACCAAAGAGGAATACCGGGTGGAGCTGCGGAAGATCCGCTTTGATCCCTCCATGCTCCGCCGCATCGTGAACTACGGCCTGCCCTCGGGCCTGCAAAACTCCGTGATCGGCCTGGCCAACGTGGTGGTGCAGGCGAACATCAACGTCTTCGGCACCATGGCCGTGGCCGGCTGCGGCGCCTACGGCAAGCTGGAGGGCTTCGCCTTCCTGCCCATCACCAGCTTTACCATCGCCCTGACCACCTTTGTGGGCCAGAACCTGGGCGCCGGGCAGCATGAGCGCGCCAAGCGCGGCGCGGCCTTCGGCGTGGTGGCCTGCCTCATCGCCGCGGAGCTGATGGGGTTGCTTCTGTATCTGGCGGCCCCGCTGCTGATCGGCCTCTTCACCTCGGAGCCGGAGGCCATCGCCTTCGGCGTGGGCAAATCGCGGATCTGTTCGCTGTTCTTCTTCCTGCTGGCGGCGAGCCACAGCCTGGCCGCGGTCCTGCGCGGCGCGGGAAAGGCCGTGATCCCGATGATCTCCATGCTCAGCTTCTGGTGTGTGATCCGGGTGAGCTTTTTGAAGATCGCCGTGCCCATCTTCCACAGCATCGACGTGGTCAACTGGGTCTACCCCCTGACCTGGTGCCTGAGCACGATTTTCCTGGCCGTCTACACCGTGAAGGCGGACTGGGTCCATGCCTTCGAAAAGGAAAAGGTTTAAAAAGAGAACAGGAGGAACTGTCTATGCCAATGGTCGTTGTGGGAAACGTGTTTGTGGACATCAAGGGGTTCCCCGATAACAAGTATATCCCCGCCGGGCGCAACTCCGGCTGGGTGGAGTTTGTCCACGGCGGCGTGGGGCGCAACGTGGCGGAGGACATCGCCAATGTGGAGCTGCGGCCCCGCTTTGTCAGCATGGTGGACGAGACCTCGGAGGGTCAGGCCGTGGTGCGCAAGCTCCAGAACCACAAGGTGGACACCCGCTTTGTGGCCGCGGTGCCCGACGGCATGGGCCTCTGGCTCGCCATCCACGACGCCACCGGCGATATCGTCTCCTCCATCTCCAAGCGCCCGAATATGGACGCGATGGTGGAGATGCTGGATCAGCACGGGGACGAGATCTTTGCCGACGCGGACAGCATCGTGGTGGAGATCGACATGGACAAGGAGATCATCAAGCGGGTCTTCCAGTATGCCGAGAAGTATCGGAAAAAGGTCTATGCCGTGGTAGCCAACATGTCCATCGCCACCCAGCGGCGGGACTTCCTCCAGTCCATCGACTGTTTTGTCTGCAACGCCCAGGAGGCGGGCATCCTCTTTGCCGACGACTACATGCAGAGCATGGAGCCGGAGGAGCTGGTGGAGGCCCTGGCCCAGGCGGTGAGCTCCGCCCGGATCCCCTCCATGGTGGTCACCATGGGCAGCCGCGGCGCGGTCTACGCCACAATGGACGGGCAGAGGGGCCACTGTGCCGCCCGGCCTGTGCAAGTGCGGGACACCAGCGGCGCGGGCGACGCCTTCTGCTCCGGCGTGGCCATCGGCCTGACCTACGGCAAGAGCCTGCCGGAGGCCGCGGACATCGGCGCGCGTCTGGCCTCCTCGGTCATCACCGTGACGGAGAACGTCTGCCCCCGCTTCCTGCCGAAGGAGCTGGGTCTGGATATCGAGGTCGAGGAATAAGCGAATTGATACGAAACGGGCCGCTCTGGTGAGCGGCCCCTTTGCCATATGCGGATAAAGTCGGTTTTGTCATTGCGAGCCAGTGACCGATGTCACTGGTGTGGCAATCCGTATTCCCCTAAACGGGAAGCATCAGTTATTGAGCGGGGAGAGGACGATCTCGCCCCGGAGGCGGGTCTCCCGCATGTCGAGGATCCGCTGGTTGCGGGAGCCGCGGAAGTGGAGGGCAATGTCCTTTTCCTCCAGCACAAAGCGGCCGTCCACCAGCACGTCGATGCTGTCCAGGATCTCATCCGTAGCGGCGGTGTAGCGGCAGCCGCCGGGGACCAGGTCTTTGTCATAGGTGAAGCCGGTGAACATCCAGATGCTCTTTCCGGGCAGCTCCCGCCGGATGCGGCGGATGAGCGGCAGGAGCGCCTCCTGGTTGGAGGGCTCAAAGGGCTCGCCGCCCAGGATCGTGAGACCCGTGTAATAGCTCTGGCCCAGTTCCCGGAGCAGATAGTCCTCCAGCGTCGGGGTATAGGGCCGGCCGTAATCGAAATCCCAGGTCTGGGGCTGGAAGCAGCCCTTGCAGTGGTTGGTGCAGCCGGAGACAAAGATGCTCAGGCGGATGCCCGGGCCGTTGGCGGTGTCGGCGGTCAGTATTTCCCCCAGATTCATGGCGAACCTCCTGCGTGATGGTGCTGCCTCAGTATAGCCGATTCCCCTGCCGATTGCAAGATCGGGCAGACTGAAAAAACGCACCGGATTTCCGGTGCGTTTTTCGTGCGGCAGAAGTGCTCAGCCCTTCACGGCGCCGCTGGTCATGCCGGCGATGATCTGCTCCTGGAAGAGGATATAGCCGATGATCGAGGGCACGATGGAGATGACGATGGCGGCGTACATGGACACGTAGTCGGTGGAGAACTGGTTGGTGAAGTAGCGGATGCCGACCTGGATCGTGCGCAGCTTCTCGGAGGAGACGAGGAGGTTGGCAAACACGAACTCGTTCCAGCAGGTGAGAAACTCGAAGGTCGCGGCTGTGACGATGCCGGTGCGGCTCAGCGGCAGGATGATGTGGAAGAAGCGGGCGTAGAAGCCGCAGCCGTCGATGTAGGCGGCCTCCTCCAGCTCCATGGGGATGGAGTCCATCAGCCCGCGGATCAGGAAGGTGGACATGGGGATGCCGATGGCCGTGTACAGCAGGATCATGCCGCCGTAGGTGTTGATGAGGCCGAGCTTGGTGATGATGACGAAGTAGGGCACCATCAGGGCATTCAGGGGCACCAGAATGCCGGCGGTGAAAAGGGTGAAGATCTTTTCCCGGCCCTTGAAGCGGAAACGGGAGATGCAGTAGGCGCCCATGCTGGCCACGATGATGTTCACCACCGTGGCGCTCAGACCCACGAAGACGGAGTTGAAGAGCATGCGCCCGAGACCGGCCACGGTCAGGGCGTTGGTGTAGTTGACCCACTGGGGCCTGGCGGGCAGCGCAAAGGGAGAGCCGGCCAGGAACTCAAAGTTCGTCTTCAGGGAGGAGACCACCAGCCAGATCAGCGGGAAAAGGGTGTAGGCGGCGAAGAAGAGGATCAGGATCCAGCGCAGGATGGCCAGGATCAGCTCCTTGCCGTGAAGCTTGGGGCGAAGTCTGGTCTCGCTCATTTCACAGCCCTCCTTGCCTTCTTGATCATGGCCGCCTCGTCGCTCTGCCCCTCAAAGAGCATGCGGATGCACACGATGAAGAGCACGCCCACGACGATCAGCACGACCGCCGAGGCGCTGGCGATGCCGTAGTTGGCGTCCTGCAGCTTCTTGTACATGTACAGGACCATGGTGGATGTGGTGTTGGCCGGGCCGCCGTTGGTGAGCATGTAGACCTGCTCAAATTGCCGCAGGCCCATGACGCTGGCCAGGGTCACGCAGGTGAGCAGGGAGGTCTTCTTGATGAGGGGGATGGTGATGTAGATGGCCTGCTGGAAATCGGTGGCGCCGTCGATGGTGGCCGCCTCATAGTAGGAGGTGTCGATGGTGGTGATGTCCGCCATCATGATGACCATGTAGTAGCCCACATAGAAGACCCAGTAGATCAACACGGCCGGGAAGGCGGTCTTGATCCCGCCCAGCCAGTCACAGGCGACATTTCCCAGCCCGATGGAGCGGAGAATGCCGTTGAGCAGACCGGTTTCGGCGTTGTAGATGGCGCGCCACAGCATGGCCAGGGCGATGCCGGAGATGACCTGGGGGAAGAAATAGACCGTGCGGAAGAACTTCCAGCCCTTGGGCTTGCGGGAGAGGATGATGGCCATGACCATGGCCAGGGGCACCTGGATAAAGCCGGCCACCAGCGCCCAGATCACGTTGTTGATGACGGAGCGCTTAAAGGCGGTGTCTTTAAACAGCAGGGTGTAGTTGCGGATGTTGCGGAACACGGGCGCGGAAATGCCGTTCCATTTCAGGAGACTGACCACGAAAACATAGATGACGGGGATCACGAAGAAGACCACCATCAGCACGATCGCGGGCCCCAGGAAGGCATACAGCGGCCCTCTGTCGGAACGCTCTAATTTCAAATGGATTCCTCCTTTGCGAAGTCAGAGGTCAAGTGCAAACGAACACAGTCACGCAATTGACCGGAAATCAAGAAAAGGGTGCGCGCGGAGGCGCACCCTTTTACATCATGCAAGGGAGATCCGATTACTCGGCCATCTCGATCGCCATCTTGAGCTGATCGACAAAGCCCTGAGCATCGACCTGACCGCCGACCAGCGCGGAGACCGCAGCGGGGAACTCGGTGGAGAAGGCCGTCGGGAAGGCGCCGTTCACATGCAGGATGGTGAAATCCGCATTGTTGGCGACTTCGGTGAGCTTCTGGGAGATGACGTTGGTGTCGGGAGACGGCTCATACTTCACGAAGAACATGGCGCCGGAGGAGAGAGCCAGCTCGGACACATGCTGAGGATCGGTGATGTACTTGATGAACTTCACAACGGCGGCTTCCTTCGCGGGATCGTCCTGCTTGGCAGCAGCCAGGAAGGCCTGAACGGTGGTCACGAGACCGCCCTCGCCCTGACCGCCTTCATAGACGGGGTTGGCGGCGACTTCGCAGTCATCGGCCAGCAGCACGCCGTCAACGGCGTTCTCTTCCTTGTAGAGGTTGGCAACCCACCAGGGACCGTTCAGGTAGATGGCGGTGTCGCGCTTGAGCCAGTGGCCGTTCACGTCGCCGGCACCGGCGGAGAGAGCACCCTCAAAGGTGTAGTCGTACATGTGCTTGAGAACCTCGGCAGCCTCGACAAAGGCGGGGTTATCCAGACCGTCGGCATAGACGTCCTTGCCGCCGATGGCTTCCGCGATCAGGGAGTACCACAGCATGGAGGTCCAGGCGTTCTCACCGGCCATCTGGCCCATGGCGTTGTAGCCGGCAGCCTTGGCGTCCTCGCAGAACTGGAAGAACTCGTCATAGGTGGCGGGGAAGTGATCCCAGCCGATCTCCTCGAAGATGCGGGTGTTGTAGATCGGGGTGAAGACAGCGGACTCGAAGGGCAGGAAGCAGACCTTGCCGTCCACGCTCCAGGCGTCGAAGGTGCCGTCAACGAAGTCCTCGCCCCAGCCCTCGGCCAGGTACGGGGTCAGGTCCATGAACTTGCCGGACTCGGTGTAGGCAAGAATGTCATAGGTGGTGTCCAGGATGCAGAGGTCGGGGGTGTTGCCGGTGGTGATGGTGGTGCGCAGCTTGTCGCGGGCGGCCTGATAGTCGGTCTGCTCCTCAACAACGACCTTGATCTGGCCGGCGTTCTCGGCGTTGAACTGCTCGATCAGCTGGGCCATATAGGGGGCCTTGGAGTCGGTGCCGACCCAGACGCTGGGGAAGTTGATGACGATCTCGTCATCGGCAAATGCGGCGGGGGCGGCCAGGGCGAAGACCATGACCAGAGCCAGCAGAATTGCCAGAGTCTTTTTCATGTTTGTTTCCTCCTGTTTGTGATGTATGTGTGTGCAGGTATCCTGCCTATCACCGAAAACGTTTTGCGTCGCGCTTGGTAACTGCGGCGATAAACTACACGGTTTTTAATTAACCGCGTTAATCAATGCCTACGAAAAAAAGCCGCTTTCTAGCTACAAGCCAATTATAGGGAACGCCGCGGCGTTTGTAAAGGGCTTTCCGGGGGACGGAATCGTAGATTTTTGCCCTTGGAATTTGTGCAGCTTTACTAAAAAAGACTTGCCGGGAGCACCGGCAAGTCCCTTCTTTTTTCAAATTTGACAGATGCTTTACAGCGTTCCCAACTGCTCAAACAGCGCTTTCCAGGGGGACGCGGCCTTGTAAAACACGGGCGGTTTTCCCATCGGTGCCGCCACGCCGATCTCCCCGCCGGCATAGTGCTCGCCACTCCAGAGATGCACCCAGTCGCCCTCCGGCAGCCAGAGCGTCCGCTCCTGCGCACCGGGCTCCACCACGGGGGCCACCAGCATGTCGTCGCCCAGCAGATAGCTGTACAGGCGGTGGGAGTAGGCCCGGGGCTCCTCGGGAGCCTCGAAGAAGAGGGGCCGCATGACGGGAAGGCCGCTCTCCGCGTTCTGTTTGACGCAGTGCTTCATATAGGGCAGCAGCGCGTCGTGCACACCGGTGAGCCGCGCCGCGGCGGCGATCAGCTTATCGTTGTCGTAGAGCTGGACGTTGGAGTCGGGACGGTTGCCCTCGTGGGTGCGCATGACCGGCGTGAAGCAGGCAAACTCCAGCCAGCGCAGCAGCAGCTCCTCGTCCCGGTGCAGGTGGAAGAGGGTGGTGTAGCCGCCGATGTCGCAGCTGTGGAGACCGAAGCCGCTCAGACCCAGGCTCAGCGCCGCGGTGATGACCGAGGGCAGTCCGTCGTCCTCCGACCAGTCCACACACTGATCGCCGGCCCAGATGAGCGTGGCATAGCGCTGGCTTCCCGCGGCGCCGGCGCGCATGAAGAACACGCAGTCGCCCAGGCGGCCCGCCTGCTCCACGGCTTCCCGGTTGCAGCGGGCCCAGAGAGCGGGCCAGGCGTTGTGCAGGCTTAAACCGCTGCCGCCGTGGCAGACGGCGTCCGCGGGCAGATATTCGCCGAAATCGGCCATCCAGCCTTTGAAGCCCAGGCCGATCAGGTTGGTGACGATGACATTTTTATACCAGTCGAAGGCGGAGGGGAGCGTCAGATCCACCACGCCGCAGTCGTATTCGCCGAAGTCAAAGAGATAGTCGCTGCCGTCGGCGCGGCGGACGAAGTAGCCCTTCTTCTGCGCCTCGCGGAAGAGGACGCCGCCCTCCACCAGATAGGGGTTGATGTAGCCCATCCAGACCCCCTCGCGGTCCCCGGCGATGACCTTATCCAGCTCGGGATAGAGCTCTTTGTTCCAGCGCCAGTCCCACTGGAGACGCTTGCCGAAGGAGGTGATGCGTTTGCCCTCCCAGTCCTGGATCCAGACGGCCGAGAGGTGCACGCCGCCGTCCCGGCAGCGCTTGGCCAGGCTTGTGGCGCGCTCGGTGCCGCCCTGTACGCCCAGCCACAGGCCGCTCATGGCCCAGTCGGGCAGCATGGGCTGCCGTCCCAGCAGAGAGCTGAGCTGTTCCAGCAGCGCGGGATAGCTGTCGCCCGCGCCGAGGACCAGGTGCATCCGCGTCGTCCAGAGCGTGATTTCGTGATAGTCCGGCTCCCGGAAGTCCAGCTCACTGTATTCGTAGTTTTCCAGGTGGGCGAAATAGAGCCGGGAGGAGAGGAAGCTCGGCTGGGGGAAGAAGGTGGTGTGGTAATCCCCGCCGCCGCCGTCGCTGGCGTCGGCCAGCCGGGTGATCTCGGTGAGCTTGTTGCGGCCCACGCCCTGCTCCCGCGTCCAGATGGGATAGGTCCGTCCCCGCAGATCCAGGGCGGAGAACTGCTCGCCGCCGCCCATGACGTGTTCCGTTTCCTCGGCGCAGAGCCGCAGCCACAGGCGGTTCGGCCTCTCGTCGCCGCAGGAGCCCTCCAGGTGCCAGAGCCCCTTGTGCTCCCACACGCGCAGCCGGTACTCCCCGGCCAGGGAAGGGTGAATAAAGCGCAGGACCGTGGCTGCGCCGTCGGCTTCCGCACCGGCAAAAGTCAGGGGCAGGCGCTCCTGCAGCCGGTCGTCGATGTCAAAATTGCCCCGGTACATCCGGATGCGCTCCCGGCCATAGCCGAGAAAGAAGGCAGGCGTGTCCGCCGTGTGCCGGAGCAGGAGCTTGCCGTCCAGCCGCAGCTCCAGTTCACCCGCGGCGGGGGTGAGAATGTTCAGCATAGAAACCTCCAAGTGAAGGCACCAGGCAATAGGCAACAGGCATTAGGGGACGGGAAATCTCCTAATGCCTAATGCCTGATGCCTGTTGCCTTTATTCATTATACCAGGGATCGTCGCCGCCCTGCCCGACGGTCATGGTGCGGAACACCGGCTCGATGGAAAAGCTCATCAGCAGGCAGAACATACCGGGCAGCAGGGGCAGCAGCTGCGGCAGCAGCCAGACGATCAGCAGGAAAACACCCAGCTCCGCGCCCAGCAGCAGCGTGGTGCCCGCATGGCGCAGGGCCAGCCAGACCGTGAATTTCAGACTGCCGAAGACCGTGTTCTGAAAGCGGGACACAAAGGCAAAGAGCCAGGGGCAAAGCAGTGGTACCGGCAGGAAGAAGAGGCGGCTCACAAAGTAGAGGATATCGCCCTTCTGCACGCCCATGAGCTGGAAGGCCCGCAGATCCGCCCAGCCCAGCAGCAGCCAGCCCAGACACAGCAGCCACAGCAGCGTGGCCGGACGAAAATTGTCCCGGAAGGCCCGGAAGAAGCTGGCGGTCAGGCGGCCGCGCTCATGGCGGATGCACTTGACCACGCCGTAGTACAGCGCGGCGCTGGCGGCGCCCAGTGTGACGATCGGCAGGGAGCAGAGCAGCCAGAGCAGGCCCGCCCAGATCAGGTCGATGACCGCGGTCAGCGCGCTGCGGAGCTTGGATTCTTTCATTATTTAATAGTTGTAGACCTCAAAGCCGAACATCTGAGCCAGGGCCTCCAGGGTCTCGGCGTGGTGGCCCTTGATGACCACGAAGTGGGGCTCAAAGCCATCCAGCACGCTCTGCTCGATGACGGAGCGGCTGTCGGACTCGGTCTTCACCACGATGGAGGTGCCGATGAACTGCTTGGGCTTGTCCAGCACGGAGCCCTCGGCGATGAAGAAGCGGAAGCTGCCGTCCGGCTCGCGCCCGATGCGGAAGACCGTGGCCTCGGGGAAGGCCTCGCAGCCGAAGTCCATGGCCGGGCCGATCTTGCGGTTGGGGTGCACGCCGATGGTGGCGCCGGTGTCCTTCCGGGCCAGAGAGCAGGCGGCGGCGCCGCAGTGCCAGTAGGTGATGGTGTTCTCCTCCTCGTCCAGGGAGACGGGATCGCCGAAGAAGACCGGCTCGTGGGAGAGCTGCATCCCGATCCACATGGAGAGAGCCCCGTAGATATCGGCCTCGCAGGCGGCGGCCACGCCGTCGTCATTGAGCAGCGAGAGCACCGAGCAGACGGGCGTGCCGAAGGCGGTGAAGAAATCGGGCCAGCAGCGGGAGGCCAGGGCGCCGATGTTGTGGCCCTTTACATAGTCGGTATAGGCCTTGTAAAGCCGGGCGTGATCCAGACGGTTGCGCTCCGGGGTCTTGTCCAGCCCACAGGTGGCGTTTTCAGTCTTGCGCAGGTACTCCGCGCAGTCGGCATCGGTATAGCCCTTGGCCAGGTCGATGAGCTCCCGGGCCTCGATGGCCTCCAGCTCCACGCCGAAGGTGCTCATCAGCTCGCTGTCCAGCGCGCGGCCGAAGCCGAAGCCCTGGGGCGTGTGGCCCACGGCGGAGAGCTTCAGGCTGCGCATGGCCTTCTTGACCCGGGCGGCCTCGGCGCTGGCGGTGACGGCGCGGATGACGCTCTCCTCCTCCGGGGCGCCGAAGGCGTAGGCGAAGGGCCGGGCGTCAAAGGCGCGCAGGGTGTTGGCGGCGGAATAGGCGCCGGTCAGGGAGTTGAGGCGCAGGCGGCCGCCGTCGATGACGGGCTCCCGCAGCGTCCAGAGCAGCATCGGGCAGTCAAAGCGGCGCAGCACCTCGGACATGTAGGCGGCGTTGGCGAAGGTCAGGTTCTGGAACACGATCAGGTCGGGCTCCAGGCCCTGCATGTAGGCGCGCAGATCGTCCAGGTTCAAAAGCATTTTGTCGGGGCAGACGGCATTGGCGTCCACCGAGCGCAGGAGCTTGATGCTGCGCTCAAACTGATCCTGCGCGCTCTCCAGATGGAAGGTGGGCACGCCCACGGGGATATAGACAAGGCTGAAGTCTTTCATAGGAGACACCTCACATAATTATTTAACTGCGTGAATAATCATAGCCTTCCACCGCCCTCCTGTCAATCCCAAGCGAGAGGCACGGAAAAGATTTTTTGTTTTTCTCTGCCTTGTACGTTAGTCAATGATGTGAGACCAAGAGAATGAGTTTGAAAGAAGATCGCGTTAGCTACTGAAGAAGGGAGGGCGTAGCCTGACCGAAGTCAGTAG
>CACYOR010000009.1 GCA_902775985.1 Oscillospiraceae bacterium
GGCCAGGCTTTTCCTCTTGGAAAGCCTCCAGAACGCGCCGTAAGCCGTTGAATGATCTCGGCTGGTATATTTATATTACCTTCTCTTTTTCATTCAACGAGAGCATGGGACAAAAGTGAGAGCAGTTGTTTTATAACCGAATCCACACCGGAAGGAGGCCGAAGCCATGAAACTGAAGCAGTATAACATCTTCCACATCTCCGCGCGGACGATTCTGAACCTCGCGCGGAAGACGAAGGACGGTTGGCGCTTTTGCTTTGACACGACTGACGAGACGAATCAGGCCCTGATGCAGAAGATCCCGCAGGATGATTGCGCCCTGTTCCATCAGCTTTTCACCCTGATCGCCAAGGACAAGGAGCATATCCAGATGCCCGACGGGGACGAGCTGCTGACACACCTTGTGGTGCTGGACTTCTCCGGCATCTTCGACCGCCCGGCGGTCGGCCTGGTGAAGGAACTGCAGGAAAAGGCAGAGCTTCTCTTTCGCCCGGAGGGGATTGAGATTGGCTTTTTCCGCGGCCTTATCCGCTTTGTGGCCTTCGAGCGCTCGGCCAGCATGAGCCGCGAAAACAAGCTCGCTTTCATCTGCGCCGATCTCTATGACGCCATGTGGGAACGCATGACCCTGGGCATGAAGATCGGACAGTGCCAGCTCTCCAAACTCTACGCATACAATGGCCTGATGTTTACCAGCGGCTGGGCGATCGACCAGGGGCTTTTTCACATGGACTCGGATCACGTCATCGTCGTAGATAATCCGCACAGTGTCGTGAACGGGGTTCCCGTCGTCACCGTCGAGGATGACGGCAGCGACAAGCCGGTCCGCAAGTATACCCGTGTGGAGAAAACCATGGATATCTACGTGGAAGAGTTCGACGGTGAGGGTCTGGTCTCTGCCGAACTGGCCCGCTTTCTGGACCCCTACGGCGACAAAAAGCGTGATCACCATTCCTTTCAGATTCGCATGCCCTACATCAAAGGTGTGGTCCACGAGGTGGATTTCCATGCCCTGTTTCGGGAACTGGGCGTGGAGGAGATCGAAGATATAGAGGGTGTCCGGCATCCGGTTTCCCGGGTGGATA
This sequence comes from Oscillospiraceae bacterium, assembly GCA_902775985.1. Taxonomy (GTDB): domain Bacteria; phylum Bacillota; class Clostridia; order Oscillospirales; family Oscillospiraceae; genus Limivicinus. Next base: position 1,086 of record CACYOR010000009.1, read on the forward strand.
TGATCCTGACCAAAAGCATGTGCAAGGGCTGGGGCTGGATGGAGGAGAACGGGCTGAGCTGGAAGGAGTACCTGGATCGCTGCCGGGAATACGGACATCTGCTGTTCGTCTCCAACACGGACCGCCGCAGTCGGGACGGGCTGACAGAGCTGAACTTCCAGCTCCTCAACACCGCCGCCATCACTGCGGAGGAATACCGTCCCCAGACGCTGCCTATGGGCTGGGAGAGATCACCGGCCGAAGAAGAACGGACCTGGCTCACCAAGGCAACGGAGACCGCCTACTTTAACACGGTTGCCAATCCCGAATGGCAGCTCTCCTATTTCACCGCGGATAAGGATAACCCGGAGCTGGATTACAGCGACGCCCGCCAGATGCGAGCGCTGCTTTTATACAAGAACCCGGCCTTCCTGGCCGAGAAGGTCTTTCAGAAAGAGTTGGAGGACAAGGCCAGGCAGATCCGGGAGAAATACGGCATCGGCAAGCTGCAGATTTCCGGGGATACCCGCTACCTGTCCGACGACTTGATGCGGCTCCTGGCTGCCATTGTGAAGCCCGCTTCCGCTCCGGCCTTCTATGCGCTGTCCAGGGAGAGCCTGCAAGGGGCGGAGATCTATGCTCCACAACCGAGCTATCCCGAGCAGGAGGTCTTGACGATTCTGCGCAACCCGCATATCTCCCGGAACGAGGAGGCGCTGGTCAAGCCGCTCTCTCCCGTGGGCCCGCTGCGGGAGGAGTATCTGTCTCACCTCTACTATGTGGCCATGGTGGATTCCCGGTCACTGATCCCGGATCGTCTGGGCGGCGCGGATTACGACGGGGATACTGTCCATCTGTATGCCGAGCCCCTGCTCTGTGACAGCATCCGCCGCAACTACGACGGCGGGCTGGAGAATGCGCACAATCTGCCGCTGCTGAAGATCCCGTCTGCAGAGCCGCTGACTGCAGACGCCCATGACTGGCAAGCCCGTCTGCAGACGGTGAAGAGCACCTTCTCCTCCCGCGTCGGGCAGATCTCCAATGCCGCTCTGCGAAGAAGCATCCTGGCCTATGACGAGGCGACACCGGAGGATCTGCGGGAGCAGTACCGCAGGGAGACCGAGGTTCTGACCATACTTACAGGGCTGGAGATCGACTCGGCTAAAAGCGGCATCAAGCCCGACCTGTCCGAGTATCTGGGAAAAAAGGCCAAGGTCAAAAGCCTTTTTCTGCGCTATAAGGACATCGCCGGGGAGCCGGAGCAGCATGCCTGGTATGAGCCGACCAAGAACAAGCGGCTGAGGGCTTTCTTCGAGAGCATCGAGTGGGATGAGGTCACGGCCAATCTGGAGCGCACGCCGCTCTATGCCCGGCAGCTCGGGAAGGAAACGAAAACAATAAAAGTGCAGCCGGCCGAGAGCGAGGAGCTCTTCGAATTCGCCCTTGATCCGAACTGGAGGGAAAAGATCGATCCCGGCACCCTGGAACGGGTGCGCCTGATCATTGCAGATTATGAGGAGGCCAAGCGCCGGTGTGAGGCATACCGGCATCTGACGCCCTCCGGCAATTACCGAAAGGATATTTCCAGAATCCTGTTCTCCCGGGATCAGGAGAAGGGGCTCTCCGCAGATGAGCTGTATCCATATTTCGAACGCTACAATGCTCACGCGATCCGGCGCATGCTGGACAATCTGCGCAGCAGCAACTGGATGTTCACGAGAAAGGAAGACCGGCTCCTGATGCTGTTCGAAATCTTCCCGGGCATACCGCCTGACTGCAGGGAAATCCTGTGCGACTTTCGCTGCGGCGGGTATCGTCTGCTGGGGGATATCCTGATGGATCTGGACGAGCAGAAACGGGTTCAGGCGGCGGCAAAGAACAAAGGTGTTCACAAAGACGACAGTAAGCAGATGAAGCGGATGATGCGGGATGCTCTTGACAGCGCAGATTACAAACAGACGCTGATCAAAAACTGCCGGGACATTGTCCAGCCCAGCTTCCCAACGGAACTGGATCAACCGATCGAGTGGTTCGACATGCTGGTGGGTGCGGAATTCCTGGGCAAACGCGATTTTATTCTGGAGGTCATGCCGGCTATTGCCGTGAATAGAGCGATCAACCGCATTCCGCCGAAGAAAGGAGAAAGCTTTGTTAAACGAGTGGGAAGAGCTCTCGGCCTACACCGGGATTCCTGAATACACGGAGGAAACCTTTATGGGACGCTTTACGCTGCCCATGCTGCTGGACTTCAAGGGTTTCCGGCGCATTTTGACCGTCCTGGCCCGGGGTTATCTGTTTCGTAACGGCAGCGACGGCTATGGCCGGATCGAAGTTGCCCGCCGGGCGCTGCTGGCCTGGTGCAGTCTCTCCGGAGAGGAAACGAAAAAAGCCCCGGATCAGGAGACTGATCCGAGGCTCAGAGTGAACTTTGGAGAATATGCGGAGGAGTTTCCGGAGCTTGTAACCCCGGAGGGGGACGGCTGGCTGATCCGGCATGTAGAGAACATCGTCGCCTTCGTGGAGGACAATCCCGATGCTGTCCGCAAGGGCGTCGCAGAGAAGGTGCAGGCGCTCAAAACGGGCTTTCGCAGGCAGTGGGCCAGGAAGCTGCGGCAGATGCAGGTGCCGGCTTTCGCGCCCAACACCAAGGGCGCCTGGGTGCTTCGCTTTGACGATATCCTGGCCGACTCTCTGGAACTCGGCCCGCTGCGGAACAGGGACTTCGAGCTACCGGAAGGAACGACGGAAGAGCTGAAAGAACTGACCCCAAAAGGAGTGCCGGTGGAAGTCAGCATTCTGTTGTACAAGTACTACATCGCAAACAAGGAGGATGACAGAGATTACGTCCTTCTGCCGCAGCAGAACTTTAACGCTTACTTCGGCAACACCAATTTCAGCCAGAAATGGGTTGGGGCACTGAACGGAAAGCTGATTGAGAAAAAGGTGATGGACGGGGTGTGCAAGTACCGTATAAGGTAGGTTGAATCTGGAAACTATCTCTCTATTGGGACGGATGCGCCTTGTCCTTCTGCTGAAAAGGCAGAAGGACAAGGCGTAGTTTGTTTCGGAGGTTCTCACAGAAATGGGTTCGTCAGCACGGACACCTGTGCCCGAAACCTGCTGAGGGCGCACACATTCAATCCCCCCGGGGGGCTTCCGAATCGGAGGCCGTCAATTTATAATCAGAAGCAACAACGAATCAGAGGGGACAACCATGAAAATGCTGACTGTTTCCGGCCCGCCGTCGGCCGGGAAAACCTCGGTGATCCTGCGGCTGTGTGAAGAACTGCCGAACCGGAAAATCGCCGTCGTCAAGTTCGACTGCCTGACTTCCTTTGACCAGGAGCAGTATGCGGCGGCAGGTATACCGGTGGTCGTGGGCTATGCCGGGAAGCTCTGCCCCGATCATTTCTTTGTGACCAACGTGCAGGAGGCCTTTGACTGGGCCAGGCGCAAGGGCTTTGACCTGCTGATCACCGAGAGCGCCGGGCTCTGCAATCGCTGTTCACCCCACATCCGGGGCGTACCCGCCGTGTGCGTGATCGACAATCTGGCGGGTCTCAATACCCCGCGGAAGCTCGGCCCCATGCTGCGTCTGGCCGATGTGGTGGCAGTGACCAAGGGAGACATCGTCTCCCAAGCCGAGCGGGAGGTCTTTGCCTACAATATCCGCCAGATGAACCCGCGTGCGACGCTCCTGCGGCTCAACGGCATCACCGGGCAGGGGGCCTTTCTGCTGGCAAAGATCGTGGAGCGCTCACGGGAGATCGACACCCTCAGCGGCATGCAGCTGCGCTTTACCACCCCGGCCGCTATTTGTGCCTACTGTACCGGCGAAAAGCGCATCGGCATGGAGTACCAGATCGGGATGAGCAAGCCCATGGAGTTTGACTGATATGGATTTTTACCAAGAGATCACCGCGCTCCCCCTGGGGGAGCTGATTCGGAAATACTCCGTCTGCGCTGACTTTCTGCACGGCTACGGGCTGGACGCCCTGCCGCGGCAGCTGCCGCTGGAGGCCGCGTTGGAACATCTGCGAAGCGACATGCTGGCCGATATGGGGCTGAGCGCGTTTGAACTGGTCGACCTGTTGAGCGAGCTGCTGGAGCAGGAGGCGGAGGCGGGGCTGAGCCGGGTCAGGAGTATCGAGATCCTGGGCGGCACGGACAAGGACGGGCAGCCGGAGAACGTGGAGCTCCGTATCCGCGCCGGGGAGGTCATACGCCTGGTCGGCCCCACCGGCTCCGGCAAAAGCCAGCTGCTGGCGGATATCGAGTGCGCCGCCCGGGGAGACACCCCGACCGGGCGCTGGGTACTGTTTGACGGGAAAGAGCTGCGGGATGAGCAGCGCTTTTCCCTGGGCAACCGGCTGGTGGCGCAGCTGACGCAGAACATGAACTTCGTGATGGACTCCCCGGTGGAGGATTTTCTGCGTCTGCACGCCCGGAGCCGGATGTTGTCCGAGGCGGACGCCGTCATCGCGCACTGCCTGGAGACCGCAAACGCCCTCTCCGGCGAGCCCTTTGAAAAGGATACCCGCCTCACTCGGCTATCGGGCGGGCAGGCCCGGGCGCTGATGATCGCGGACGCGGCCTGCATCAGCCCCTCGCCCATCCTGCTGATCGACGAGATCGAAAACGCAGGCATCGACCGGGTGCGGGCGGTGGAGCTTCTGACCGGCGGGAACAAGATCGTCCTTCTGGCGACCCATGATCCGCTGCTGGCCCTGTCCGCCGGGAAACGGATCGTGCTGCATAACGGCGGAATCCGCGCCGTGCTGGAGACAAACGAAGAAGAGAGCGAGGCCCTCCGGAAACTCCGGGAGGCAGACCTCCTGAATACAAGCCTGCGGCGGGCTATCCGCGCAGGGGAAAGGATCGTTAGCCATGTGGGAAATGTATGAGGAGCTGATCGCCGGTATCCCCGAGGGTCTGCACATTAAGCGCTCTGTTGCGGGCAGCTTCTGGACGGTGGTGGAGAGTGAGCTGGGCGTCGGCGCGGCGGGGACGGCCAAAACCATGACCAGGCCGCCGCTGCAGCGCGCGCCGCTGGCGGGCATGCCCCTGAAGGAGGCGGCAGAGCTGGCAGAGTCCTGGAACTTTGTGGAGGCTTCCCTGGGCGTGGCCGCCATCAACGCCTACTACAACACCCCGGAGATCGCCCGGGCAAACGGCGTGCTCTTCGACCAGGGAGACGACCGTCTGAACGACCCCTACATCGCATACCGCAAATTTGCGCGAGACAAAAAGGTGGCCTGCATCGGCAGCCACTCCACCATGGTGGACTCCATGCTCAAGGACGTGGCGGAGGTCTCCATGCTGGGAGAGGACATGGGGGAGTTCCCCCTGCAGGCGGCAGACTATCTTCTGCCGCAGCAGGATCTGGTCTATCTGCCCTGCTATGCGGAGATCACCAAGGAGCTGCCGCGCTATCTCGCGCTGTGCAAAAACGCGGTGGCCGTGATCTGCGGCCCCTCTGTCAGCATGTCGCCCATCCTGTTTGCCTACGGCGCCTTCGACATGGCGGGGCTTGTGGTGACGGACGCGGACATGGCTTTTGAATCCGCCTGCGGCACCGCGGTCAAGAAGATGTTCGCCGCGGGGAAAAAGGCGTCGCTGCGGCGCGAAGTGGTACAGAATTTGAGATAACCAGGTGACGAAAACATCCCCCCGGGGGGCTTGCGGCGGAACAGGACAGCTCGTACAATAGATTCAGAGAGGGAACTGGCATCGCAAAAGGAGCTTTCTATGGAAATCGCTGAATACTTTGATTCGGTCGCAGCCTTCTGGGACGACGATTTTTCGGAGGCCAAGCCTGCGCGTGTCGTGGCGTCCACCGTATCGATCCCCTGGGGCGGCGCCTGTGTGCTGGATATCGGCTGCGGCAGCGGCTCTATGTTCCTGGATCTGCTGGAAAACGGCGCCTGTGAGATCGAGGGGCTGGACATCTCCCGCAACATGGTGGAGGTGGCCCGCAGCAAATTTGATTTTGATCCGCGCATCCATGTGACCCATGGGGATTTTCTCCGGCATGAGCAGCCGGGCTACGATGTGCTGATGGCCTTCAACTCCTATCACTTCTTTTCACAGCCCCGGGTTTTCCTGAACAAGGCAAAGCAGCTGCTGCGTCCGGGTGGGCGGCTCACGGTCGCGTTTCCCTACGACCGGGATCACGTCAACACCCTCAGCGCGATCCTCCCGGCAGGTATGGCAAGAGGGCTCCTGTCCGCCGAGGAGGAGGCGCTCTTCTGGCAGGAGCTGTTCGATGTCGATTGCCTGTGCGACAACGGGAGCCTGTACCTGATCTCGGGCCTGGTGAAGTGAGCATGACAGAGAAAAAAAAGAAGAAGACCGACCGCCGCACGCTCTACACCCGCATGGTGATCAAGGACGCCCTGCTGCATCTGCTGGCAGAGAAGGAGTATGCGGATGTGACGATCGCGGATCTCTGCAGGGAAGCAGAGATCAATCGCGGCACCTTTTATCTCCACTACGACAACCTCCGCGAGGTGATGGACGAGCTGTTTGACGATGCGCTGCAAAACATGAACGGCGTGCTGGTGCAGATCGGCTGCGCACCGGAGGAGAAGAAGTGCGGCGTCCCGCTCTGCCGCTTTTTGCGGGAGAACAAAAAATACCGGCCTCTGTTCTTTTCCGACTCCCTGCACGACCATGTGATCGAGCGCATCGCCGCCTCCGGCTGGGACAGCTTTTCCGCCAGGATGGGGGCACAGAGCGGCCTTGACGAGGAGGCACTGAAAGCAGTTTTCTTCTTCCAGCTCAACGGCTGCCTTGCCATCAGCAAGCGCGGCATCGACATCCCCGACGAGAGCTGGGCGGAGATCCAGTGTCAGGTGGATCGCTTTTTGAAAAATGGCCTGGCCAGTTTATGAACAGTATGTCTATAAACATTCAATTATCGGATATCTGTTCAGAAACGTCTCCATTCGCCGGAAAGCGTTCAGGATCCTATCCCCCCTGGGGGCTTAAAGAAAAAAAGCCTGTCTGCTACCATTCAACCATCCGTGTTGAATGGTAGTTTTTTATGAGGGATTTGCTATGGATCTGGAAAACATCCGCAGGCTCTGGACGCTGACCCCGGGGGATGTGACCGCCGAGACGGCCGCTTGGGACAGCGAGGCGGAGGGGTACGTCTTTGAGGAGAAGAACAATTTTGAAGACGATCCTTTTCTGCGCTTCGTGGCGGAAAAAACAGCGCTGACAAAGGACATGCGCACGCTGGACGTGGGCTGCGGCGCGGGGGCCTACTCCGTCGCCATGGCGCGGCGCGTCGGGCAGGCCGACGGCGTAGATCTCTCCCCCCGCATGGTGGCGGTGGGCAGCGCCTGGGCAAGGGAGCACGGCGTCGACAATCTGCGCCTCTGGGTCGAAAACTGGCACGACTGCGACATCGCGCCCCTGCGCGGCAGGTACGATCTGGTCTTTGCCCACACCACCCCCGCCATTGCGGACTACACCACGCTGGTAAAGCTCTGCGAGGCGTCCCGGGACGCCTGCTTTCTCTGCAAGCCCGCCCGGCGGACGGATCAGGTCTTTGATGAGGTCAAGCGCATCGCGGGGCTTTCCGGCAGGCGGGACTTTGACGATTCCGTCGCCTACGCCTTCGACACGCTGTGGGGTCTGGGCTATGACCCGGAGGTCAGATACGACAAAACCCAGTGGCTGCCGGAACGGAGTCTGGAGGAGGCTGAGCGCTGGTTTCTCGGTCGGCTCCGCGGCCAGAACGCGCTGAGCCCGCAGGCGGAGCGGAAAATCCGGGACTTCCTGCGGGAGATCAGCGTGGATGGCGTTGTCAGGGAGCGCATCAACACCACCCTGGTCAATATGTACTGGAGCGTGAAGCGGTGAAGATCAGCATCGTCTATGTGAGCGAGAGCGGCAATACCGAAAAGGTCGCGGGCTTTATCCGCGCGGGCGCGGAGCGCGTGCCGGATACCGAGGTGCGGCTGTTCAACCTGGCAAAGCCGGAAACCGTGGACGAAGCGTTTATCAACGACAGTGCCGCCGTGATCTTCGGCACCCCCACCTATGTGGCCAACATGTGCTGGCAGATGAAAAAGTGGTTTGACACCAACTGGACGGTCAGGCTCGGCGGCAAACTGGGCGGGGTGTTCGCCACGGAAAACTCTCCCAACGGCGGGGGCGCGGAGCTTGCCATGACGGCGATGATCAGCCACATGCTGGTGAAGGGCATGCTGGTCTATTCCAGCGGCAGCGAGTTTAACCGGCCCTTCATCCACATCGGCCCCGCCGTGGTGCGGGATCAGATGGAGCTGCGGGAGGAACACTGCCGCGTATTCGGGGAGCGCATGGCTCTAAAGGCGCACACGCTGTTTGACCGATAAACCTGTACAACACTTCTTAGGAAGTTTGTAAGAAACAAGAGGAGGAAACAAACATGAAAAAACAGAGAACTTTGCTGGCTCTGGTGCTGGCCGTTCTGATGGCGGTCTCCCTGCTGGCCGGCTGCGGCGGCAGCGCAGCCCCTGCGCAGCAGGCAGCCCCCGCCGCTACCGAAGCGTCTGCCGAGCAGCCTGCCGCCGAGCAGCCTGCTGCGGCGGAAGCCCCGGCCGCGGAAGCCCCGACCCGCACCGTCACCGACGTCTTCGGCCGTGAGGTGGAGATCCCCGCCGAGGTCAAGACCTGCGCCGCCTTGGGCAGCGCCGCCCGTCTGATCGTCTACGCCGGCGGCGTGGACAGCATCGTGGGCGCCACCGAGATGGAGCTGCGCGGCGACCCGGGCATGCCCTACGCCTATGCCAACCGTGAGCACTTCGCTGCCTGCGGAGCCGTGGCATCCGGCGGCAGCGGCAACGCGGACTACGCCGAGGCGCTGGTGGAGCTTTCACCCGACGTGGTGTTCTACCAGGATTCCGACACGGTGGCTATGGAGGATCTTGCCCAGAAGACCGGCCTGCCCGTGATCGGCGTCTACGGCGACGCCTTCAACTCCCCCTATCTCATTCAGTCCATCACCCTCATCGGCGACGTCCTTGGCACCTCGGAACACGCAAACGCCGTGGCCGACGCTGTCAACGGCTGGGTCAAGGATCTGAACGACCGGACCAAGGACATCCCCGAAGCGGACAAGCCCACCGTCTATCCCGGTGCCGTCAGCTGGAGCGGCGGCCATGGCTTCACCGGCACCTATGTGGGCTACGCTCCGCTGCAGGCCATCAACGCCATCAACCTGGCCGACTCCCTGGACGCCTCTGCCGGCGTGGAGGTCAGCATGGAGCAGATCCTCGAGTGGGATCCCGACATCATCTTCCTCAACCCCGGCAACATGAAGCTGGTCAATGAGGACTACGCCGCCAACGGCGCCGCCATCGACAGCCTGCGCGCCGTGAAGGAGGGCAAGGTCTACGCCCAGGTCAACTTCAACTACTACTGGTGCAACATGGAGCTGGCCATCGCCGACTCCTACTACGCCGGTACCATCATCTACCCCGAGGCCTTTGCCGACGTGGACTTCAACGCCAAGGCGGAGGAGATCTTCAACACCATGATCGGCATGGATTACCTCAACGTCCTGGACGAAAACGGCTACGGCTTCGGCCCCATCACCATCGGCGCGTAAACCATGGAGCGCGCCATAGAGAAAAACGGCCAGGAATACCGCTCCTTCATCGGGCGAAAACGACTTTTCGTTTTCGCCCTTCTGGTATTTACCGTGCTGGTGTTCCTGTTTGCCATCGCTTTCGGTTCCTCCACCGTACCCCTTGACCGCGTGCTTGCGACGCTCTTCGGCCACGGAGTGCAGAAGGAAAACATCATTGTTTTGAATCTGCGCCTGCCCCGGGCCGTCACCGCCATTGTGGCAGGCTTCGGTCTCGGCATCGTGGGCTGCGTCATGCAGGGCATCCTGCGCAACCCCCTGGCCTCCGCCTCCACCATCGGCGTATCCCAGGGGGCGGCGTTCGGCGCGGCCTTCGCCATCATCGCCCTGGGCGGCGGGCTCATGTCCGCCAGCACCGCCGGGGCCCAGCTCTCGGTCACGAGCCCCGCGGTGACGACGCTCTGCGCCTTCATCGGCTCCATGATGTCCACGCTCTTTATCGTGGGCCTGTCCCGTTTTCGCAGTGCCAACGCTGGTACGCTGATCCTGGCGGGTGTGGCACTCAGCTCTCTGTTTTCGGCGGGCACCACGCTGCTGGAGTATTTTGCCGACGACGTACACGTGGCGGCGGTGGTCTACTGGACCTTCGGCGACCTGGGCAGCACCTTCTGGAAGGATATCGCATGCATGGCAGCGGCGGTGCTGCTGGCCAGCGTCTATTTTGCCTGCAACTGCTGGAACTACAACGCCATGCAGGGCGGCGAGGACACAGCCAAGGGTCTCGGCGTCAACACGCATCAGATCCTGATTCTCGGCATGGTGGTGGGCTCCTTTACCGCCTCCGTCATCGTCTCCTACATTGGCATCATCAACTTTGTGGGCCTAATCGCGCCGCACATGGTGCGCCGTTTTGTGGGCACGGACTACCGCTATCTGCTGCCCGCCTCGGGCCTGGCCGGGGCGGTCCTGCTGCTTTTGAGCGACACGGCAGCTCGTCTCGTGGTGGCGCCCATCGTGCTTCCCATCGGCGCCATCACCTCGGTGCTGGGTGCGCCGCTGTTTCTGTGGATCATCTTCAAAGGCAGGTGGAAGTCATGATACAGGCTGAACATGTCCGCTTTGCCTACCGTGGCATGGAGCCTGTGCTGCGGGACCTGAATCTCACGGAGGAGACCGGCCGGTGCCTCGCCTTTCTCGGCAACAACGGCGCCGGCAAGAGCACCTTTCTCAAATGCCTCAACCGTATCCTCGAGCCGCAGGAAGGTCTGGTGGTCGTGGACGGGATGGAGATCCGGAACACCCCCCGGGCGCAGATCGCCCGAAAGCTCGCCTACGTGGAGCAGCACACCGACGTCAGCCGCTTGACCGTATATGATACAGTCTTATTGGGACGCAAGCCCCACATGCGCCTCGGCCCCTCGGCGGGGGATTATGCCATCGTGGACGCCGCCATCGCCCGGATGCAGCTGGACAGTCTAAAGCTGCGCTACATCGACGAGCTCTCCGGCGGCGAGCTGCAGAAGGTGGTGCTGGCCCGGGCCATCGCACAGCAGCCCAAGGTCCTGCTGCTGGACGAGCCGACCGCCAGTCTCGACCTGCGCAACCAGCACGAGGTCATGCGTATCGTCTCGCAGATCGCAAAGGACGACGACATCACTGTCGTGGTGGTCATCCACGATCTGAACCTGGCGCTCAAGTACTGCGACCGCTTCCTGCTGATCCACGAGGGCGAGGCCTTCTGCTACGGGGACAGCGGTGTCATCACCCCTGAGACCATCCGCACGGTCTACGGCGTGGAAGCGGAGGTCACCGAAGTGCACGGAAGTAAATTTGTCATTGTAACGTAGAGGAATGTATGGAGAACACACGAGAGAATTGGGACAAGGCGGCAGGACGGTATCAGGATGTGTTCCGCCTGGGCCTCAACGAATATAACGCCTCCCTGCTGCGCTTCTGGCAGGAGGAGGGCATGCTGTTCCCCGGCGCACGGGTACTGGATATTGGCTGCGGAGTCGGAAAATACGGCACCTATCTGGCGGAGCTCGGCTATGACGTGACGCTCACGGACATCTCCGGCGAGATGCTGCGCCACGCCGAGGAAAACATGGCCAGCTATACGACGCCCTGGGCGGTGTACCGCTGCGACTTCAACGATGCCACGGGTACGGAGCCGGTCTTTGCCGGGGGCTTTGACTTCTCCATTTCCACCATGTCGCCTGCCATCCACGATGTGGTGACGGTAAAGAAAATGAGTGCCATGACCCGGGGCTGGTGCTTTCTGGCTCGCTTTTATGACTGGGAGCAGCCCTGGCGGGATCAGCTGATGCGGGAGCTTGACCTTGCGCCCCGGCGGGTCTTTGACGATCTGCAGGGTGACTGCGCAGCCATGATCCGGTCCGTACGTGAGGCGGGCTATGTGCCGCAGGTCCGGTACGTGTACTACAACTGGGCCGACCCCCGGACGCCTGAGCAGATGGCGGACTACATGCTGCGCACCTATTTTGCCGAGGATGAAAATCGGGACGCGCTCGCGTGCGAGACCCTGCGCCTGGCAGGGCAGCACACGAACGCGGAGGGAAAGGTCATCGACAAGGTCAACACCCGGGTCGCCTGGATCTGGTGGAAAACGGAGGAACACACATGATACAAGAGCTCTATCAAAAAGCCGGCGAGCTGCACGGACACTACTGCCCGGGCCTTGCCATCGGGGTGCGCGCAGCCTTTGAGGCGCTGCGGATCCTCAAGGTTGAAAACATCCACAGCCATTCACTCTACTGCATCGCGGAGAGCCGCGCCTGTTTCCAGGACGGGATCCAGGTGGTTTTCGGCACGACGCTGGGCAACGGCAATCTGGAACTGCGGGACCGGGGAAAGACGGCCTTCAACTTCTACGACCGGGCCAATGACAAAAACGTGCGCCTGCTGCTGAAGCAGTGGCCCGAGGGGATGAGCAAAGTGGAGGTGATCGAGTATCTCCTCACAGCGCCGCTCGAGCAGATCTTTGATCAGACAGAGGTTCATTTTGATGCCCCGCCCGACGCCTTTAAGCGCTATAAGACCCGCATATGCTCTCGCTGCGGGGAGGACTGCCGCGAGCCCTACCTGCGTGTGGTGGACGGAGAGATCGTCTGCCTCGACTGCGCGGAAAAAGGATAAGGGCACAGGGGGGATACGCTCCCGACCGGAGGTTTTTTCTGTGCATCCTGACGAAATTGCGCCCCATCGATTGTATCATTACTCCAAAAAGCAGTGGGACGCTTTCCAAAAAGAAGCTTCTTTACGGGTGCAAGGCCGGCGAAAACCCGGGAGGGGGGATCAATGAGCCACCCGATACTCCGGAAAAATCATCCCCCCGGGGGGCTTCCGCTTTTTGAATCCCTCTGGTATGCTCAGCTCAGATCAGATGCTTGAGCGATTGCCAATGACTTCCCTCAGTCTGACGTGCTCCACACCTCTCTGCACGAAAAGGCGATCGCAGATCTCTCTTGCTAAGACCCTCCGTGCCGGTCACACGGAGGGTCATTCTATCGGGAGCGCCTACGGTTTGCAACCGCGCCGCGCCATCAGGTGATGGAGCTTAGGGGAATGGCAAATCCCTGAGGACGGGCGCGTTGTGTCGGGCAGGCTGAGTGGGCATCAGCTTGCTCCATCGTTCCTTTCTCAAGCACGTCCCGTGTCTTCACGGGACGTGCGCTTTCAAAATCCATGGGGCTTCTCCCCAGAAAAAGAGGCTTTATCATGTCAGAATTCAAAACCATCGAGGTCAAGCAGAGCGTGCTTGAAGATAACGACCGTCGGGCCGACGAGCTCAGACGCGAGCTGAAGGAGAACAAGACCTTCCTGCTCAATCTAATGAGCTCTCCCGGCTCGGGCAAGACCACCACCCTGCGCCAGACCATCGCCGCACTGAAGGATGAGTTCCGCATCGGCGTCATGGAGGCGGACATCGACTCGGACGTGGACGCTGCCGCCATCGAGAAGACCGGCGCCAAGGTCATCCAGCTGCACACCGGCGGCATGTGCCACCTGGATGCGCACATGACCCGGCAGGGGCTGGAGAATCTCGGCACCGAGGACGTGGACCTGGCCATTCTGGAGAACATCGGAAACCTCGTCTGCCCCGCGGAGTTTGACACCGGCGCGGTCAAGAACGCCATGATCCTCTCCGTGCCCGAGGGGCACGACAAACCCCTCAAGTATCCGCTGATGTTCACGATCTGCGACGTGCTGCTCATCAACAAGATCGACGTCATGCCCGTTTTCGACTTCAATCTGGAAAAGTGCCGGGAGTACGCCCTGCGCCGCAACCCCAGCATGAAGATCATCCCCATCTGCGCCCGCACCGGCGAAGGGATGCAGGAGTGGATCGACTGGCTGCGGGAGCAGACCCGGGCCTGGATCGGATAAGATGGCGAGCACCGCGTATTACGGCATCCTCCAGGCGGGCCTGCCGGAGGATCTGTATGTGGCGGAGCTGGTTCACGGCGTCTCCTGGACGGCGGCGGTGCTCAGCGACGGGCGCTGCGGCGTGGCCATGCACACGACCGGCGAGACCGTGCCGCGCATGTTCGGCAGCCTCATCGGACTTCCGCTGAACCAGGCGGGGCAAGCCATGCTCTCCTGGAATATGGAGGAGGCCAGCGAGGCTTTTGCCGCGGTCAACGCCTTCTATAACCACCCCGGCTGCGGCTATGTTGAGCCGGAGACCCGGACCTTGGCCGGCATTGAGGTCCGCGGCCGCACCGTGGGCATGGTGGGTATGATGATCGGCCACAGCAACATGACGCAGGAGGATTTTCTCTCCGCCAAAAAGCTGTACGTCATGGACCGGGAAGAAAAGGCCGGGGCCCTGCCGGACAGCGCAAGCGAGTTTTATCTGCCGCTGTGCGATCTCGTGATCATCACCGGCAGTGCCGCCATCAACAAGACCATGCCGCGCCTGCTGGAACTGAGCCGGAACGCCGAGGTCATCCTTACCGGGCCGACGGTGAGCTGCTGCCCGGCCCTGCGGGAGCTCGGCATCCATCGGCTGAGCGGCCGCGTCATCACAGAATGCGACGCCATGCTGAAAGCCATTGTGGAAAAGCGCACCTCCGTCAACCGCTTCGCCCTGCCCTTCCAGTGCTGATTTTTCCAGCAATACCGACGAAATATCCCCCCGGGGGGCTTGTGAGCCGCCGCCGGGGGGATTAAACTTTTCCCATGAGGGTACGATCTGATCTTGAAAAAAACAGAAGAAAGAACCGCCTGGCGCTCGCGCTGCTGACCGCGGCCGTGATCGCGCTGGCTTTTGTGTGCCTGTTTGTGGGCTCTTCTCATATGACGATTGCCGAGTGCGTCGACGCCCTGGCCAAAAGAGGCAGCGCCGCCCAGGTGCGCATCATCTGGAACATCCGCATTCCCCGGGTGCTGGCGGCCATCGTCGCAGGCGCGGGGCTGTCGGTTTCCGGTCTCATCATGCAGACCGATCTGAACAACCCCATGGCCTCGCCCTCCACCCTGGGCGTGTCCAATGCGGCGGTCTTCGGCGCCAACCTCTCCATTATCGCCTTTGCCGGGGGTTTTCTGGACACGGGCAACCATCTCTCCAGCTACACCGTGGGTGCCAATCCCTACGCCACATCCCTGATGGCCTTCCTGTTTTCCACCGCCTCCATCCTGCTAATCCTGGGCCTCTGCCGTCTGCGGGCCTTCCAGCCGGGCGTGGTGGTGCTGGCGGGCATCGCCATCGGCTCGGTATGGACGGCGGCTACCACCATCCTGCAGTTTTACGCCACCGACGTGGGTCTCTCCGCCGCGGTGATCTGGACCTTTGGCGACCTGGGCCGGGCCACCTACCGCACGGATCTCATCATGGCCGTGGTGGTGCTGGCAGGCCTTGTGTTCTTCTCGTTCATGAGCTGGCAGTTCAACGCCCTTTTAAGCGGGGACGCCGCGGCCAAGAGCATGGGCGTGGCGGTGGATCGCCTGCGCTTTGTGTCCATGCTGCTGGCTTCCGTCATCACGGCGGTGTGCGTGTCCTTCCTCGGCATCATCGGCTTTGTGGGGATCATCTGCCCCCATGTGACCAAACGCATCCTGGGGCAGGATCACCGGGTCTCCATCCCGGCCTCGGCCCTGAGCGGGAGCATCCTCCTGCTGCTGGCGGACACCGCCTCCCGCAGTCTCGGCAACGGCTCGGCCCTGCCGGTGGGCGCCATCACGTCGCTGCTCGGCGCGCCCTTCTTCCTTGCGATCATCTTTTCCAGGAAGGGGGAGCACAGATAATGCTGGAGATCGAAAACCTGTGCTTTCGCTATTCCCGACGCGGCCCGCTGGTGCTGGACGGGGTGAATCTGGAGCTCAAAGACGGCGAGATCGGCATCCTGCTCGGCAAGAACGGCTCCGGCAAGACCACGCTCTTCAAAACCATCCTTGGCATTGAGAAGCCGGAGAGCGGCGCGATCCGCTTTGACGGAGAAGATTTGCTGAGGATGAACCGGCGCGAACGGGCGCGGCGCATCGCTTATGTGCCGCAGAGCATCCACTTCGGGGCGCTGAGCGTCTATGACACCGTGCTGATGGGCAGGGTCTCCTACTTCGGCTACAAGGCCGGGCGGGAGGATGAGACGGCGGTGGAGACCATCCTCCGGGATATGAAGCTGGAGGACTATGCCGCCCGGAACGTGGAGGAGCTCTCCGGCGGCGAGCGGCAGAAGATCGCCATCGCCCGGGCTCTGGCCCAGGAGCCGCGGCTGCTGGTGTTCGACGAGCCCACGGGGAACCTGGACATTGCCAATGAGCAGCTCATCCTCTCGGAGGCCCGCCGGGTCGCCCGGGAGAAAGGCATCGGCATCCTGACCTCCCTGCACGATCTGAATCAGGCGCTGGAGCTTGGCGACCGCTTCTTCTTCATGAAGGACGGACAGATCCGCCATGCGGGCGGAAAAGAGATCGTGACCGAGGCCGTCATCTTTGAGACCTTTGATGCGGAGGTCCGCATCGTGAAAATAGAAGGCAAAAAAATCATCATCAACGGAGGACAAAAACCATGAAGAAATGTATCGCATTGCTGCTGGCCGTGCTGATGCTGCTGGCCCTGTGCGCCTGCGGAAAGACGGCAGCTCCCGCCGCGCCCGCGGCAACAGAAGCCCCGGCCCCCGCGGCCGAGGAACCGGCACCTGCGGAGGAACCCGCACCCGCCGAAGAACCCGCTCCGGCGGAAGTCACCATCACGGACATGATCGGCCGCGAAGTGACCGTCACCCCGGGCAGTTACCAGCGCGTCGTCTGCATCGGAGCCGGCGCCCTGCGAATGTACAGCTATATCGGCGATGTGGGCCTGCTGTGCGGCGTGGAGGATATTGACAACACTTCCCTTGCCGAGCGGCCCAAGATGTTCGACTCCGTGGCCCGCCCGTACATGCTGCCCTACGGCGAGAGCTTCACCGCTCTGCCCTCCTGCGGCGTGGGAGGCCCCCAGGCCCAGACCGCCGAGGCGGAAAAGATCCTCTCCTGCAACCCCGATATCGTCATCTCTGAGTATGAGGACGTGGAGAAGGAGGACGCTCTGCAGGAGCAGCTGGGCGTGCCCGTGATCACGCTGAAGGCCGGCCCCGGCGGCGTGTTTGACGAAAACTTCTTCGGCACCATGCGCATGCTGGGCATGCTCTTCCAGAACGAGGAGAAGGCCGAGGCGCTCTGCAGCTTCATCCAGGCCGAGCGCGAAGAGATCCAGAAGCGCACCGCCGATATCCCTGACGAGGAGAAGCCCGCCGTGTACATCTGCGGCCTCGGCAACTGGGGCACCACCAACCACCTGATGACGGCGCAGAACTACATCTCCTTCAACGTAGCGAACGTCAAGAACGCGGTCACCGATCTGGAGGCCCCGGGCATCCAGGCCATTGAAGAGGAGAAGTTCGTCGCCCTGGGCGAGGACATGGATATCATCATCATGGACGCCGCGGCAGTGAAGAACATCAAGCCACTCTATGCCGAGAATCCCGCCATGTTCGACACCTGCAAGGCCTGGCAGAACGGCGAGGTGTATCTGGAGATGGCCTACAACGCCTACTACACCAACTATGAGATCGCCCTGGCCAACACCTGGTTCATCGCCAAGACCGTCTACCCCGAGCTCTTTGCCGATATCGACATGACCGCCAAGACCAACGAGATCACCCAGGCCTTCTATGGCATGGATCTGGCCGATCAGATCGCGGCGGCACCGTCCAGCTTCGGCGGCTATCAGCAGATCGACACCGCGAGCTTCTTCGGATAAGCCATGATCGAGACGAGAGAGGTCATCGAATTCTTTGACCGTCTGGCCCCGGGCTGGGACGCGGAGATGGTGCGCAATGACGAAATCATCAACACGATTCTGGATAACGCCGGGGTCACCGATGGCATGGATGTGCTGGACGTGGCCTGCGGGACGGGCGTGCTGATCCCGGATTATCTCAAGCGCAAGGTCGCCTCTGTCACCGGCATCGACATCTCCCCGAAGATGGCGGAGATCGCAAAAGCGAAGTTTCCCCAGCCGGAGGTCACGATCCTTTGCGGGGACATGGAGACTGCGGGCTTCGAAAAGCTGTTTGACTGTATCGTGGTCTACAACGCCTTTCCGCATTTCCCCGATCCCGAGCGGCTGATCGCAAGGCTTGCCGAATTGCTCAAGCCGGGCGGCACACTGACGGTTGCCCACGGTATGAGCCGGGAGAGGATTGACGCCCATCACCACGGTGCGGCGCACCACGTCTCCAATGGCCTCATGCCCGCGGAGGACCTGGCCGCGATCTTTGCAAAGCATCTGGCCGTGACCAAAGTACTCTCCGACGACCGGATGTACCAGGTGGTCGGCAGAAAGGCGTAATGGCAGCAGAACCCAGACGCGCGCGGAACTGCTGTGTGTCGTCTTCAACATTTGAAAAGGCGCAGGCTGTTATGCCTGCGCCCTTGTGTTTAATAATCAGTCCGCATAGATTAGCTCCTGCGAGACGAACTCTTCTGCCCTGCTCCAGATGCTGTTCATGCGGCGTACCCACTCCATCTGATCAGTTTCTTTGAGCGCCTCGGTTACGCCCTCTTGCTTTGCCATCTGTGATATGAGCAGTTCCATGCGTTCCTCGCAGGCTTTGTCAATCTCAGCCAAGTGCTGATCCAGCTTGTCGGCTACAAGCAGGTTGGTGTACAGCACACGGCGGTGCTCCTTTAGATACCGTTTCCGCATCCGGCCATATTTGCCAAGAGGGGACTGCGCTGTTTCACCGATTACCAGATTGGGAATGAAATAATCTCCGACCTGAGTATATGTACCGCCCATCTGCTCAAAGATAGATTTTTGCATGGTATAATCCTCCACATTTTTTCGGTTTTTCGCTCGCTAGAAAAAAGTTTCTGTGGACGGGTTCAAAAGAGCATCCAACAAACATCTAACGAGCGGCGAATAGGCGAGCATCTATTTTCCAATTATTTACTTTAATCGCCTGTTACTAGAACTGGTTTCTAGCAGATGAGCGCCGTTTGCATCTAACAAACATCTAACAAACTACTGTTTTTTTGCATCTGGCGCGGTTGTTGGCGTTGCAGGCACGATGGCCGAAAAAGCTTGAAAAATCAAGGTTTTTCGCGGTACGCAGCGACACGCCGCGGTACGCACTGGAACGGATTTTCTCAAATTCAGGTTCTAGTGTCCACTCCGGACGTGCGGGTTCAATTGCCTTTCTTGTTGCCCTGCCATGGATTATCATCAGTTGTAATAAGCCAAAGACAACAAAAGAAGCTCAGTCACACATCACAGAAGCAATCGTCCAAGTGCATCAGGCGGAAACGCCTGTTGCGTGAGTCAAGTCCGGTTCTTTTACCTCGCTCTGCGCCAGGCAGACGGTGAACAGGCCAGCTCCTCTTGACTGTGGGGGACGGATGACGTATGATCGTCATGATGGGTTAAAAAAGACTCCCATATTGACGGGAAGGAGCCTGTCCATGAAGAAAAAACTCTTTCTGATCCTGCAGTCCGTTCTCTGCCTCGCGCTGGCCCTGGGGCTGGCCGCCGGCACGCTGGGGATCTATCGCGAGGGCAGCGCGCGGCAAGCGGCCGATCCCCTGAGCCGGATCTACACGCCGGAGGCGGTGGCCGCGGCGCTGCGCCCGGTGCTGCCCCTGCTGCTGATCGTCCTGCTTCTGAGCGCCCTGGGGCTGGTCCTGGGCATCCGGGACGAAAACGCCGAAACGCCCGGGAAGCGCGGCGCCTGCCCGGGCCATCCCAGGGCCGTCCCCCGCTGGCTGCGGCCAGCGCTGCTGGTGCTGGCCCTGGCGCTGATCGCGGCGGGCGTCTTCAACGGCAGCGCCCGGGACGTCTTTGGCAAGGCGGTAAAAATCTGTACGGAGTGTGTGGGCCTTGGATAAGATCAAAACGGCCGGGCGGCCCTCGCTCCGCCCCTCCACCCGGAGACTCATCCAGCTCTACAGCGCGCTGCTGCACAACGCGCATCTCAAGGGCTTTCTCGAGGGCGAAATCTACCGGGGAGGCGCGAAATACGCCTGCGTCCCCGGCCTCAACTGCTATTCCTGTCCCGGCGCCGTCGGGGCCTGTCCCCTGGGCGCGCTGCAAAACGCCCTGGCCGCCAGCGGACACCGGGCCGGCTGGTACGTGCTGGGCATCCTCCTGCTCTTTGGCGTCACCCTGGGGCGCACGATCTGCGGCTGGCTCTGCCCTTTCGGGCTTTTGCAGGAGCTGCTGCACAAGATCCCCACCTATAAACTGAAAAAGAGCCGCGTCACCCGGGCTCTGTCCTGGCTGAAGTATGCGGTGCTGGCCCTGTTCGTCGCGGCGATCCCCCTCTGGTCCGGGCTCAGCCGCGGCCTTCCCCTGCCGGCCTTCTGCCAGTATCTCTGCCCCGCGGGCAGCTTCGAGGGGGCCGTGGCGCTGCTCTCCCATCCCCAAAACAGCTTCCTCTTCGGCATGCTGGGCCCCCTTTTCACCCGGAAATTCCTGATCCTGCTGGGGATCGGGCTGGCCTGCGTCTTCTGCTACCGCAGCTTCTGCCGCTTTCTCTGCCCTCTTGGGGCGATCTACGGCCTCTTCAACCGCTTCTGCCTGCTGGGCGTGCGGGTGGATGAGGCGCGCTGCAGCGGCTGCGGCGCCTGTGTGCGCGGCTGCGGCATGGACGTGCGGCAGGTGGGCGATCAGGAGTGCATCCACTGCGCCAAATGCCTGACGCTCTGCCCCGAGAAGGCCATCTCCCTCCGAGCCGGGAAAGCGGTGCTCAAGGCCCCGGCGGCCGCGCTGAGCACCGAGGCGCAGGCCAGGCGCCGAAAAACCGGCCGGATCGCCTGGGCCCTCGCCCTGGCCGTTCTCTGCTTTGCCCTTCTGTGGTTCAATGTCCTGGACCCCGCCGTCCTCCCGGCCGGGTAAAAAATCCACGCGCCGGTGTCCGTCCACCCCGTAGGGGCGACCCTTGCGGTCGCCCGCAGATTGCGCATCCAATCCCGGTCCCGTGTCATTGCGAACCAGTGACCGTGTCACTGGTGTGGCAATCCGTACTCCCCGTGGCCAGGTAAAAGAGAAACGGATTGCCACGTCGCTGCGCTCCTCGCAATGACATCGCCATAAGATTTCCGCGTACCCGACAAACGGGGCGCCATCCCCTGTGGGATGGCGCCCCGTCCTTTTTTCATGCTATACCGCCTACGCCAGCTCCAGCGAGAGGCTGCTGCCCTTTTCGCCGCGGCGGACGCGGATCTTCTGGGGGATGCTCTCGTCCAGCTTGTCCACATGGGAGATGATGCCCACCAGGCGATCGCCCTCCGTGAGCTGACTCAGCACGTCCAGCGCCTTGTCCAGCACGTCGTCGCTGAGGCTGCCGAAGCCCTCGTCGATGAAGAGGGCGTCCATCTGCCGGCCGCCCGCGTGGTTCTGCACCACGTCCGAGAGGCCCAGGGCCAGGGCCAGGGAGGTAAAGAAGCTCTCGCCGCCGGAGAGGGAGCCCGAGGGGCGCTGCACGCCCGTGTCCTTGTCCAGCACCTCGATCTCCAGCCCGGCCTTGGCGTTGCGCCGCTCCGCGCCCACCTTGTGCACCAGCTCGTAGCGGCCGCCGCTCATCAGCTCCAGGCGGCGGTTGGCCATCGCCAGGATCTCCCGGAACATGGTGCCCATCACATAGCGGTCAAAGCTGAGCTTGCCGCTCTCGCTGTTGACCCCGCCCGCCAGCGAGGCCAGCGCGTCCAGGCGCTGCCAGGCCCGGTCGCTCTCGGCCAGGGCTTTTCGGATCGCCTCCGCCTTTTCCAAGGTCGCGCGGTGGTTGTTCAGCAAATTCTCCTGCCGGGTATGGGCCTCGTTCCGCTGGGCGTGCCGCTCGCTGAGCTGCCGCCGCTCCTCCTCGAGGGCGGCGAGATCGACGATCTCCTTTCCCGCGGTCTGGGCCCGGCGCGTCTCGATCAGCGCCCGGGCGTTCTGCTTTCCGATTTCGTGCGCGGAGAGCGCCTGTCTCTCCTCCCGGAGCCAGCCCTCCGCGTCCCTTCCCCGCAGCGGCTCCAGCAGCGCGGCCACGGCCTCGGGGCCATCAAAGCCGGTCTCGGCCAGCACTCGCTCCTGTGCCTCCAGGGCGGCATTGCGCTCCGCCGTGAGCTTTTCGGCCGTGTTCTCCTTTTCCGTGAGGCTTCCCAGGATCGTATCCCGCCGGTGCGCGGCTCGGGCGAGGGCGTCCCGGTTTTTCTCAAGCTGCGCGGCGATCGCGCCGACGCGCTTTTCCCGCCGCGTTTTCTCCTCCCGGGCGCTCGCCTCGTCCCCCTCCAGCCGGGTGTTGAGCCCCCGGATGGCGTCCTCCGCCACCCGGATATCCGCCTGCCGTTCCTTTTCCAGATTCCAGAGTTCGGCGATGCGCTCCTGCAGCGCCTGCTCCTCCTGCTCCCGCTGGGGCAGCTCTTGGCGCAGCTTCTCCCCCTCGGCCGTCTTCGCCTGGGCGGCCCGCAGCGCCTCCCGGCAGCGCTCCGCCTCCTGACGCGCCTCCTCTGCGGCGCTCTCCAGCGCTCCCTCGGCCCGAAGCGCCTCCCAGCTCTCGCAGCCCGGCAGCAGTTTGCCGGCGCGCACTGCCACAGCCTGCTTTCTCGCGGCGATGGTCGCGCTTTTCGCCTGGACGGCGGCGTGTTGCTCGCTCCGCTCCCGCTCGTCCCGACCGGCGGCCGCGCGGGCACGCTCCACGTCCTCCCGGCCCGGCGTCTCCTCCGGCAGCCGGGCCAGGCGGGCCGCGTCCTGCCGCTGCAGATGCGTGCCGCACACCGGGCACACCGCCTCCTCGCTCATCTCCAGCGTCTGCCGCAGCTCGTCTGCCAGCACCGCGGCCTGGGCCGCGATAAAGCTCTGGTAGAGGGCGTCTGCCCGGGCGGCGCTCTCCCCCGCCCGCTGCGTCAGGCGCAGCAGGCTCTCCCTTTCCTCGGTGAGCTTCGCCTCCAGGGCGTCGATGGCCGAAAGCTCGCTCCCCAGTCTGGCGAGGGCCTCCAGGCGCTCCGTGGCCGCCCGCTCCGCGCTCTCGCAGGCGACCTGCGCGGCTTCGGCCGAGGCCAGGCTGTTCAGCTTCTCCCGCAGCGCCGTGAGCTCTGCCTTTTGACGGGCAAGGCTCTCTTCTTTTTCGCTCCGCTCTGCCTGCGCCGCGGCCAGGGCTTTCTCGGCCTGGGCCTTTTCCTGCTGCCGCTGTCGGCGCTCGGCATAGCGGGGCAGCAGCTCTTCGATCCGGTGGATGTCCTTTTCGAGCTCGGTCTTTTCCGCCTCGGCCTCCCGGTCGCCCGCGACGCGCGCCTCGGCCTCCGCCACGGCCCGGCTGCTCTCCGCCAGGTCGTTTTTCAGATCCTCCGCCTCGCTGAGGCTGAGCTGCCATTCGCTCTCTATTTTTTCGGCCCGCCCGATCACCGGCGCGGCCTTGTGCAGCGCCGTGTCCCGGCGCTCCAGCAGCGCCTGCCGCTGCCGCATCTCTTCGTCCCGCTCCTCCAGCGCGGCCAGATGTGCCCGCGTCTGCTCCAACTCCAGAAGCAGGGCGTTCATGGCTTTGGCCTCGCCCTGGCGGCGGCTGAGGGCGTTCAGCGCCTCAAAGGTCTCGTCCCGCTCCGCCCGGCGCCGGGCCAGGCTCTCCTCTTCCTCCGCCACCAGGCGGCGCAGATTCTCGATCAGGGCCGGATGGCCGGGCAGAAAGGCCTCCTGCTCCTCCCCGTGAAAGCTCTCGGGGCGCTGGAAGGCGATCTCCATCAGGCGGCGCAGCTCCTCCGTCCCGGCGCTGCGGCGGCGAGACAGCGCGTCCCGCGCCTGGAGCAGCAGATTCTGGTAATACACATAGACGGAGTTATCAAAGAGCTTTCCCAGGATCTCGTTTTTCTCGTCGCTGTTGGCCTTGAGGAACTTTTTAAACTCCCCCTGGGCCAGCATGATGATCCGGCTGAACTGCTCGGCGTTGAGGCCCAGCAGCTCCTCGCAGCGCTCCGTGACTTTTTTCGCCCCCTCGATGGGGGCGGCGTCCGGCTCGGAGAGCAGCGCCTCGATCGTCCCGTCGTTATACTGCTCCGTTCCCCGCTTTTTGCTGAAATGGATGCGCCGCTCCACGGTATATTCTTTCCCGTTCTGCCGAAAGCGCAGCTGCACCCGCGTGTCGGTGGATTTCGGCACGTAGTCGCAGTGGAGCATGTCGCTGCGCCGGTCCGCGCCGCTGGCGACGCCGAAGAGGGCGAAGGTGATCGCGTCAAAGATCGTGGTTTTTCCGGCCCCGGTGTCGCCGGTGACCAGATACAAGCCGTGCCTGAGGTCGGAAAAGCGCAGCTCCGTTTTCTCGGCGTAGGAGCCGAAGGCCGTCATCTCCAGGTACAGGGGTCTCATGCCTTCACCTCCTGCTTGGCGAGAAAGGCCAGGATGTTTTCGATCTCCGCCTCGCCGGGCGGGACATGGGGATCGGCCTGCAGGGCCAGCTCCTCCGCGTAGGCCAGCAGGGCCAGATCCTCTTCTTCCGGTCCCTCGCCGCCGCTGCGCTCGGTATAGAAGTCCGTGAAGAGCTCCCGGATGCTCTTTTGCTCCAGGGCGCTCGCCGTCGGGGCCGAGCCGGTCTCCCGGAAGGGGTCGTACTCCGAGCAGCGCTCCATCAAGATGCTGCCCCGGGAGCTAAACAGCTCCTCAAAAAAGGCGGAGATCTCCGGGCTGAGGCGCTGATCCGTCAGCACCAGGCGCAGGTATTCGTTCTGCCGGGGAACGGCAAGCTCGGATGCGCGCAGCTCTTCCAGGCTACCCCGCAGCTCCCGCATGGGGTGCAGCGGCGGGATCGTCAGCACCCGGATCTCCGGCGGCGTCCCCTTGGCCCCCAGCTCCACAAGCACCGGGCCCTTCTCCGGCTGGCGCAGTTCGTTGAAATGGTAGCACAGGGGCGAGCCGGCATAGCGGACCGTCTCCCGTCCGACGGGATAGGCGGCGTGGATGTGCCCCAGGGCCACATAGTCAAAGCCGTCAAAGCTGCGGTAGTCGATCTGTCCGACGCCGCCCACCATGGACTCCGAGCCGCCGCGCTCCACCTCCTGCCCGTTGGCCGTCACGTTCTGATGGGCGATCAGGACGTTACGCTCCCTGAAATCCACGTTCTGCCGCGCCAGCAGCGCGCGCAGCGCCGTGTCGTAGTCCCGCAGGCTCTCGTCCCCCAGGGTCCGGGCGATCAGCGCGGGATACACATAGGGCATCAGCCAGAAGCTCACCGGGCCGTATTCGTCCCGCAGCGTCACCTTCTCCAGCTGATCCGAGCCGAAGAGAGGCCGCGAGATATACAGGCCCTGCCGGGCGAGCATGGGCTGGGCAAAGGCCAGGCGCTGGGCCGAGTCGTGGTTCCCCGCCACCATCAGGACGGGGATCTTACGCTCCGCCAGCCCCGTCAGCATCCGGCTGAGCAGCTCCACCGCCTCGCCGGAGGGCGAGCTGCGGTCATAGACGTCCCCGGCGATCAGGATCGCGTCGGGCCGCTGGGCGTCGGCCAGCTCCAGAAAGCGCTCGACCCAATAGCCCTGGTCGCCGTTTTCCAGCAAAGAGACGCCGTGAATGGATTTTCCGAAATGCAGATCCGCAAGATGAAGGATACGCACGCTGCAAGCCTCCTGTTTCTCTTTATGGGTTTGAATCCGGCGCCGCGCCTTATTCGCCGTCCAGCAGGCCGAGGCAGAGGTCGTTGACGTTGGTGCCGGTGGGTCCGGTGACGATCAGGCCCCCCATGGCCCGCAGGGCGTGGTAGGCGTCGTTGTTTCGCAGGATCTCATGGGGCACAAGGCCCTTTTCCCGCAGGGCATCAAAGCTGTCCCCGTCCACATAGCCGCCCGCCGCGTCGGTGGGGCCGTCCGTCCCGTCGGAGCCGAGGCTGAGCAGGCAGGCGTTTTTCAGGCCCCGCAGGCCCTCCGCCGCCGCCAGGGCCAGCTCCTGGTTCCGCCCGCCGAGACCCTGGCCCGTCAGGTGGACGACGGTCTCGCCCCCGGCGAGGAAGGCCAGCTTCCGTCCCTCCTCCGCGTGGCTGCGCAGGACGGCGGCCAGGAAGCGGCCCGCCTCCCGCGCCTCGCAGTCCAGGCGGTCGGTGAGGAACACGGTCTCGTAGCCCATGGCGCGGCAGGCCTCCCCCGCCGCGCGGCAGAGTTCCCGGACGCTGCCCACCACCCGGGCATGGACGTTTCCCAGCTCCTTGGGTGTCTCCAGGCGGAGGCAGGCCTCCGCCTCCGGGCTAAGATGCAGCTTGTATTTTTCCGCGATGGCCAGGGCCTCGGCGCAGGTGGCGCTGTCGGGGCTGACCGGGCCGGAGGCGATGCTGTCCAGCGGATCGCCCAGAATGTCCGAGAGCACCACGGCCTCCACCTTTGCCGGAGCGCAATGGGCGGCAAACTTCCCGCCTTTCAGGGCGGAAAGCCGCTTGCGGATGCTGTTGATCTCCACGATGTCCGCCCCGCAGGCCAGGAGCTGCCGGGTGAGGCCCTGCAATTCCGCCAGGGGGATCAGCGGCTTTTCAAAGAGGGCGCTGCCCCCGCCGGAGAGGAGGAAGAGGACGGTATCGTCCTCCCGCAGATCCTCCGTCAGCCGCAGCGCCTCCTCCCCGGCCCGGACGCTGTTTTCATCCGGCACAGGGTGACCCGCCTCAAAGCAGCGCAGAGGCCCGATGGGCCCGTCAAAATGGCCGTATTTGCTGATGACCAGGCCCTCCGTCACCGGCACGGTGAGAACGGACAGAGCCGCCCGGGCCATGCGGGGCGCGGCCTTGCCCGCGGCGATGAGATATACCCGGCCCGGAAAGGCCATCCCCGCCAGCGCCCGGCGCACCGCGTCCTCGGGCAGGACAGCGCGGATGGCGGCGCGGGCGGCCCTCTCCGCGTCACGGCGCAGGGTTTCCTTCATGGCGTGTCTCCTTTTTATCGACCTATCTGGATATCGCTCAGATATTCGTAATACTGGGCGATGGCGCTGTGATCCTTCTGCCCGCCCTCGTGGTTGTGCAGCCACTGGAGGATTTCCTGCACTGAGGCCGTCATGGGCACCGGCGCGCCGACGGCGTGGGCGCAATCCAGGGCGTTGTTCAGATCCTTGATGTGCAGGTCGATCTTGAAGCCGGGCCTGTCGTTGCCCGCGATCATCATGGGGGCCTTGGCGTTCATGACCGTGGAGCCGGCAAGGCCCCCTTTGATCGCGTCGAAGACCAGATTGGGGTCCACCCCCGCCTTCTGGGCCAGGGTCAGGGCCTCGGCCAGGACCTGGATGTTGCAGGCCACGATGATCTGGTTGGCCAGCTTCGTGGTGTTGCCCGCGCCCAGCTCGCCGCAGCGGACCACGGAGGAGCCCATCGCGCCCAGCATGTCCTTGTACCTGTCAAAGATCTCCTGTTTGCCGCCCACCATGATGGAGAGCGTGCCGTCGATGGCCTTGGGCTCGCCGCCGGAGACCGGGGCGTCCAGCATCTCCACGCCGTAGTCCGCCAGGGCCGCGCCGATCGCCCGGGAGTCCACGGGGTTAATGGAGCTCATGTCGATGAAGGTGGAGCCGGGCTTCATGTGGGCGGCAGCGCCGTTCTCCCCCAGCATGACTTCCCTCACCTGGGGGCCGTTGGGGAGCATGGTGATGAGCACCTCGCAGCTTTCCGCCGCTTCGCTGTAGCTGCCGGACTTAGCGCCCGCGGCCACCAGCGGCGCACACTTTTGCCTGCTGCGGTTGGAGACCGTGACCTCATAACCCGCTTTCAGCAGGTTCAGGGCCATGGGTTTTCCCATGATGCCCAGGCCGATAAAACCGATTTTCATGCTCGTTTGCTCCTTTCCGAATGTCCCACAAAAGGCCGCCCCATCTCCGTTGTTTTCCATGGGGGCACCGCCCTGCGCCTCTCTTTTCCTTCTACCGACAGCCTATCATATTCCTCCGGAAAAGGCAAGAAAAGCGGGCGGGTGCCCCCACCCGGAGCGCCCTGTCCCTTTCCCCCGAGGGAAGCGCTTGACAGCCGGTTCAAACGAATTATAGTATTATGTATAGGATATCGCATTGCCTTCCCCGGCGCGCTCTCCCGTCCCCACGTGGGAGAGGCGGCCGATATTTCTACGCAAAGGAGAAAAAACATGTCTGCTTTTCCCGATCTCGGCCATACGATGCTGCGGGAGCTTGGCCGCGCCTTCCCCGCTGAAAAAGAGGACATCGGCGCGGACGCCCGCCTGAAGAAAGGCCCCTTCCGCTTGGAGACCGAGAGCTATCGCCTCCCCGGCCTCGGCCACTACTGCATCCTGCGCATGACGGCGCTGCTGGGCCTCATGAAGATGGAGACCCTGGTCCTCGCCCCCACGGAGCGGGATCTGCCCCTGCTGAACCTGGACCGGGTGCGCGTCCCGGGCAAGGACACTCAGATCGCCGAGCTCTACGATACCCAGCTCAGTCCCTGGCCGGAGGAGAGCCAGGCCGTGTTCCACGCCCTTCGGGAGCGGGACGCCGATCTGCCGGAGCAGGAGGCAAAAGAGCCCCACTGGTACGACGAAATCCTCTATCCCTGCTCCTTTCACAGGGCCGGAAAGGGAATTTCCGCCCGTTTGGACAAAGCCGCCCTTGACTTTGCCGCGGCTTATATTGTACAGTTAAAGGAAGCGGAGCCCTGCGACGGCGCCGCCAAGAAGGAGAAGGTCGCCGCCTTCGCCGAAACCCTGTTTTCCCAGGGCGGCCCGGCGGTGGACACGATCGTGAAGCTCTTCGGCCGCGAGACGGCGGAGCGCCTGATCCTTCACCACATGTACGGCGTAGAATAAATACAGATTGGACACAATAAGGAGGAAGCCCCCATGCTGACGATTGAAAAGACCCTGAACGCCCCCGCGCTGACCGTGGCGCTGATCGGACGCCTGGACACCACCACCGCCCCCGAGCTGGAGAAGGAACTGAAGGCCTCTCTGGACGGGATCACGGAGCTGACCTTTGACCTGGCGGCCCTGGAGTACATCTCCTCCGCCGGTCTGCGCGTGCTGCTCTCCGCCCAGAAGACCATGAACCGCCAGGGCACGATGAAGCTCACCCATGTGAACGAGACCATCATGGAGATCTTTGAGGTCACCGGCTTCTCCGACATTCTGACCGTCGAATGAAGATCATCCGAGGTCTCAAGATCGGCGGTCTGCAGCAGAAGATCTTCAATCTGATGCTGATCATCATCGCCATCCTCATCGGTATCTACACCGCCTTTTATTTCTACCAGCAGAAGAACCTGACCCAGGTCGTGCAGGAGGCGAGCGTGGAGCAGCAGGCCTCCATCACCGCGGTCTCGGAGGAGACCATGGCCGCCGTGCTCAACACTTCTCTCAGTCGCACCACGGCCCTGCAGGCCTACATCGCCGACGACCTCTTTGCCGATGTACGGACGGACGTGGAGACCCTGCGGGCCTTCGCCACGGAGCTCTTTGCCCATGCCGAGAGCTTCGACGCCCATCCCTTCTCCGAGCCGGATCCGGCCCTGGACGGCACGCCGACCGTGCAGATGCAGCACGAGCAGGGTGTGGACCCGGAGGCCTCCGAGGATCTGGGTCTTGTGGCCAACATGAGCGAGATCATGCTCGCGATGTTTCGCAGCTCCAACAAGCTCAGCTCCTGCTTTGTGGCCACGACGGACGGCTGCATCCTCTATGTGGACGACCGCTCCGGCGCCTACCAGGACGAGGACGGCCAAACCGTGACCTTTGACGTGCGCAGCCGCCCCTGGTACTGCCAGGCCGTGGAGGAAGGGGATCTGATCTTCACCGGCGTGGAGGCGGACGCCTTTACCGACATTCCGGGCCTTGTGTGCGCCGCGCCCGTCTATCGGGAGGGAAAGCTGGTCGCCGTGGTGGGCGCGGATATCTTCCTCACCGCCATCAACGACTATGTGCAGAACACCTCCTCGGAAAGCGGCTATCTCTGCGTGATCAGCCAGGACGGCCAGGTGCTCTTCTCCTCCCGGCAGGAGGGCGTTTTCAAGGCTGAGCTCTCCTCCGCCGCCCCGGATCTGCGGGCCAACGAGAACCGGGAGCTGGCCGCCTTCATCGCCCAGGCCCTGCAGGAGCGCACGCCCCTGAGCCTGATCGAGGTGGACGGCAAGCCCTGCTATCTCTGCGGCGCGCCCATGGAGACCCTGGGCTGGGCTGTGATATCGGTCGTGGAAAAGGCGGTCACCGATCAGCCGACCCAGGCCATGCTGCAGCGCTATGACGAGATCAACGACGGCGCTCTCGCTTCCTACGAAAGCGGCGCGACGCGCTCCGGGAACCGGATGCTGATCGTGCTCATTGTGGTGTTCCTGCTGGCGGTCAACGGATCGCTCGTGCTGGCCAGCCGGGTGGTCAAGCCCCTGGAGCATATGACCCGCCGCATCAATAGCCTGAGCGGCAGCGACCAGGCCTTCGAGATGGAGGACGTCTACCGCACGGACGACGAGATCGAGATCCTGGCGGAGTCCTTTGCCTCTCTCTCCAAGAAGACGCGGGACTACATCGCCCAGATCACCCAGATCACCGCGGAGAAGGAGCGCATCGGCACGGAGCTGGCCCTGGCCACGCGGATCCAGGCGGATATGCTGCCCAACATCTTCCCGGCCTTCCCCGAGCGCCCGGACTTTGACGTCTACGCGACGATGGACCCGGCCAAGGAGGTCGGCGGCGACTTCTACGATTTCTTCCTGATCGACGAGACCCATCTGGGGCTGGTCGTGGCGGATGTGTCCGGCAAGGGCGTGCCCGCGGCGCTGTTCATGATGATCTCCAAAATCCTGGTGCAGAACTACGCCATGACGGGCCGCAGCCCCGCCGAGGTGCTGCGGGCGGTCAACGAGCAGATCTGCTCCAACAACCGGGAGGAGATGTTCGTCACGGTGTGGTTCGGCATTCTGGACACCGCCACCGGGACGATCACCGCCGCCAACGCCGGGCACGAATATCCCGCCCTGATGCACGCCGGCGGCCGCTTCGAGCTGGTGAAGAACCGGCACGGCTTTGTCATCGGCGCGCTCAACGGCGTGCGCTACCGGGAATACGAGCTGTGCCTCACGCCGGGCACCAAGCTCTTCCTCTACACCGACGGCGTGCCCGAGGCCACCAACGCCGCAAACGAGATGTTCGGCACGGAGCGGATGCTTCAGGCCCTCAACCGGGAGCCCGGCGC
>CACYOR010000010.1 GCA_902775985.1 Oscillospiraceae bacterium
CTCACGACGGACACCCTTGGCTTTGGCTATGACCTTCCCGCTGCCGGGCGGTCTCGGGACTTTCACCCTTTAGAACGTGCGCTCGCCGGGCGCACTATAGCAAAGCCGCCCCGTGATGGAGCGGCTTTTTTGTTATACAGAGTAATCTTTAAGCAGTTCGACAGCTCGGAGGCGGTCGGCCGGTAAAGTGTCCGGGTTGTCGCGGATCTCACGCAGGGCTTTAATCTGTGCCTCCCGCTCTGCTTTCCTCTTTGCTGCGAATTCACGCTTGCGCTGATAGGTTTTAGTGCGTTTCTCGTTGGCTGCAGCTTTCTGTTCGGTGGTCATACCTTTCTACTTGCTTTTCCAAAGAACGGTTTCGGAAATAGATACCGACGCCAGTTGCGACCATGAGGGTGTTCAGCACATAGAAAAACATGACATACCAATGGACAGTCTCATACCATGGAACTGGCGCGTAATAGAAAATCAGCACAAGCTTACCAACCAGCGCAAAGAGATATCCAAGAAGGATGAAAGTATAAAACAGCAGACTGATTCCCTTTGTGCTGCGGGCTTTCCACGCTTTCACAATATTGATCGGCCAGGAGATACCGAAACAAATTACCATGAGCATCTCCATGTAGCTTGCAAAATTCAACATACCTTTACCTCTTTTCCTCCTCGCTCGACAGCATCGTGCCAGCCTGACGCAACTGTGCATGAAATGTAAAACAGTCTTCCAGCAGATGCGGCGTCTGCGCACTGTGCGTCGCGTCACAGGCTTTCTCATAATAGACCCACAGCTGTGGACGGTAGGTGGGGTGTGCGCAGTTTTCGATGATCCGAATGGCGCGCTCCTTGGGGGACAGGCCGCGCAGATCGGCATAGCCCTGCTCTGTCACCAGCACATCCACATCGTGCTCGGTGTGATCCACATGGGTGACCATGGGAACAATACTCGAGATCGCGCCGCCCTTGGCCACAGAGTTGGTCATAAAGATGGAGATCGAGGAATTGCGGGCATAGTCACCAGAGCCGCCGATGCCGTTGTAAACGCTGGTCCCATTCATCTGCGAGGAATTGACATTGCCGTAGATGTCCGCTTCCACCGCCGTGTTCATCGCAATGACGCCGAGACGGCGGATGACCTCGGCGCTGTTGGAGATCTCCGAATCTCTAAGAATGATCTTGTCCCGATACCGCTCCAGATTCCCAAGTAGGCGCTGCATGCCTTCTTTCGACAGGGAGAGGGAAGTTGCAGATGCCATATCTGCTTTCCCGGCGTCGATCAGATCCATGATCCCATCCTGCATCACTTCCGAGTAAAAGGTTAGATGGGAGAAGTCTGAGTTCTTCAGGCCGAGCAAAACCGCGTTGGCCACGGAGCCGACACCGGATTGCAGGGGAAGCTTGTCAGCTGAAAGCCGCCCGGCAGTCTTTTCCCCCTGAAGGAATGAAACAATGTTGGCCGCAATGCGGCGGCTGACCTCGTCCTCCGGCGCGAGCGGGCGTGGTTTTTCCTCTGCCCCGCTAATCACCACGGCAGCGATTTTCTCTGCCGGGCAGCTCAGCCAGGGCTTCCCGATCCGCTGGCCTACCTCAGTAAGTGGAATCGGCTTCCGGTACGGGGGATCTTGCATGCGGTAAATATCATGGAATCCCTCCAGTTCCGCCGGCTGGTTCAAATTCAGCTCGACAATGACTTGATCGGCCAGATCGATATAAGTCTGAGAGCAACCCACCGCTGTCGTGGGAATGATGTTTCCGTCCTCCGTAACGGCCGCAGCCTCGATGATGGCCATGTGGATTTTTCCGTAAAAGCCGTAGCGTGCGTTCTGTGCTACCTGCCCGAGATGAATATCCGTATATGCGACAGGGCCGCCCAGCCCGCCGTTCACAGCGTTGCGAAGGGGCTTGCTTGTCATGTAGGGAAGCCGGCGGGCAATCATACCGAGAGGTGCCCATGCGGAATCAATCTCATCCCCCGTGGAGGCGCCGGAGAGCAGTCCCAGACGGAGCTGACGCTTCCCGCTGCGAACCTGTTCCGCCAGCGCAAGAGGGACTACCTTGGGGCAGCCCGAAGGGGTAAAACCGCTGACCGCAACAGTCATGCCGTCCTCAATCAGCATGGCGGCCTCATCGGCGCTCATCAGACGCGATTTCAGTGCCTCACAGCGAAACCGTTTTTCCCATTCCATACGCTCACCCGAGTCTCTGCCGAAACGCTTCGGTCTGTTCGGGCGTAATCAAGTCAGCCCCGGCCGAAAGCGCTTTTTTGTTGATCTCCTCTGTCCCCACCGGGATGTGGCGTTTGACCCCTTCCATCAGGACTTTCTCCTCGAAGAGCTGCAGAGCCTTGTTAATTGCGCCGACCGCCACAATGTTTGCCGTAAAGGCCTTTCCGACCTTCTCCTTAGCGGTCTGGAGGATGGGGATGGAGATCACGCGGGTGGGATCCAGATTCTCCGGGATGCTGAGGCTGTCGTCGATCATGACCACGGCCCCCTCGGAGAGCGTTTTGGAATAGGTATTGAGAGACGCTTGGGTCAGCGCCAAAAGAAAGTTTGGAACGGTCACCTTGGAGTACCAGATCATTTCCCGGCTTAAAATGGTTTCGGCCTTGCTGACGCCGCCGCGGGCCTCCGGCCCATAGGCCTGGGACTGTACGGTCTTGAGGCCGCTGATTACTGCGGCCTCCGCGAAAATGACACTGGCGAGGATAACGCCCTGTCCGCCAGAGCCGGCGAATCGCATTTCATAACGATTGCTCATGTTCACACCTCCTCTCACTTTTTGTCCTTTTTACGGCAGCTTTCGATGACCTTTGCGTACTCGTCCGTATACTCCGGATAGTCGTTGTAGGATAAAATACCGATCAGCTTTTTATCTGCACGCTCGCTCTCGGGCATGCTGTAATACCGGGCGGTGGGAACCAGATGTTCCTTCTGCCATTTGAGCATCTCCACGGCGTCGCCCTTCTTGTTTTTGCGCCCGTAGTATGTCGGGCAGACAGAGTAGACATCTACCAGAGAGAAGCCCTTATGGAGGATGGCCTGCTTGATGATGTCGATGGTCTCGCGGGCGTGATAGATATCACCTCTGGCAGCGAAGGAAGCGCCGGCACCGGTAGCCAGATTGGCAATATCGAAGGGCCGGTCCACATTGCCGTAGGGTGCGGTGGTCGCCTTATCCCCGTTGGGCGTGGTAGGAGAATATTGCCCGCCAGTCATGCCGTAGATGTCGTTATTAAAGGCGATCACAGTCAGTCCCATGTTCCGGCGCGCCGCATGGATCAGATGGTTACCGCCGATAGCGGAGCAGTCGCCATCACCGGTCAAGACGACCACATGGAGCTTTGGATTGGCAAATTTGATGCCGGTTGCGAAGGCGATTGCGCGTCCGTGTGTCGTGTGGATGGAGTTGAAGTCCAGATACCCGGCGGCGCGGGAGGAACAGCCGATGCCGGAGACAATGACGAAGTCCTCACGGTTAAAGTCCAGTTCGGGATCCTCAATCAATTCCTGAATAGCCACGGCCACGTCCCGCATAATCACGCCATTGCCGCAACCCGGACACCACATCTGAGGAAGATGATCGATCCTCATATACAGATGAACAAGATCACTCGCCATGATGGTTTTCCTCCATTTCACTCAATTTCGCAAGAATATCCTGCGGAGAGATAACGGTACCGTCGATACGGCCCAGGAAGCAAACGGGCTTTTCGCGTCCGGCAACCCGCTGCACCTCCAGCAGCATCTGGCCGTGGTTGTGCTCGACCATGAGGATGTTTTTCAGCTGGGGAAGTCGCGCCCTGAGCTGTTTTTCCGGGAATGGCCAGACGGTCACAGGGCGGAACATACCAACCTTTTTTCCGGCGGTGCGCGCTTCCAGCACGGCGGACATGACGGCGCGAGCCGTCCCGCCAAAGCAGACAATCGCGGTCTCGGCGTCGTCCATTGCGTATTCGTCCACGCGTGTAATGTCGTCTACATTTTTCTCCACTTTGTCCAGCAGTCGGCCAACAAGCTTGCCGGCAATCTCGTTGCTGTTCGTTGGGAATCCTGATTCGTCATGGGCATTGCCGGTGATATTATAGCGCTCGCCCTGTCCGAAGGGCTTCATCGCCGGAACATACTGCCCCTCCGGCACATAGTAACACTGCTTGTTGGCACCGTCATGGAAGGACATTTTACGGCGGTTGATGATCAGATCGTTGGGGTTGGGCAATTCCACGCCCTCACGCATATGCCCGACAATTTCATCCATCAGAAAGATCACGGGCGTACGATACTTTTCTGCCAAGTTGAAAGCGCGGATAATCAGCATATAGGTCTCCAGAACAGAGGACGGGGAAATCGCGATCACGGGATGGTCGCCGTGGGTTCCCCATTTGGCCTGCATGTAATCGGCCTGGGCGGGGCTGGTCGCCAGACCAGTCGAGGGGCCTGCCCGCTGAACATCGACGATCACACAGGGTATTTCGGCCATGGCTCCATAGCCAAGGTTTTCCTGCATCAGAGAGAAGCCCGGGCCGGAGGTGGCGGTCATAGCCTTCATCCCTGCCGCAGAGGCACCGAGCACGGCTGCGATGGAAGCGAGCTCGTCCTCCATTTGAATAAACTTTCCGCCCTCCTGCGGAAGCCGGGCGGCACTGCCTTCCGCAATCTCGGTGGAAGGCGTGATAGGATAGCCTGCAAAGAAGCGCATTCCGGCTGCAATAGCGCCCTCGACCGCAGCTTCATTTCCCTGCATCAATACAGCTTTTGACACGTTTCAACCTCCCTACTCTTCCACGTTTACCAGATAGATCGCGTAATCTGGACAGCGCAGCTCGCAAAATCCACAGGCAATGCACTGTTCCGGATGGATGACAGATACTTTTTCCTTTTGAATTTCCAATACTTGCTTAGGACAGAAAGCAGCGCATATCCCGCAGCCTTTACACCAGGACTCCTCAATGACAAGCTTTTTTCGCCCGGCCATACACGGTCACTCCTTCATTTTTGTTTTTGGTCTTGCTAGGTTAAGTAATACACCTTTTTTAGGAAAATGAAAAACACTTCTTTTCTTTCTGTTGCCACAGGCTTTTTCCTGTGATAAACTGAAGCAAAATATAATATAAAGAGAACAGGGACGATTATATGAACTTTCGGAATCTTCATTATTTTCTGATAGTCGCGGAGGAAAAGAACATCACGCATGCCGCGCAAAGACTGTACATATCGCAGCAGTCACTCAGCGGGCACATTGCAAAGCTGGAGGAGGAACTGGGCGTTCCGCTATTTGAGCGCGGTCCAGAGCTGACGCTGACCTATGCCGGTGAACGGCTGGAGCTGATCGCAAGGAGGATATGTTCCCTGGAACAGGAGATCCTGCGGGAGACGGACGAGATCCGCGACAGACGCAGAGGCCGTTTGCGCCTCGGAATCTCCTATACCTGTGGGCGGGTCATCCTTCCGACTATTTTGCCGGAGTTCCACCGGACACATTCCCTGGTCGAGTTCAGCCTGATGGAAGGAAATCATCGGCAACTGAACGAATGGCTGAGCAAGAGCGAAATCGATGTTTTGATCGGCTATATGCCCATCGACGTGATGGGCGCGGAGGTGACGACGCTTTTGCGCGAGCGCCTGTTTCTGGTCTGTCCAAAGCGATTGACAGCTGCCATTTTTGAAACGGGTATCGCGCAGATGAGAGAACACAAGCTGCCGGAACTTGATATGTGTGTGTTTCAAAAACAGCCGTTTATCCTTTTGAAAAAAGGAAACCGTGTCCGGGCTATGCTGGATTCTTATCTGGCAAAAATGGATTTTTCGCCCGCGGTCATGTTGGAAACAGAGAATATTGAAACCGCGTTTGCGCTGGCGGAACATGGAATGGGAATCACCGTGTATCCAGAGCTTTTTCTCACCGCGCTTCATCCTGACGCGCTTGAAGAATCGTCACCTGTCGATCTGTTCCCTCTGCCGGGAGAAGAAACTGTTGGCTCCCTGGCGATTGCTTTCATGGAGAACAGCTATCATTCTCCGGCTGTGCTGGATTTTATCTCGCTGTGCGTACAGAGAGCCGGATTGTGGGGGCAGATCCACCTATAACAGCAAGAAAAGCGAGTCATCTACACCCATGATGGGTGAAAAAATTTAACAACAGAATATAGAAAAGCCAAAGCAAATCTCCTAAGATACTGAGTTTGCGAGGCAACAGCAAAGGAGAAGAGCAATCAAAATGGCGCGCGGTTTCCGCAATCTTGAAAATATGATGGCCTTGATTTATCTCAAATGCTCGGATCTTGTAATTCCGCTCAACAACAGATCTCAACCATCTTCAGAACGCCGGAATGCGATGCGGCATAAAGCAAATGACCAGCGTAAAGCCAGGGAAGCAGCTAATCAACTAAAACAGCTTTATGCACCAAAGAACCCACCGCTTTGCAGAGGGGATGGCCAAGCGCTGGGTGCCACCTTCTCGGGAAGGGGGCTCCCAAGAGCGAGAATCCAATGAATTCTAAGGCATCTGCCTGGTGAGGCGCATTAAGCTACCCACCATCAGTGCAGAAGAGCCAAAAAAAGCAGCAAAAGTAGCATTGATAAAGCTCCGTCATAACACGAAATGGCGGAGCTTTTTTCGAGAACAAGGAACGTCAGAGATGATTCCCCACAATATTTGGAAGCCTGGGGGTGAGTTTTTTTAAGTGGCACCCCAGAATTATTGGTTGCCACAGGTAGACTATTCCAGAATATCTTCTAAAATTCCCCCCAGTAAATTTCTAATAGCCAAAAGATGGCGCGGATTTTTCATCCGTGCCATCATCATTTTCGAAGAAAACCTTTGCAGATTTTTCTGCAAGACTGTGAGATAAAATCGAACCGCGCGGGATTGGAAGATTCCCCCGGCGGGGGCGCGACGCGTCGTAAACGTGCCGGTGGCACGTTTACAGCCAAAGCGGGGAGCAAGCTGTGCTTGCGACCTGGGCCGGAGGCTGTCCGCGCAGCGGACAAAAGGGGGGCAGAGTGCGCAAACCTCAACAAGGTGCCGGAGAACAAAAATTCATTTTGACAGACGCGGCGAAACTTGCTCTTGGCAAGTTTTGATCTCGGAACGAACAGGCAAAAAACGAATAAGTGTGGCACAAGTTCCCGCTAGTGCTGGGAGGAAACAACGCCCTGCTGGGCGGCATGCCGACGGTATCTATAGATCAGGAAAACGCTACCTATGATGCCGTGATGCATCTGATCCAAACCGGCTGCCGCAGGATCTGTCTGGTATGTACGCCTGCTTTTGAATTCAACGGAGAGCAGATCCCTCTGGCGGATGACTTCCTCCGTGCAGCCGGCTATAAGAGAGCTTTGGAAGAAGCCGGAATTGAGTTCGATCCCCGGATGATCCTTTCCGGATACGATTTAATCTTGGGATCAGAGGTATACAGCAAAGCCATGGCGGTTCTGAAAAGTGATCTGAAGCCGGATGCCTTTATCTGCAATCACGATTTTGTCGCACTCCAGTGTACCAATGCGATCTATGACTGCGGCTATTCCGTGCCGGAGAACATTTCCGTTATGAGCTTCGAGATCACGGATATGTGCAGATTCTTCCGGCCGAAAATATCTTCTGTTGAATACCCGTGGTATGATATCGGAGTAAATGCAGTTAATGAGCTTGCTCATCTGCGGGGAAATGACTTGAATTTCTCCGACGCGCCTATACTGCTCCCGTACAAGATCGTCGACCGGGAGACCACCCGAACGCCGGAGTAAATCCACAAATAATGAGGCGGAGCACGCTTAATCAAGGAATGCGGCAAGCCCACCGAGCTGACTGCAGAGCTGCTGAACACACTGATAGAAAAGATCCTGGTCCACGAGGCGTGGAAGGACGAAACCCATACTCGTCATCAGGAAATTGAGATCGTATACCGCTTTGTCGGTAAGATCGACTGAATGTAAAATAATAGCTTTAACTGGTATAAAGGAAGGTCTAGCAATCCATGAGCACATTGACTTCCCGCTGGGCAGTCATGTAGTCCTCGAACATTTCCTTCTGCTTTTCGGTAAGCGTGTCTGTCAGCGCATCGCCGGCCCTCACAACTTCGTCCAACGCTTTGGCATACTGGCTGTTGCGCTTAACGGAAAGAAACACCTTGCTCCACTTTAGAGAAGCAAGATGTTTCTTTCCGTTATTCTACTTCAAGCTATGAGACGATTTTGGGGTATTCACTAAATTCATCGCTCTCATGGAGAGGATCTCAAACCTGGACAAAAAAAATTGTCAACAGAAGATCAGGCGTGCTTTTCCCGGTATTCGTTCGGCGTAAGTCCGACATATTTCTTGAACACCCTCGAAAAATGAGCGGGAGAAGAAAAAGCGAGATAGTCCCCGATGGCCGCAGCGCTGCGGTCGGTATAGCGGAGGAGGCGTTTGGCCTCCTCCATTTTCTGTTGGAGAATAAAGTCATTGAGCTTGATGCCGGTCTCGCTGTGAAATTTCGTGGACAGATACGAGCGGCCCATATACAGCGACTGAGCCAGCGCTTCTGTGGAGATGTTCTCAGACAAATGATGCTGCACGTAATTGGCGACCGCCACAGCCAGCTTTCCCGGGTGCTCGCCTAGATGAAGCCGCTCCACTCGTTCGGTGAATTCCAGCACCATGTGGTATTGAAGGTTGGTGATCTTCTCCGCCGTGTCCAGCCGTTCACAGCTTTGAATGTAGGAATCGCTGAGGGAAAAGGCGTCATCCACATCCAGCCCGCCGCGGATGGCGGCCCGGGAGCAGAGCGTTGCCGTGACAATAAAAATGTTTTTCATCTGGCGCAGATACTCCGGCGACAGAATACCGCCCCGGATGGCGGGCGCCCGCTCCATCCAGGTGTGCAGGGCGGCGGTGTCGCCCTTGCGCACGATACGCAGGATCGCCTGCTCCTGACTGTAGCTGTTGTGCGGCGGCGTAGCAGGCTGCATTTCGCCACCCTTTTGAATGACCTGAGAGGCACGAATCGTTCGCAGCATATCCTGCTCGTCGGTGGTGATCGTCAGATCCTTCAACTCCAGTCTCTCGCCGTTGACCAGATAGTTGATGGAGCAGAGCATCAGCAGCAGGCTTTCGACAGGCATATTCACAATTGCCTTGATGCTGCGGCCGAATTCCTCTGCGTCCTCCTTGCTCAGTCCCACTTGAAAGGCAAATTCCCGCAGCTCCTGATCGGAAGCGGGAAGCTGCCGGGTGGGCCCGACGATGAATCGAGTCTCGCCGGAGGTGAGAACGCCATAATAGTAAAAATGCTCCGTCAGATAGGTTCCAACATGATCGCGGATGTCCCAGAGCTGTTCTTTGCATAAGAGCATGGGATCCCGAATCAAAGTGACCGGTGAATGAAAAGAGATCTGTCCCTCTGCCTGATACACACGGACAGGAATGCCCGACAGATTTGCCGTGACGCGGCACAAATAATCGAAATCAATATGCATCCATCAGCCCTCCCTCTTTTCGAACAAATTATAAGTGAATCCAAACAAATCTGCAAGGACAAATTGACGGCACTCTGCTATACTGTGACCATCAAGAATAATAAGGAGCGCCGCCATGAACAAACTGCAAAAGAAAATGGGAAATCTGATCCAGCGTATCATCGACTCCGCCATGGGCAACGGCCTGATGCAGGAGGAAACCACGGCCGAAGGAGAACGCTACGTCACGCCCGGGATCGGGGCGCTGATCCGGCAGGCGGGAGCCGAGGGCTGCGTGCTGCTGAGAAACGACGGCGCGCTGCCGCTGAACAGGGAGCAGGAAGTCGCCGTTTTCGGCCGCTGCCAGCTGGACTGGTTCTATGTGGGCTACGGCAGCGGCGGCGACGTCAATGCGCCCTATCATGTGAACCTGATCGACGGACTGCGCAAGGCCGGGCTGGCGCTCAACACCGATGTGCTGCGAGCCTATGAGGCCTGGACGCAGCAGGAGGACAACATGGCCGACCACGGCTGGTGGGGCCACTGGCCGATGAACTACCCCGAGATGCCGCTGGAGGCCGCGCTGGTACAAAAGGCCGCGCAGACCTCCGAGACCGCGCTGGTGGTGATCGGACGCGCCGCGGGAGAAGATCGGGAGAACACGCTCACCAAGGGAAGCTACTATCTGACCGACGAGGAGCGCGCGATGCTGGACACGGTCACGGCGGCCTTCTCCCGGGTCGTGGTGCTGCTGAATATCGGCAATATCATGGACCTGGCCTGGACCGAGGAATACGGGGACAAGCTCTCCGCCCTGATGATCGTCTGGCAGAGCGGTATGGAGAGCGGCAACGCCGTGGTGGACGTACTGACCGGTGCGGTGACACCCTGCGGCAGGCTCAGCGATACGATCGCCCGCCGCTATGAGGACTACCCCAGCGCCGCGAACTTCGGCGGCAAGGCGTATAACGACTACGCCGAGGGCATCTATGTGGGCTATCGGTATTTCGATCAGCACCCCGACAAGGTACTCTATCCCTTCGGTTTCGGTTTGAGCTATACAGACTTTGCCTTGAAGGTCGAAAGTCTGCACCATACTGCTGATGAAACGGAGGCGACGATCACCGTCACGAACACCGGGACGCTGCTCGGTAAGGAGATCGTGCGGCTCTGGTGTCATGCGCCCAAGGGACGGCTGGACAAGCCCCTGCGGGTGCTGGCCGCTTTCGGAAAGACAAAAACGCTCGCTCCCGGGGAGAGCGAGACGCTGACGCTGCGCTGTGATGACAAGTGCCTGGCCTCCTACGACGAGGACGGCAGCCGCTTCGTGCTGGAGAGCGGCGAATACCGCTTCACGGTAAACGACACCGAGGCGGGTAGCTTTTCTCTGGAACAGGAGATCACGGTGGAGCAGTGCGAGAAGCTCTGCAAAACCAGCGCTGAGCTGCGGGAGCGGATCCTGAGCCGTCTGCCGGAAGCCATCCCGGTCACCGGGCTCGGGAGCTATACGCTGGATGACGTAAAGAGCGGGAAGCTCTCTCTGGATGATTTCATTGCCAGGTTGAACGACGAAGAGCTGGAGGCCTTGAGCCGGGGCCACGGCATGATGGGAAGTTCCCTCGGCGTGGCGGGCAACGCGGGCGCCTTCGGCGGCGTGACCGAGAGTCTGCGACGCAAAGGCGTTCCGCCGATCATCACCTCCGACGGCCCGGCCGGTTTGCGCCTGAAAAAATACTGCGCGCTGCAGCCCTGCGGCACGGCCCTGGCCTGCACCTGGAACACGGAGCTGATCGAGGCCCTGTCGGCAAAGATCGGTGAGGAGATGATCCACTACGGCGTGGACGTGCAGCTGGCCCCCGGCATGAACATCCACCGCAACCCTCTCTGCGGCCGCAACTTCGAATACTTCTCCGAGGACCCGCTGCTCTCCGGCAGGATGGCCGCGGCCACGGTGCGGGGTGTGCAGAGCAAAGGAAAAGCCGCCTGCCCCAAGCATTTCGCCTGCAACAACCAGGAGGCCAACCGCAACCGCAACGATTCCCGCGTCTCCGAGCGGGCCCTGCGGGAGATCTATCTGAGAAACTTTGAAATCGTGGTCAAGGAGGCAAAGCCCCTCACCATCATGACCAGCTACAACAAGGTCAACAGTGTCTGGAGCCACTACAACTACGATCTCGTCACCACCGTCCTGCGCGGCGAGTGGGCCTATACCGGCTGCGTCATCACCGACTGGTGGATGCGGAAATCCAAAAGTC
Organism: Oscillospiraceae bacterium; assembly: GCA_902775985.1. Classification (GTDB taxonomy): domain Bacteria; phylum Bacillota; class Clostridia; order Oscillospirales; family Oscillospiraceae; genus Limivicinus. The sequence goes on from CACYOR010000010.1 coordinate 11,684, forward strand.
CGGAGTTCCCGAAGCTCAAGAACAACGCCTACCGCGCCCGCGCCCAGGTGGACGTTCTGATGCCCGGCGACATGGGGCACATGGCAAGGAAATACAAGTCCGATGGCAGTCTGCTGAAAACGCTCGGTCAGCCGGACGGCATAACACGCGGAGAGCTGCAGCGCACAGCGAAAACCGTGCTGACCCTTGCCCTGCGGCTGAACAAGAGATAAAAGAGAGGGAGCGAAAAATGGAAAAGCTGTTTGAAAGACTTCCCGCAAGCCGGATCCGCTCCGAGAGCGTAACCGGCAGAGAAAAATGGCTGGGCTATCTGCTCGGTCCGGCCGGCGCGCTGCTCCTCAACGCGGTACTGGCCACCTATCTGAACGTCTACTATACGGACGTTCTGAACCTGACGCCCATGTGGGGCGGCATGTTCCTGACGATCTTCCCCATCGTCTCCAAGGTCATCGACGCTGTGACCAACGTGGTCATGGGCCAGATCATCGACCGCACCAGGACGAAGGAGGGCAAGGCCCGCCCCTGGCTGCTCGTTTCCGCGCCGCTGATCACGATCACGGCGATCCTGCTCTTTACCGTGCCGGAAGCCAATCCGACGGTCAAGGCGATCTGGATCATGGTCTCCTACAACCTCTTCTATTCCTTCGCCTACACCATCTTCAACATGAGCCACAACCTGATGGTGCCGCTCTCCACCCGTGATACCACAGCGCGGGGCGGGCTGTCGGTTTTCAACCAGATCACCACCATCATGATGAGCGGCATCCTGGTGGCGCTGGTCTTCCCCATGGTCATCATGCCGGCCATAGGCGTGGACAAGGGAAAGTGGATCACGCTGATGACCATCCTCTCCATCTTTGCCCTGCCTCTGACCTTGATGGAGTATTTCTTCACCAAGGAGCGGGTGACGGCGGAGGAAGACGCCGCCGGTGCCAAAAGCGATCTGAGCCTGCGAGAGCAGATGAAGATCCTGTTCACCGATAAATACATGCTCCTCATGTACGCGTATTTTCTCATCTCCACGACAGGGACGATGTTCAAAAACCTGGCGCTTGTCTATTACTGCAACTATGTCCTCGGCACCTATAACGACGGGATCACCCAGATGCTGGTCTCCGTCATCGGCGGCGTTCCCATGGGCATCGGCATCTTTGCCGTGTGGCCGCTGGCGAAAAAATTCGGCAAGCGGAACGTGACGATGATCGGCTTTGTGATCTATGCCGTCGGCAGCCTGATCTGCTGGCTGTTCTCACGGAATCTGGTCATGGTCCTCGTGGGCCAGTTCATCAAGAATATCGGTGGCCTGCCCAGCGCTTACGTCTTTATGGCCCTTTTTGCCGACTGTCTGGATCATCTGGAATGGAAAACCGATCTGCGCGTGGACGGGGCGGCCATGTCCATTTACAACATCATCGCGGTGGCCATGGTCGGCGTGGTCACGGGTCTCTTCAACTGGATGCTGGCGCTGACCGGCTATGTGGCGCCCATCAGCGCGAACAGCGTCTCGGAGGCCTCTTCCCGCCTGGCCGCAAGCGGCCTGACGCCGCAGCTGGCGCCGGAGTCCTTGAAGCCCGCGGCCGACGGTGTGCTCACCGTCGCCGTGCAGCAGTCGGCGTCCGTCAACGGCGCGATCACCTTCTCCTTCGTGGGGCTTGAGGTGTTCACCGGCCTGATCCTTGCAGCGATCCTGCTGTTCGTGGACGTGGAAAAGCGGATCGGAAAAGAGCAGGAAGAGATCAAGGCCAGGAGGGAAAAAGCATGAGAGCCATTCGACTGACTTGTGAATACTTACCGGATCCCATCGGCATCGACAGGCTGAAGCCCCGCCTCATGTGGAATTGCGAGGGCGGCGTGAAGCAGACGGCGTACCAGATTATCACAGAGAACTGGGACAGCGGCAAAGTCGTAAGCGATTCAATGCGCGCCGTCTATCCCGAACCGCTTCGCAGCCGCGAGCGGGTGAACTGGCGTGTCCGCCTCTGGGATGAAAACGGCGAACCGGGCGGGTGGAGCGAGGCCTTCTTCGAAATGGGCCTTCTCGAAAAAACGGACTGGACAGCCAAATGGATCACCGGCGACTATGCGGTGAACAAAAAGGAACGCTATCCCGTGGACTGCTTCCGCAAGGTCTTCACGGTCAGGAAAAACGTCCGCAGGGCGCGGCTGTATATCACCGCCTGCGGGCTGTACGAAGCGAGGCTCAACGGCGAAAAGGTCGGCAGCTTCTGCCTTGCCCCGGGGCATACCGATTACCGCAAACGCGTGCAGTACCAGACCTACGACGTCGCTGACATGTTGAAACCCGGCGAGAACGAGCTGACCGTGTTTTTGGCCGATGGCTGGTATCGCGGCAGCTGCGGCGCATGGGGACTGACCAATCAGTACGGAACCGAGACAAAGCTCCTGTGCCAGCTGGAATACGAGTATGAAAGCGGCCTGCGGGAGACCGTGATCTCCGACGGAAGCTGGCAGTGGTCCAACGACGGCCCCATCCGCTTTGCCGACAACAAGGACGGCGAGATCGTCCAAGCCTTCCGCATGCCCTCCTATCGGGGCAAGGCGAAGGAAACACGCCATCCTGTGCTGCCGACGGCCTCCAACAACGTCTCGGTCACAGAACATGAGCGCTTTCATCCGGTCATCACCACGGCACCGAACGGAAAAAAGCTGCTGGACTTCGGGCAGAACCTGGCGGGATATGTGTCGTTCACGGTGGACGCCCGCGTCGGGCAGCGGATGCTGTGGCGCTTCGGCGAGATGCTGGATGCGGACGGCAATCTGACGCAAAAGAACATCCAGTGCGTGGGCAAAAAGAAGACCTCCCCCTTACAGCAGATCGACTATACCTGCGGGGAAGGAAAAAACGTATATAAAACCACCTTCGCGGTCTTCGGCTTCCGCTATGCGGAGGTGGAGACGGACGTGAAGCTGCTGCCGGAGAACATCGAGGCGATCGCTGTCTACTCCGATATGCGGGAAACCGGGCGCTTTGAAAGCTCCAACGAGCTGTTGAACCGCTTTGTAGAGGCCACAAAATGGTCTACCAAATCCAACTCTCTGGATATTCCTACCGACTGTCCCACCCGCGAGCGCCACGGCTGGACGGGCGATGCGCAGATCTTCTTTGAGACGGCCTCTTATCTTTTCGACTACGCGGCCTTCTCCAAGAAATACCTGCGGGACGTATACGACTGGCAGAAGCGCGACGGCCGCCTGCCGCAGATCGCGCCCTACGGCGGCGTGGACTTTTACATGTGGACGCTCAACGGCTCGGTGGGCTGGTCGGATATCGGGATCCTGCTGCCTTATCGCTTCTGGAAGAAGTACGGCGACCGGCAAATCCTCACGGAATACTACGACCGCATGAAGAAATACGCCGCCTTCATGATCCGGCGCGTCTCGTCGGACGGTGTGGTGCGCCTTGGGCAGAGCTACGGTGAGTGGGCGGAGCCTGAAGACGTCATGCCCAACGTCTGGACAAACACGGTGCTGCCCCATCCCGAGGTCAGCACAGCCTACACTGCCTATGTGCTGCGCTGCCTGGCGGAGATCGCGGAGGAGCTGAGGCACCCGGAGGACGCGGCGCAATACCGCGCCGTTTCGGAAAAATGCAGGGCTGCCTATCAGAGAGAATTCGGAAAAGAGCTCGACACCGACCGGCAGGCGCTGCTGGTGCGGCCGCTGGCCTTCGGGCTGCTGGATGAGGAGCAGACGAGCTTTGCCGAAAAGCGCCTGATCGAGGCGCTGGAGCACTACGGTTGGCGGCTGGGCACGGGCTTTCTCTCCACGCCGCTGATCCTGGACGTGCTCGCCGACATTGATATCGAGGCAGCCTATCGCCTTCTCGAAAACGAGGAGATGCCCGGCTGGTTGTTTATGCCGAAAGCGGGCGCCACCACCATCTGGGAGAGCTGGGAGGGCACCGAGGCCCAGGGCGGTATCGCCAGCCTCAACCACTACTCCAAGGGCGCGGTGGTCGAATGGCTGTTCAAAACCATGTGCGGCATCCGAGTGGACGGCGAAAACCATTTTACCATCGCCCCGCAGCCGGGCGGGCACTTCCGCTATGCCCGGGCAAGCTATGACAGCATCTACGGTACGGTGGAGAGCGGATGGGAGATAAGAGACGGCAAGCCCGTATATACCGTTACGATTCCGGCCAACTGTTCGGCAAGTGTGACGATTTCCGGCAATGACTACGAGCTTTCCAGCGGGACGTATCTGTTGCTGTAACAAAAGACGGCTTCTTCCGGTCTGCTGAGCAGGAAATTACAATATTGAGCGGCATTTTGCAAGAGTTTTATCGACTTGCGTTTTATGATTCGATCTGACAAGCTGTTATTCAAGGAGAAGGATCATGAGCTTTTCACAGGATTTTCTTTGGGGGGCGGCCAGCGCGGCCTATCAGATCGAGGGCGCATACGACGAAGACGGCAAGGGGCCGAGCATTTGGGACGCCCTCTCGGACGGACATATCGCCCATGGAGACAGCGGCAGAATCGCCTGCGACCACTATCACCGCTTCCGGGAAGACGTGGCGCTGATGAAGCGGATCGGCCTCAAGGCCTATCGCTTCTCCGTCAGCTGGCCCCGGGTGATGCCGGAGGAGGGCAAGGTCAACGAGAAGGGCCTGGCCTTCTACCGCTCGCTGGTGGACGAGCTGCTGTCCGCGGGCATCACGCCTTTGGTTACGCTCTACCACTGGGATCTGCCGCTGTGGGTTCACGAGAAGGGCGGCTGGCTCTCCGCCTCGGTCAGCGAGGAATTTGCGGCCTTCGCTGCCGTGGTGGTGGAAGCCCTGTCGGATAAGGTGTCGTACTGGATGACCTTCAACGAGGGCACCTCCTTCATCGGTGAGGGCTACCTGCACGGCACTCACGCGCCTTTCGAGAGTGTCCCGGCGGGGAGCGAGGAAGAGGCCGAGAAGGTGCTGCGGCTGACGAAAAACCTGCTGCTGGCCCACGCCAGAGCGGCCCGCGTGATCCGTGAAAAAGCGATCCTGCCGCCGCAGATCGGCATCGCCACGGACAGCATGCTCTTTATGCCGGAGTCCGAGAGCGCGGCCGACATCGAAGCGGCGCGGGCAAAGACCTTTGCCGGCAAGCTCAATCACTACTATCTCAACTGGTGGCTCGATCCCATCCAGAAGGGCGAGGCGCACCCTCGCCTGCGGGACATGCTTTCGGATGTGGAGATGGCGCTGATCCATCAGCCGCTGGATTTCCTAGGCTGGAACTGCTATCTGGCCAGCAACTATAACGACGGCCCCGACGGAAAGCCCTGGCCGGGGATGCCCAGGACCAATATGGGCTGGGCCGTCACGCCGGACGCGCTCTACTGGGGCGTGCGCTTCATCCACGAGCGCTATGGGCTGCCGATCATCATCTCGGAAAACGGCGTGGCGATCATCGACTTCAAAATGGACGACGGCCGCGTCCACGATCCCCAGCGCATCCAGTTCATGAAGTGGTACCTGCGGGGCCTGAAGCGGGCGGCCGACGAGGGCTACCCGGTAAAGGGTTACATGGTCTGGTCGATCATGGACAATCTGGAATGGGCCCACGGCTTTGACAGGCGCTTCGGCCTGATCTACGTGGACTTCCGCACTCAGGAGCGGACCTTGAAGGATTCCGCCTACTGGTATGCGGAGCTCATCCGAACAAACGGCGAGAGCCTGTAAAAGCAGCAGCACCCCGGTCGGCTTGACCGGGGTGCTTTGCTGTCAATTTGCTTTTCGGTTTTGCTTCCGGTACTGCATCGGCGTCAGGCCGAATTGCTTTTTGAACACGTTCTGAAAATAGGACTGGCTGGAATAGCCAAGGTATGCGCTGATCTCAGCGAGACTCCGATCGCCGTAAACCAGCAGATCGCAGGCCTCCTGCAGCTTGCATTTGGTGATATAGTCGCCCACGCTCATGCCCAGTTCCGCCTTGAAGCGCCGCATCAGATACGAGCTGCTGCGGTGGATCTCCTCAGCCACGTCCTCCACGCCGATGGGCATGTTGGTGTGGCTCTGGATGTAGGTCATGCAGCGGTAGATCTCCGCCGATACGCCCTTGGGGAGCTTGGCCGCGCCGCAGCGAGCGCAGAAATCCATCAGCATCACATACTGCAGCCGGTGCACCTCCTCGATGGTCTGCGTCTGCTCGCACTCCAGCGTGTAGAGATCCGAGAGCTGATAAGCGCGCTCCGCATCGAGCCCGCCGGGGATCGCGGCCAGCACGCAGACCTTGGACGCCAGGCCGATCAGCGTGTTCTTGGCCTGCCGCAGCGGAGTGTGGGCGAGCTTCCCCTCCGAGGGGAACTCCTGCGTCCGCTCCAGGAAGCGCTGCAACCGCTTCGCGTCTCCCTGCTGAATGTGGTGGTACAGCTCCTTTTCAAAGGCATAGGAGCTGCGGCTTTCTTCATTCTCCTTGGCGTCAATGGCAGCGTCCAGAATCTTCGTCTCCCGCCTGGCCGTCTCTCCCTGCTTCTCGGCGTAGAAATCCTCGATCCTCCCTTCCTTGCCGTTGAGGCACAGATGCAGAAAGAGCAGCGTGCGTACCAGTTGCGCATGGCTGGTAATGGGGATGGCGTACAGCAGCTCCGTGACCGTCTCCCGGTATTCGGGAGGCGTTTTGGCTTCTTCAAAGAATTCCCGGATCAACTGCTCGCTGACCGGTGATGTGAAAACCGGGCCGAGAAACAGATCATATCCTGCCCCTTCGATCTGCACATGCCCGTATTCCAGATCCGGGTTGATGGCGGCAAATTCCGGGTTGCGGGTCGGCGGATACATGGGCCAGACCTCTTCGGGTGCTTCCAGCGAAGCCTGCTCTCCCAGGGAGGAATAGACAGGCCTGCCGCCGCAGAGCAGATTGACCGGGATCCCGGTGGCGGCGAAGAATTTCTTGGAAAAGGCGATATAGTCCATCTTTTTCACCTCGTTTTCCAGTATAAAACTCGACACAAAGAAAAACAAGGCGGGAATTTACAATTCCGGACGCTATTTTGCAATAAGAAAACCGCCGCTTTTGGTACAGTAAGCTCAGGAAAAAAACAAACTGACAATAGGAGGCGCAACATGAAACAGAACATCCGTATTTCCCCCGTCGAGCCGAACCGCGGCGCGCTGGACTTCTCCCACCTGCTGGACGCCCCGGCGGGCTGCCACGGCTTCGTGCGCGTGAAGAAGGGCCATTTCTATTTTGAGGACGGCAAGCGCGCCCGCTTCCTGGGCTTCAACATCGCCACCCGCTCCAACACCCCGACCCATGAGGACGCGGAGAAGCTGGCGGAGCGCTTTGCCAGCATGGGCGTGAACGTGATCCGCCTCCACGCGGCCGACGCTCCCATCGAAGATGGCGCCGGAAACTGGTCCAGCTGCAGGGAGGCCCCGTTGCTGGACTATGACAAGGGAACCACCCGCGTCTTCAACCCCGAGGGTCTGGACCGTTTCGACTATCTCTTTGCCAAGCTCAAGGAGAAGGGCATCTACCTGCACATCGACCTGATCGTGGCCCGGGCTTTCCTTGAGGGCGACGGTCTGGAGCACCCCGGCTCCATCCCCGCCTGCATGAAGCGCTACCCCATGTACAACGCCCGGCTCATCGAGCTGCAGAAGGAATACGCCCGGGAGCTTCTCTGCCATGTGAACCCCTACACCGGCCTCGCCCTCAAGGACGACCCGGCGGTCATCACCGTGCAGATGAACAACGAGGAGAGCGCCATCAAGGGCAATACTGGAGCCGATCAGGGCGAGGAGATGAAGCCCTATCGGGACGAGGTTTCCCGCCGCTTCGGCGACTTCCTGCTGATGAAGTACCACACCCGCGAGGAGATGAAAAAAGTCTGGACGGACGAGGGCGTCTGCTCTCTGGGCGAGGACGAAGATCCCGCCGCGGGTACCGTGCGCGGTATCGAGGGAGGCTTTTATCAGTCCGTGGGCGAGCCCATGGGCGACTGGAACGCCGCCGAAGGCCCGGCCCGCTACGCGGACTGGATGGAGTTCGGCGCTAGGATGAACCGCGCCTTCTACCAGGACATGAAGGACTATCTGATCTCCCTTGGCGTAAAAGTCCCCATCGTGGCCAGCAACCTGATGGCCGGGGCGGCGGACGTGTACGGTCACACGGACGGCGATCTGATGGAGAACAACACCTACTTCACCCACCCGCTGCTGCCCGTGCAGAACGACACCTATATGGTCTACGGCCCGGCGGAGTATGTCAGCACGAACCCCCTCACCGTACAGCGGGGCATTGGCTCCATGGGCACCACGCTTCTGAGCCTGGCCTCCGTCGCCATCGTGCAGGGCAAGCCCTTCATGCTCTCGGAGTGGAACGAATACGGTCTGCACCCCTTCCACTCCACGGCCTTTGTCCACACCGTGGCCTATGCCTGCCTCAACGACTGGGACGGGCTGATCCTCTACAACTACAACACCTCCGAGCGTCCGGAGGATGAGCCGGCCGACGGCATCATCACCATTTTCGACTCTTACAACGACCCGGCCCTGATCGCCCAGTGGGGCTTTATGGCCACGATGTTCCTCAAGGGTCTGGTCTCCCCGGCGAAGAATCGGGTGGACGTGGTCTACACCCAGAACGACTGGAAGACCCTGCCGAACTTCCACGCCATGCCCATGTGCTCCCTGCCCTATCTGACCGCCTTCCGCAACGTCTTCCTGGACGGCGGCGAGCGCTATGAGGGCGACGCGGACGTGGCGATCAACGCGGGCTATCTCAACGGCGGCGATCTGCGGGACGCGAAGCACGGCGTGTACTACGCCTGGTCTCCCTACCGGGACGCCAAGCGGAAATATCTCAATGAAAACCGCCTCAAGGACGCGGCGAAGAACACCGAGGAGATTCAAGCCGGCGTCCACCTGGGCGAGCAGGCTCTGGTCTTCGACAACGTGGCGGAGATCGCCCAGTACGGCGACTACCGGCAATTTACCACGCTCATGGACAAGGCCATGAAGCAGTGGGGACTGCTGGACGAGAATCGCGGCTATGTGGACGGCAAGCTGATCTCCGATACCGGTGAGATTTGTTTCGACCCCGACCATGCCCGCTTCTCGGTTCAAAGCGACAAGTGCGGTTATTTCAGTGGCGCGCCGGAGGCGGAAACGGTTCTGTCCGGGCGCGTGACCGTCAAGGCGGCAAACGAGCGCATTTCTCTCGCCCTGCTGCCCCGGGATGCAGAGACCCTGGCCGACGCCCGCGACTTTCTGCTCATCGCCCTCGGCACCACCGGCACGGACGCCGAGAGCTTCACCCCCGGTCCGGAGCTGATGCCCGGCCTGCAGTTCACCATGGTGCGCAAGGACGGCAAGCTCTACGCCGAGACCCTGGAGGGCAGCGTGTTTGTGAAGGCCTCCCATGCCAGACTTGTGGTGCTTGACCCCGTGGGTCGGGAGCTGGGCGAGATCAAGGGTGAAAATCAGGACAACGGGGTGTACTTCAACATGCTGGGCGACCTGCCCGGCGTGCAGTACCGGCTTGTGATCGAGGACTGATATGACGAACGAAACCGGGCCTCTCGGCAAGGCCATATTTGAATTCACCGAGCATAACAGCGCCTGCGTCATCCGTGACCCGGAGACGCCGCGCTACTGGTACAACTACCTCTGGAACGAAAAGGGCTACTGCGCCCAGGTCTCCCAGATCGGTCACGGGCGCAGCTATTATCTCAACGAAAAGGCCGACATGTGCATGCTCAACCGGGACGCGGCGCGGTACGTGTATCTCCGGGACGAGCAGAGCGGAGAGAGCTGGAACCTGGGCTTCGGCCCGCTGTGCGAAAGCGTGGAGGACTATGCCTGCACCCATGCCATCGGCCATAGCTCGCTCCGCTCAAGCAAAGACGGCATCGCGGCGGAATGGCGCATTTTTGTGCCAACGGATCTCACCGGCGAGTGCTGGACGCTGTGGCTGGAGAATACCTCTGACAGCCCCCGGATGCTCAGCGTCTTCCCCGCGGTGAGCTTCTCCCTGGACGGCTTCTCCCACCCCCGCTACTACGAGATGTACCGCAGCATCGAAACGAGCTTCGACGAGAAGCTGAACGGCATTTACTGCCGCTCCGCCCACCCCTTCGCGCCCCACAGGCGCTATAACGGGTATCTCAGTTCCTCCGAGCCGGTCTTTGCCTATGACGGCGACCTGACAGCCTTCTTTGGAAGCCTCAGCACCCAGACCGAGACAGACGCGGCTTCCACCGCCCGATATCAGCGGCCCAGGCGGCTGCTCTCGGGCGAAAACTGCTCAAACTCCGACGGGGCACTCTTCATCCCCGGGGCGGTGCTGCAGCACAAGCTGAGCCTGCTGCCCGGCGAGCGGCGGGAGATCCGTCTGGTCTTCGGCGCGGCGGAATCCCTTGAAGACGCGCAGAGTGCCGCCGCAAAGTACACGGCGGAGGACGCGCAGACCGACGCCCTGCGCAGGGCAGAGGCGCACTATCGGGAGAAGTACGCGGCCTTGTCGGTGCAGACCCCGGATGAAAAGCTGAACCGGATCATGAACCTGTGGCTGAAAAAGCAGGTGGACTTCTGCATCGTGGGCAAGAAGGGCGTGCGGGACAATCTGCAGATCGCCGTGGCGCTCTTAAACTACCGCACGGAGAAAGCGAAGGCGGAGATCCTGGAATGCCTGCGCCACCAGTTCCGGGACGGACACGCGGTGCTGACCTGGTACCCCTATGACGACACCCGCTATTCCGACCAGCCCTTCTGGATCATCTGGGCGGTGTGCCAGCTTCTCAAAGAAACCGGCGACAGAAGCATCCTCGACCTGTCCATTGAGTGGCAGGACGGCGGCAAAGCGTCTGTTCTCGACCATGTAAAGGCCGCGGTGCGGCGGCTGCTGGACGACCGGGGACGAAACGGCCTTGTCCGCATCTTCTTTGCCGACTGGAACGACGCGCTGAATATCCCACCGGAGGAAGAGGCGGAGTCCGTCATGCTCTCGGAGCAGTTCTGCCTGGCCCTCAGCGAACTGGAAGCGCTGATGCTTTGGATTGGGGATGCGGAATATGCCGCTTTCTGTCAAAAGGCCTATGACGAGATGAAGGCCGCCATCAACCGCGCGGCCTGGGACGGCGGCTGGTACCGCCGGGCACTGGCTCCCACCGAAAACATCGGCTCCAGGGATTCCTGCGGCAGCAAGATCTACTTAAACGCCCAGACCTGGGCCGTGCTGGGGGACATCGTACCCGAGGATCGGCTGGACGACGTACTCCGGGTCGTGGACGGTCTGGAGCGGGACTTCGGCTTTCCGCTGAACGATCCGCCCTACCGGGGCTTCGACCCCATGGTGGGGCGCATGTCCGGCATGCTGCCGGGGCTGTTTGAAAACGGCGGGGTCTACTGCCACGCCAGCGCCTTCAAGATCCTGATGGACTGCGCTCTGGGGCGAGGGGACGAGGCCCTGCGGACGCTCAAAAAGATCATGCCAGACAGTGAGAAAAACCCCTCCGCCCAGTCCGGCGCAGAGCCTTACGTCTTCACCAACTGCTATTCCACCCATCCCAAGTATTACGGCCGATCCTATCAGTCCTGGACCACCGGCACCTCGGCCTGGAGCCTGATGGGCCTGTACGAGGGCATCCTGGGCGTGAAGCGGGACTATGCAGGCCTGCGGATCGAGCCCGCTTTTCCAAGCGATTGGGAGCATGCGGAGATGACAAGACGCTTTCGCGGCGCGGACTATGTCATCCGCTATCGCCGCACGGGCGAGGCAGGCATCACCGTGGATGGCAAGCAGATCGAAGGAACACTTCTGCCCGATTTTCGGGACGGGAAAACCCATCAGATAGAAGTGCATATTTGACGCGATCTTACAATTTCGGGCGGGATTTCGCAATAAAACCGCACAGAAATCCCGTACAATGGGTACACAAGGAAGAGAAAAACAATTAGAATATAACAAATGGGAGGAAGCAACATGGCAAAGGTCAGGAAAGAATACGACGCCGAAGGCGTCAAGCTCACGATGCGCACCCGCGACTATCTCGCGGACATGAGTGGCCAGCTGGCGCTCGGTATCATGGGCAACCTGGTGGGTCAGATGACCTACTTCTACACCGACAAGGTCGGTATGGCCGTCGGCGCGGTCGGCGTGGTCATGGCCATCGCCAAGATCATCGACGCCTTCACAGACGTGATCTTCGGCAACATCATCGACCATTCCCGCGGCGGCAACAAAAAGTATTTCCGCTGGATGATCGCCCTGGCAATCCCGGCCGCGGCCATCGTGGCGCTGATGTTCACGGTTCCGAAGAATGTGGCCAGCGGCGTGCAGGTCGCCTACGCTTTGGTGACGAACCTGCTGCTGACAGCGGTGATCTACACCATGATCGCCACGCCCTTCTCTGCCGTTATGGTCGTGCGGACGAAATCCAACAGCGAGCGCAGCAGTATGGGCGTGTTCCGTGCGGTGGGCAACTACGGCGCCGGCATGATCATCGCCATCGCGACGATCCCCGTAACCAATATGCTGGGCGGCACCCAGGACGCCTGGATCAAGTACGGCGTCGTGCTGGCCCTGGCGGTGCTGCTGCTGTTTATGATCTGCTGGCTCAACGGCCATAAAGCCGCCTTCACCCGCGAAGCGGAGGGCGAGAGCGGCGTTCCTGCGCAGGCGGAGGAAGAGCCCGTTCCCTTCGGCCCCGCCATGAGCATGCTCTTCAAGAACAAGTACTGGGTCATCGTCCTGCTCTTTAACCTGATCACTGCGATCACCAACGGTATCGTCGGCTCTGCCGGCACCTATTACTGCAAGTGGATCTTCGGCAACGACAATCTGGTCGCCCTGCTTGGCGCCGTCGGCCTTGTGGCCACGGTCATCGGCTTTATTCTCTCCAAGCCCATCATCAGCAAGCTGGGCGTGACCAGGACGGTCTCCGTCGGCTGCCTGGGAGCCGCGCTGATGGCCGGGATCCGCTGCTTTGCCCCCGCCAATTTCTATCTCTACGTGGGCACCTCTCTGATCGGCAGCTTCGTGCAGATCCCGCTCATGTGCCTCTACGGCGTGCTGCTGGCCATGGCGGTGGACTACAACGAATGGAAGTACGATAAGAAGCTGGTCGCCATGTCCTCCGGCGCCATCGGCTTCGGCAACAAGGTCGGCAGCGGCCTTGGGTCTCTGCTGCTCAGCGCCTTCCTGGTGATCGGCGCCTATGACGCGACCCTGGCGGTCGCCAGCCAGTCCATGCGCTGGTCCATCTATGGCTTCTCCAACTATCTGCCGCTGGTCATCAATCTGCTGATGTACTTCATCTTCCGCGGCTTCGACCTGGAGCAGAAGCTACCGCAGATGCGTGCGGAAGTGGAAGCCCGCAAGGCCGGAAAGTCGGCAGAGTAATCACAAATTCACAGGGAGGGATCGATATGCTTTGCATCGACGAGATCCGGATCGAGCACGCGCTTGGCCCGGTCGTCACAGACAATCCGCAGCCCCGATTCTCCTTCTCCCTCAAAAGCGACCGGAGAGAGTCTTCTCTCCGGTCGGCCCATGTTTTTGTCGGGGATTGGAGAATGGAAGTAATCAACCAGTGCTGCACGGTCTATAACGGCCCTGCGCTCTCTCCCCTCACGAACTACCCGGTGCGTGTCGTTGCCGTGGACGATGTTGGGGAGACAGCGGAGGCGGAAACCTCCTTTCAGACTGGCCGACTGGATCTGCCTTGGCAGGCCACATGGATCAGCGATCCGAGCTTTCATGTGGAGAGTCCGAATTCTCCCGCGCCGATGGCCTTCCGCCGCCGGGTTTGGGTGGAAAAGGAACTGGGGCAGCTTTGCGTTTTCACCAGCTGTATGGGCATCTTCGACCTGTATTGGGACGGAAAACGCCTGAATGAGGACTATTTTGCCCCCGGCTTTACCAACTATGAATCGGATCTGCAGTATACGGTAACGACGCTTCGGAACATTCCGGCCGGTACGCATGAGCTGACGGTCATCGTTGCCGCAGGCTGGGCCGTGGGACGCACGACCCATGTGGATAACACCAACAAATCCAGATCCAAGCTTTCTGCCGATCGTCAGGCGCTGCTTTGCGAGATGCGGCTGGAATACGCAGACGGCCAGCAGGAAGTGTTCGGTACGGACGAAAGTTGGGAAGTCACCGAGGACACGCCCTGGCGCTTTGCCGACTTCTTTGACGGCGAGGTGTACGATGCCCGTAGGGATCTGGACAAGGCCAGCTGGCGCAGCGCCGCGGCGGAAAAGCTGCGGGTCAATCCGAAGCTCTCCGCCCGCTGCGGTTTGCCGGTGACTGCACACGAGGTGCTGGCGCCGATCGCCTGGCTGGAAGCCCCCTCCGGCGAGCGGATCGCCGACTTCGGTCAGAACATCGCGGGCGTCGTGTCCTTCCAGGTCAAGGGCAAAGAGGGACAGGAGATCGTCTTCCGTCACGCCGAGACGCTGGATCACGGGGAACTCTACGTGCAGAATCTCCGCAGCGCCAAGCAGGAGCTGCGCTATACCTGCCGCGAGGGCGAGCAGGCGTATTCGCCGCGCTTCGCGTACATGGGCTTTCGCTATGTGGGGATTCGCGGCGTTCGGAAAGAAGACATTGAGCTCAAAGCAATCGCTGTCTATTCCGACCTTGAAGCAGTCGGCTCTTTCCGCTGCTCAAATGATGACTTGAACCAGCTGCAAAGCAACCTGAGTTGGAGCGGGCGGGACAACTTTGTGGACATTCCCACCGACTGCCCCCAGCGGGACGAGCGGCAGGGCTGGACGGGCGACATTGCCCTGTTTTCGCCCACGGCCTGTTTCAATTTCGATATGAGCCGCTTCCTGGAAAAATGGCTGAGGGATCTGGCAAGCGAGCAGACCGCGACGGGGGCGATCCCCTTTGTCGTTCCCGCCCGTAAGGGAGTCACGCCCACGATGACCACCTCCTGCTGGGGTGACAGCTGTATCCTGGTCCCCTGGGCGGTCTATCAGGCAAACGGAGACAAGACTCTGCTTTCGCGCCAGTACCCCAGCATGAAGAAGTATCTGGCGGATGTGCAGCGCTGGGCGGCGCTTAGTCTGCCGCTTCACGGCTCGCCTTATATACTGCGCTTTCCGTTCCAGTTCGGCGACTGGTGCGCGCCTTACGGCGCACTGTCGGACTGGCTGAAAAAAGGACCCTGGATCGGCACGGCGTATTTCTATCACAGCAGCGTCATCATGAGCCGTATCGCGGCGATTCTCGGCAGGGAAAAGGACGCGCAGCATTACAAGAATCTCTCCGAACAGATCCGCACCGCATTCCGCAAGGCTTTTACCGATGGGAAAGGGCGCTTGAAAAAAGAGTTTCAGGCGGGCTACGTGCTGGCCTTGGCTTTTGGTCTGGCCGAAGGGGAAGAGCGCCGCGTGATGGCCGAGCGCCTATGGGCTTTGATTAAGGAAAACGGTGTCCATCTGAACACTGGCTTTACCGCAACGCCCTTTATCCTGTTCGCCCTTGCCGACAACGGTTTTGCGGACGAGGCCTATGAGCTGCTGCTGCAGGACACCCGTCCCTCCTGGCTGTATGCAGTGCGACAGGGCGCAACGACAATCTGGGAGCGCTGGGACAGCCTGCGCGAGGACGGGTCCATCGAAGAATCCTCTCTCAATCACTACGCCTACGGCGCGGTGGGTGATTTCTTCTATCGCCGGATCTGCGGCTTGGAGGCTATCGAGCCGGGCTATCGCCGCTTTGCAGTGAAGCCAGTTCCGGGCGGCGGATTGACCTGGGCGGAATGTGCGCACAAATGCCCCTATGGCCTCATCAAAACCCGCTGGGAGAAAACAGAAAACGCCTTTCGCCTGACGGTTTCGGTGCCGGTGGGCGCAAGTGCAGAGATCACAATGCCATCGGGCAAGAACTATACAACAGGAAGCGGAGACTATGAATTCACAGACATGGAACAATAAAGCCCTGAGCCCTTCCGCGCGCGCAAAGCTGCTGCTTGCCGAGCTGTCCCTTGACGAAAAAATGGCGCAGCTGGGCTGCGTGTTCCCCTTCGGGGAGAACGCGCAGGATTTTAACTGGATCTCCGCGCAGGTGCCCTTCGGCATCGGCCAGGTCAGTACCCTGGAGATGCAGCGAATCGAGACCTTGGAGGACTGTGCCGCGTGGCAGCGTCGGGTGCAGGGGATCGTGATGGAGAACTCTCCCCACCACATCCCGGCCATCTTCCACATGGAGGGCCTCTGCGGCGCGTTTTTGCAGGACAGCACCAGCTTTCCCGCAGGGATTGCCCGCGGCGCGGGCTGGGATCCGGAACTGGAAGAGGAAATCGCCCGGACTGTCAGCCGTCAGGAGGCCGCCTGCGGCATCACGCAGATCTTTGCTCCGGTGCTGGACGTGACCCGCGACCCCCGCATGGGGCGTCAGGGCGAGAGCTACGGCGAGGACCCGACCCTGGCCGCCTCCCTCGGCGCGGCCTATACCCGCGGCATCCAGAACACCGAGACAGCAGGCCTCAGACCTGAGAGCGTTGCCAAGCATTTCCTGGCCTTCCACAACTCCCAGGGCGGCATCCACGGTACCCACAGTGATACGCCTCCACGGCTGCTGCGGGAGATCTACGCCAAGCCATTCCAGGCGGCAATCCGCGAGGGGCTCAAAGGGATCATGCCCTGCTACGACTCCCTGAACGGCGAGCCGGTCTCGGCTTCGAAGGAACTGCTGACCGGTCTGTTGCGGGAAGAAATGGGCTTTGACGGACTCTGCGTCAGCGATTACGGCGCTGTCGGCAATGCCCACAGCGTGCAGCACATCGGCGAGAGCTTTGCCGAGGCGGGTTACCGCTGTATGGAGGCCGGGATGGACATGGAGCTGCCCTCTACGACCGGATGGAATGATGAACTGAAGGAGATGTTTGCCTCCGGTGATGCGGATATGACGGTTCTTGACCGGGCGGTTCTGCGTGTGCTGGAGGCCAAGTTCCGCATGGGTCTCTTTGAGCATCCATACGCCCTGCAGGGTGAGGAACTGAAAAAAGCCTTCTCCGATCCGCAGGATCGGGAAATTTCCTTACAGTCTGCCCGGGAATCTCTGGTGCTGCTGAAAAACGACGAGGCGCTGCCACTCAAAAAAACGGTCAAAAAAATCGCGCTCATCGGCCCCCATGCCGACTGCGCGCGCAAGTTTTTCGGCGGCTATACCCACCTGTGCATGATGGAATCCACCCTTGCGGTGGCAAACTCCATTGCGGGTGTCAGCGGTGTGGTGACGGACGGACGGCCCATCCGAACCGTTCCCGGCACGAATATCCAGTCCGACGAGGGTGAGGAATTCGACGCGATCCTCTGTCGCCAGAAGCCGGACTGCCGCAGCCTGCTGGAAGAGCTGCGGACGCGTCTGCCGGAAGCGGAGATCACGTATGCCTATGGCTACCCCATCGCCGGAGCGGACGAGAGCGGCTTTGAAGAAGCCCTGGCCGCTGCGAAGAACGCGGATGTGGTGATCCTGACTTTGGGCGGCAAGCACGGCACCTGCTCCATGGCCTCCATGGGCGAGGGCGTGGACGCCGGCAATATCAATCTGCCCGCCTGCCAGGACGCTTTTATCCGCGCGGCGGCAAAGCTGGGCAAACCTCTGATCGGCGTTCACTTCGACGGGCGGCCGATTTCGAGCGACGCGGCGGACGAGTGCCTGAATGCGATCCTGGAGGCGTGGAGCCCCGCCGAATGCGGCGCACAGGCGGTGGTTGACGCTCTGCTGGGCGACTGCAATCCCGGCGGCAAGCTGCCGGTCTCGGTGGCGTACCATGCCGGACAGATTCCCATCTACTACAACCACCCCTACGGCTCTGCCTGGCATCAGGGCGAGAGCATTGGATTCGTAAACTATGTGGATCTTCCGCACACCCCACGCTATTACTTCGGCCACGGCCTGAGCTATACCAGCTTTGCTTATTCCGATCTGTTCCTGTCCGCTCAAGAGGTGGATGCAGGCGGCAGTTTGCAGATCGCCTGCACCGTGGAAAACACCGGGACGCTTCCCGGTGACGAGGTGGTGCAGCTCTATCTGCGGGACGAGTATGCCAGCATGACCCGACCCGTAAAGGAGTTGGCTGGCTTCTGCCGCGTGACGCTGCAGCCGGGAGAGAAGAAGCGCGTCAGCTTTGATGTTTCACCCAGCTTTCTGGCCTTCCTCGACCGGGACATGCGCTGGAAGATCGAAAAGGGCGCCGTTGAAGTGCAGATCGGCAGCTCCTCCGAAGACATCCGTCTGACCGGGCAGTTTGGAATTGGGAATGATGGATGGAGCGACGGAAAAATCCGAAGTCTCATTTGTAGGTCAAGTGTTGACGCCTAAATTGAGCATATCCTTTTGATCGATTTAAGAAAAAGAACGCCCAAAGGCAGCAACATGATTGCTGCCTTTGGGCACAATGTTTTAGATTTCCCTCATCTGTCCGTCTGTCAGTACATCTGTCATGATCTTGGCCGCAAGGCGAAAAGCGTAGATAAAGGTCTCGCAGTCGGTCAGCACATTCACCTCCCGCTGGGCGGTCATGTAATCCTCGAACATTTCCTTCTGCTTTTCAGTGAGTGTGTCGGTCAGTGCATCTCCGGCTTTTACAAGTTCATCCAAAGCTTTCGCATACTGGCTGTTGCGCTTGAAGCTGCGCTCACTGGGGTGAACATCGCCGAGGTAGAGGTCTTCCAGAATCAGCATTTTGCACCTCCATCAGCTGTAGATGAGCTCGCTCAGCACGATCTCTTCCGCACGGCTCTGGATGCTGTTCATGCGGCGAATCCACTCCATCTGATCGGCGGCCTTGAGCGCCTCAGTCACGCCTTCCTGCCTTGCCATCCGCCGGGTGAGTAAATCCATCCGTTCCTCGCAGACGTGTTCGATCTCAACCAGGTGCTGAAACAGTTTACCAGTCACCAGCAAATTGGTGTAAAACACTGGCCGGTGTTCTTTCAGATATCGTTTCCGCAGCCGCCCATATTTGCCAATGTGGCGCCGCTCAGTCTCGTCGAGCACCAGATTGGGCAGAAGATAATCTCCGACCTTTGTATAGCTTTCCTCTTTTCAATTAACGAGTAGAATCCCATCCAATTTCCCGGTTGTTGTTACATATCATACACTAGAAAGAATCGCAGTTCCCATGTCTTCCAAAGAAGCAAAGGGAAAAAACTATGAAGAAGTAATAAAGGAATTTGCCCGTTTTACGGCACAAAGGAGAAACTGTTAAAAACTGAAGAAGAAAAAATATGACCGGTCATCATCATTATTTGTGGTAATACTTGTCTTATCTAAATGCTTTTCCTTCATACACAATCAGCATATTACGAAGTGATTTTTCTTGACTTTGATCAAGCCGTCGTTCTGCATTTTTCCCAGTTCCTTTGATAGCGCAGTCCGTTCCACATTCAGATAATCAGCAAACTGC
>CACYOR010000011.1 GCA_902775985.1 Oscillospiraceae bacterium
GAAGATCGTCCGCCGCTGGATTGCTTTGACCATTTTGACAGGACGGTATTCCGGATCTCCTGAATCGAGCTTTGACTATGACATCAAGCGTTTTTCCGCCTACGACGATCCGATGGAGTTTCTGGAGCTAACGGAAGCCGGAGAACTGTCGGATGCGTTCTGGTCGGTCAACCTGGTGCAGCGTCTGAACACTTCGGTTGCCAGCAGTCCCTACTTCAATATGTTTCTGGTTGCACAGGTCAAAGCGCACGACAAAGGATTTCTTTCTACCCAGATTGATGTGGAAGCCATGCTGGAAAATCGCGGAGATATTCACCACCTGTTCCCGAAGAACTATCTTACCAAGAGAGGCATTCCCCAGGCCCAATACAATCAAATTGCAAACTATGTCTTTTTGCAGCAGGAGATCAACATTAAAATTGCCGACAAGGCTCCCTGTGAATATATGCATGTAGTATATCAGCAGTGTGAGACAAAGCTGCCGGTCTACGGTGGGATCGTTGATAAAGACGAACTGGCCGAGAATCTCCGGCAGAGCTGCATCCCCACTGGTTTTGAGCGCATGGATATCAGCAACTATCCTGATTTCCTGGAAGAGCGCAGAAAGCTGATGGCTCAGAAAATCAAGGAGTACTACTGGGCACTATAAGCATTTACAGGAAAACCGACCAAGAACTATGCTTATTTTCACCGCGGCGCAGTTGGACGCGATCGTAAACGAACATTTTGAAATAATTGCCTTATAAACTGGAAAGAGAACGTTCATGTCAAAAAAGCCCAAGCATTTTGTTGCAGAAAACGCAGAATTGATGGTCGAGTGGGACTTTGAGAAGAACACGGAACTCGGTCTTGACCCTCTGCACATAGGCGTCGGCAGCCATATGAAAGCATGGTGGAAGTGCAGCGCCGGCCATTCATGGTATGCTATGGTCAGTAATCGAACTGGCCACGATCGCGCATGCCCTTATTGCGCGCATCAATTACCGATACAGGGTGAGACCGATCTGGCAACGCTCTTTCCTGATTTGGCAAAGCAGTGGCACCCCTTAAAGAACAACTGCAGTCCATCTGAGGTAATGCCGGGCACGCACAAAAAAGCTTGGTGGATTTGTTCTGAGGGGCATGAATGGAAAGCCGAAATCAAGTCTAGAACTACCGGTGTCGGATGCCCTTATTGCTGCGGGAAAAGAGTGCTGAGAGGCTTCAATGATCTGGCAACAGTCAATCCTGACTTAGCTGCCGAATGGCATCCCACAAAGAATGGTGATTTGACCCCTGAGGATGTAACAGATGCTAGTGGAAAAAAAGTCTGGTGGTTGTGCAAAAACGGTCATGACTATGAAATGGCAGTCTATAATCGCAAACGGGGATCGGGCTGTCCAAAGTGCTCTGACGCTTTAAGGACATCTTTCCCTGAACAGGCAATCTTCTACTACATCAAGCAAGAGTTTCCCGATGCGGTAAATGGTTACAAAGACATTTTTGATTCCTCGATGGAACTTGACATCTTTATCCCATCTCTTAAAGTCGGTATTGAATATGACGGAAGAGTATACCATTCCAGTACAAGCAATCAACTTAGGGATGGGCGGAAATATGCCATCTGTAAGGAGCATGGGATTGTTCTGATCAGGATTAGAGAGATGATGAGGTACACGCCTCTTACTCTTTGCGACCACAAGATTGAGATTCCTAACGCGAGTGATAAATACCTGAATTGGGCGATCAACAACCTGTGCTATCATTTAGGTCGAATTGTCCTTCCAGATGTACGCAGAGACAGAAAGCTGATCCAACAATATCTGGACAAGCGGAATAATTCTCTGGCAGAGGAATACCCGGAAATAGCAAAGGAATGGGACTACGACAAAAACGATCCGCTTATCCCTGAAAACTTTGCACCACATTCTAATGACAAGGTTGGTTGGATCTGCAAAAAGTGTGGGTATAAATGGGACGCTGCTATTGGAGATCGAACCAGGCCAGATAGCACAGGGTGCCCGGCATGCGCAAGAAAAAGAATGACGCAAAAAAATACCGCAACTAGGCTTCGGAAGAAGGGAAGCTTTGCCGAGTGTTATCCCGAATTGCTAACAGAATGGGATTATGATAAAAACGCAGATTTGTCGCCGTATGAAATTAGCCCCGGCTCAGGGAAAAAGGCTTGGTGGAAATGTAAGACCTGTGCTTTCGAATGGTATGGTTCCATATCACATCGAGTGCAGGGAAGAGGTTGTCCTTATTGCAATCACAGGATCGTAATTGCGGGAAAGAATGATCTGGCGACTTTACAACCAGAACTCATTAAAGAGTGGGATTACTCAAAAAACACTCTCAACCCAACTGAGGTTTCTATAGGATGCGGGAAAAAGGCATACTGGAAATGCGGTATCTGCGGGCATGAATGGGCGGCTTCGATTGCGTCAAGAGCAGCAGGACATGGCTGCCCCAATTGGAGAAAACATTTTGGCACAAAAGTGCCTAACCCACTATGATACTTTCATCCAAAGGCTGCAAAGTATCGTGGGCCAGGGGACGCTGTGCTTCCCCTGAACCTCTTCACCTACGGTGCTTGCAAATTGATAGCACTGCTCGCACTGCATGCTTTCATTTTGCTAGCATCGTGTCTGTGCACCCGCAGCCACCACCGCAGGAGCTTTCTGCGGCCTTTCAGGGCTTGGGTGTTCCCAAGCTGCTGCCGATGTCCCCAATCGGCGATGCTTGCGGGCGTATATCACAACTCTTTCCTCATGTCAAGTTTACATCTGTGAAGTTTCGGGCAGGTGCAGTCGATCGACTGCACCTGCCCGATTAGCGACAAATGCGCTATTGCGCCCGGTAACAAACTGTAATATATTTGGTATCGGAAACAAACGTTCACGAAGAAAGGAGGATTTCCATGCAGTACAAAAAACCGGAGTATTGCGCCATGATCGAGGACTACATCAACAGCTTCCGCAACCGGCAGGGCTCCACGCCCTCCGTGAGACAGATTGCCAGCGGTGTGGGTCTCGCCGTGGGCACTGTTTCCAAGTACCTGTCTTATATGCGGGAGAATGGGGTGCTGGACTATGACGGTCACCGCAATATCACCACCCGGAAGTCCAAGGGATTGATGAACATGCTCTATGTGCCGCTTCTGGGTTCGGTGTCCTGCGGGATCCCCAAGTTTGCGGAGGAGAACATCGAGGAATACGTCTGCCTGCCGGAGAGCCTTTTCGGCCGGGGCGAGTTCTTTCTTCTTCGGGCCAGGGGCGATTCCATGATCGGCGCGGGCATCGAGGACGACGATCTCGTCCTGATCCGCCAGCAGAGCACGGCTGAGTACAATCAGATCGTGGTGGCGCTGGTGGACGATGAGGCAACACTCAAACGCTTCCGCCCGAAAGAGGATCACATCTGCCTGCACCCGGAGAACAACCGTTATGAGGACATCATCGTGGACAGCTGCCTCATTCAGGGCGTGGCTGTCAAAGTCATCAAGGACCTGAATTAAGGAAGGAGGACACCATAGCGAGACATTGGAAACCAACTTTGTACCTTTTCAACTGAATACGAACTGCCAGAGAGGAGTGCTGCCCATGACGACCACCAATTCTTTTTCTTCTTTCAACGAACTTCCCCTTGTTCTCAACGCCGCGCAGCTGGCGGGCGTGCTGAACATCTCCCGTGCCAACGCCTACAATCTGCTGCACCGGGAGGATTTCCCCACGCTGCGCATCGGCCAGCGGATGCTGGTCTCCCGCGATAAGCTCGTCCAGTGGATGGACGGGCAGAGCAACGCGCAGTGAGGTGCCGCCCATGACCGACGAGAAAATCGAAGTTTTCCGAGAGCGGTTACAGCCGCGGCTGCGGGACTATCTGAAAGCCTCACACGTGGAGCTGTCTGAGGACGAGATCACCACGGCCTGTCCGATCTGCGGCGACCTGGCCGGGCTCATGAAGGACGACACCTGGCTTTGTATGCACTGTGACCGGCGGGGCGATCTGCTGGACTATGTGCTGTGCGAGCATCCGCGCATGTCACCCGTTGAGGCCGTCCGCCATATCCAGCGAACGCTGGGTGAGCGGATCACCGAGCTGGACGCCGTGAACGCCAACGAGCTCATGGACATGGAGTTTCAGCCAACCGGCTGGCTGATCGAAAAGCTGCTGGGCAAGGGGGTCTACCTCCTTGCCGGCGCTTCCAAGATCGGCAAGAGCTGGCTGGTCCTGTGGCTGGCCGATCGCGTGAGCAAGGGCGAGAAAGTCTGGAATTTTAAGACGGCGCAGTGCGACGTGCTGTACGTCAGTCTGGAGGACACGACCCAGCGCATCCAGCGTCGCCTCAGCGAGGTGACCGGCGGCGAGGCCGACCGGGTCTGGATCGCCACGGAGGCGGAGCTTCTGGGCAGCGGCTTTGAGCAGCAGCTGGGCAACTTTCTCACGGCTCACCCCGGCGTGGGCTTCGTGATCATCGACACGCTGCAGCGCATCCGGCACATGAAGACGGAGAAGTACAGCTACTCGGGCGATTACGAAGTCATGACCGCGCTGAAGTCCATCGCCGACCGCTTCAACATCACGATCCTGGTGGTGCACCACACCCGCAAGGAGGAGTCGGAGGACGCGTTCAACATGATCTCCGGCACCAACGGCCTCATGGGCTGCGCGGACGGAGCCATGGTTCTGCAAAAGCCCTCTCGCATCGGCAAGACAGCCACGCTGGATGTCACCGGGCGCGAAGTGGCGGATCTGCAATTACGCCTGGAGTTCGACGATACCAAGCACTGGCAGTTCCTCGAGTACGGCAAGGAGGAGCCGCGCGAAGACGCGGACAAGCTTCTCACTGCCGTACAGCAGCTGGTGTCTGAATGCCGGGAATGGCGGGGCACGCCCACCGAACTGGTGAGCGCGCTCTCTCCTATCCTGCCCGTGGACACCAAGCCGCACTCTTTGACCCGCAGACTGAACGCCAGCAGCCAGGCTCTGGCCCAGCAATACGGCGTTCAGTACCAATCCCATCGCACAAAGGATTCCCGCGAAATCACCCTTTCTCCCTTGGCCTCATGAAGATGACGCTATGACGCTAATGACGCTATTTGGTACCCCCCCAAATAGCGTCATAGCGTCACCTTTGTCATCGAACGCGCTTGCGTTCCTCTTATCCCGCGAGGAAAATCTCTTGCTTTAAAGCGTTAAAGTGATATAATGCATTCAGACGAACGGATTGATACCTGTTCCATTCTGTAGAAAGAGAGGTACAGTTGTCTCGAAAAAACGCAAACGGTGCCGGAAACATCCGCAAGCGATCTGACGGGCGCTGGGAGGCCCGGTATTCCAACGGCTTTGATCCCAAGACCGGCAAGCTGATCCAGAAGTCGGTCTATGGCAAAACGCAGAAGGAAGTTCGCCAGAAGCTCGCCAAGATCACCAGTGAAATCGATGAAGGCACTTATATTGAACCGAATTCCATCAAGCTTTCCGAATGGCTCACCGTCTGGCTCCGGGACTATATCGGCAACGTCAAGCCGGCCACGGTCAAGTCCTATGCCGATCATGTGAAGCTGAACATCATCCCCTATATCGGCAAGACGCAGCTTGGCAAGCTCTCCTCCGCCATGATCCAAACCATGTACAACACCTTGCAGCACGAAAAGGGGCTGTCCCCCAAGACGATCAAGAATGTGCACGGTGTCCTCCATCGGTCGCTGACGCAGGCGCAGAAGATGGGCTATATCCGGCAGAATCCCCTGGATGCCGTGACGCTGCCCAGAATCGAAAAGGCGCAGATCAAGCCCATGGAGGAAGAGGATCTGACCCGGTTTCTCAAAGAGATCAAGGGCAATCCCTATGAGCTGGTATTCTTTGTCACCGTCTTTACCGGGCTTCGCCAGGGCGAAGTCCTCGGCCTGACCTGGGACTGTGTGAACTTTGACCAGAACACGCTGTATATCAACAAGCAGCACGGCAAGGTCAAGGGCGGCAAGGAATATGTATTCAGCAGTTTGAAGAACGACAAGCCCAGGATGATTGTGGCGGCTGACGGTGTCATGGATGCGCTGAAAAAACAGAAAGCCCGTCAGCAGCGCTGGGCGGAGCTGGCGGGCGACGGCTGGAACAACGCGGACAATCTGGTCTTCACGACCGAGCTCGGCCGGTATCTGAGCAATCAGACGGTTTATCTGGCCTTCAAGAAGGTCGTGAAAGCCCTGGGCCTGGAAAATGTGCGCTTCCATGATCTCCGCCATACCTTTGCCGTAAACAGTTTGAAGGCAGGCGACGACATCAAGACCGTGCAGGAAAACCTCGGCCATCATACCGCCTCCTTCACGCTGGACGTCTACGCCCATGTGACTGGCGGCATGAAACAGGACAGCGCCAAACGCATGGAGCAATATCTGCAGCGCGTCACCGGCTGATTTCTCGCTGTGTCCAACAGGTTCGTATTGTTCCAATCCAAAGAGCTGCGAATCTGTGCCGTTAGGGTCAGGGTTAGGGTCAAATCACCCCAGAACAGCAAAAATCCCTTGAAAACTCAGTGTTTTCAAGGGATTATGCTGGTGCGCGAGGCGGGACTTGAACCCGCACGTCCGGAGTGGACACTAGAACCTGAATGTACCGCGCCGTGTCGCCGCGTACCGCGAAAAGCCTTGATTTTTCAGGCTTTTTCGGCTCTCATGCCTGCAAGTCCAGCAACCGCGCCAGATGCAAAAAAACCGTAGTTTGTTAGATGTTTGTTAGATGCACTTCGGCGCTCATCTGCTAAAAACCAGTTCTAGTAAACAGGCGAAAAAGTAAAAATATGGTAAAGCAACACTCGCCTGTTCATCGCTCGTTGGATGTTTGTTGGATGTACTTTCGGAGCCTGTCCACAGAAACTTTTTTCTAGCAGGCGGAAAAACGACAAAATGTGGAGGATAATAAAATGCAGAAATCTTTCTTTGAGCAGATGGGTGGTACATATACACAGGTTGGGGATTATCTTCTCCCCGATCTTGTGATCGAAGAGGTTGAACTACAGCCCATTGGCAAATACGGCCGGATGCGGAAGCGGTATCTGAAAGAGCATCGGCCGGTCCTGTACAGCAATCTGCTTACGGGCGGGAAGCTCTACCGGCACATGACCGAGATAGACCAGGTCTGCGAGGAACGCATGGATCTTCTCACGCGCCAAATGGCCAAGCAGGAAGGCGTGAACGAAGCACTCAAAGCGGCCGATCAAATGGAATGGGTCAGACGCATGAACAGCATTCGGAAACGTGCCGAAGAGATCATCCTGCACGAGCTCATCTTCGGCTGAAACGGTATGGAAAACGGTCGTTGTTTATGATATATTGGATTTACAGAAAAGAGAAGGTGTGAGCTATGGAAAACACAAGTGCGATCCAGCTTTTTGAAGATCAGCCCATCCGTGCAGCCTGGGATGAAGAAAAGGAAGAGTGGTATTTCTCTATCGTTGATGTGGTACGTGTTTTAACTGAGCAGCCTGATACTCGGCATGCGGCAAAGTACTGGAGCGTTTTGAAAACACGCATAAAAGCTGAGAGCGGGCAGTTGACTACAATTTGTAGTCAACTGAAATTGAAGTCTGCCGATGGCAAGCGCTACCTGACCGATGTGGCCGATACTGAACAACTCCTGCGGATCATCCAGTCGATCCCTTCCCCCAAGGCCGAGCCGTTCAAACTGTGGCTGGCCCAAGTGGGTCGTGAGCGCATTGAGGAGACCATCGACCCGGAGCTTGCCATCGACCGGGCGCTGGAGACCTACCTGAAAAAGGGTTACACGCGCGAATGGATCAACCAGCGCCTGCAGGCCATCCAGGTTCGGAAGGAACTGACGGACGAATGGCAAGATCGCGGCGTGCAGAAGGGCGTGGAATACGCCATCCTGACCGATGAGATCACCCGCGCCTGGTCCGGTATGTCCACCCGGCAGTATAAGCGCCTCAAGGGGCTGAAAAAGGAAAACCTACGGGACAACATGACCACGACGGAGCTCGTGCTGAACATGCTGGCCGAGACATCTACCACGGATATCTCCAAGGCAGAGCAGCCGCAGAGCTTTTCGGAGAATATGGATGTGGCCCGCAAGGGCGGCGAGGTCGCCGGGATCGCAAGAAAGGCGCTGGAAGAACGGACCGGCAAGCCGGTCATCACCGCGAAGAACGCCACCCAGCTCAACGCCATTGTAACCGCGCTGATCGAAGACGCGGCTGAAAAGGGTAAATAGAAGTAATACTGTGAGAGCAGAGCAGCAATCAAGCCGCTCTGCTCTTTCTGTTTCATAGCTCTTAACCTTGTCCGTAGTAGGCGTTTTTGCCATGCTTGCGGAGGTAGTGCTTGTCCAGCAGGGTCTGTTGCATGGGCCCGAGGGTAGGATTGAGGATCATCGCGTGCCAGTCTATGAATGCTACCTCCTCCATGACGACAGCATTGTGCACCGCGTTCATGGCGTCCGTGCCCCAGGCAAAGGGGCCGTGGGAATAGACCAGCACGCCGGGAACGGCGGCGGGATCGCGGTCGGCAAAGGTCTCAACGATCACCTTGCCGGTCTTTTTTTCGTACTCGCCCCGGATCTCCGCGTCCGTCATGGGCCGGGTACAGGAGATTTCGCCGTAGAAATAATCCGCCTGCGTCGTCCCCATGGCTGGAATTCCCCGGCCCGCTTGGGCGAAAGTGGTGGCCCAGCGGGAGTGGGTGTGGACGATGCCGCCGCACTTTGAAAAAGCCTTGTACAGCTCCACATGGGTGGGCGTGTCGCTGGAGGGCTTCCACTTGCCCTCGACGACCTTGCCGTCCAGATCGACGACGACCATATCCTCGACCGTCATCCCCTCATAGGGTACGCCCGAGGGCTTGATGACCATAAGGCCCGTCTCCCGGTCAATACCGGAGACATTGCCCCAGGTGAAGGTCACGAGACCATATTTGGGCAGGAGGAGATTCGCCTCACAGACTTCGCGTTTCAGTTCTTCCAGCATCTCAGATCACCTCGATCGCTGCCTTTTCCACAGGCAGCGCTTTCTTATACCGGGTCAGAAAAACATTGAAGCCCGCCACGTCCTTGTCCTCCGCCATCAGCGTTGTGGACCTGGCATTGGCGAAGACCTTATGATCCAGATAATCCGGCAGGCTCTCGCCCTCGTCTTTCCAGAGCATATACGCGCCCAGCAGCGCCATGCCGTAGGGGCCGCCTTCCCCGGCGGTCTCCATCACGGACACAGGAGCGCCCACCGCGGCGGACAGCACCCGCTGCCCCACCTCCGGCGTCTTGAAGAAACCGCCGTGGCCGGTGAGCTTGTCGATGGGCACCTGCTCGGTCTGGGTCAGGATATCCAGCCCGATCTTCAAGGTTGCCAGCGCGGAGAGCAGATGCGTCCGCATGAAATTGGCAAGGGTAAAGCGGCTGTTTTGCATCCGGGCGAACACAGGCCGCCCTTCATCCAGATCGGTGACGCCCTCGCCGGAGAAGTAGTTGAAGCTCATGAGTCCGCCGCAGTCTGCTTCGCCCTCCAATGCCTTGTTGAACAGCAGTGTGAACAGCCTTCCCTTATCCTGCGGCGCGCCGATGGCCTCGGCAAACTCCGAGAAGAGATTGACCCAGGCGTTGATGTCGCTCGTGCAATTGTTGCAGTGCACCATAGCGACCGGCAGACCGTCCGGCGTAGTCACCATGTCGATCTCCCGGTGAACGCCGAGAGGCTTATCCGTGACAATCATGGCGAAATCCGAGGTACCCGCGCTGACATTGCCTGTCCGCACCCGGACGGAGTTGGTGGCCGCCATGCCGGTTCCCGCGTCCCCTTCACAGGGAGCAATCGGAACACCTGCTTGCAGCGTTCCGATTGGATCAAGGAAGCGTGCACCGCTCTCAGTGAGGTTTCCGCCGTTCTCTCCGGCAACATGCACCTTGGGGAGTATAGCGTGCAGGTCAATCCCTGTCAGGGCCTTGAACTTCTGCACCATGCCCTCGTCATAGTCCCGCTTTTCGCTGTCAATGGGGAACATGCCGCTGGCCTCGCCAATGCCCATGACCTTCTCCCCGGTGAGCTGCCAATGAATATAGCCTGCCAATGTGGTAAGGAACGCAAGGTCCTTCACATGCTCCTCATGGTTGAGAATCGCCTGATACAGATGGGCGATGCTCCAGCGTTGGGGAATGTTGAAGCCAAAGAGTGCCGTCAGCTCCTCGGCGGCCTCGCCCGTGATGGTGTTGCGCCATGTGCGAAACTCTGCAAGCTGGTTGCCGTCCTTGTCAAAGGGCAGATAGCCGTGCATCATGGCGGAGATACCAATCGCGCCCACGGTGGTCAGCGCCACGCCGAACTTGGCCTTTACATCGGCTTTCAGATTGGCAAAGCAGGTCTGCAGCCCGGTATGTACGGCCTCCATGCTGTAAGTCCATACGCCGTTCACGAGCTGGTTTTCCCACTCATAATCTCCGTTTGCGATGGGGAGATGCTTGTCGTCAATCAAGACGGCCTTGATCCGGGTCGAGCCCAGCTCGATGCCCAATACAGTCTTTGTCAGATCCATCATTTTAATTTCCATACCAGGTCCTTGACCAGCAGCTCTTCTTCCAGCTTCTCGGGCGTTGTGTCCTTCGTGATGTGGACAAACTCAATGTCCATCATCCGCGCCCAGTCGCGCATCTGCTCAGCGGTCACGTCGTAGGAAAGTACCGTATGGTGGGCACCGCCGGCGGTGATCCAGCACTCCACGCCGGTGGTGAGATCGGGCATCGCACGCCACATGACGCGGGCAACCGGGAGGTTCGGCATCGGCAGGATGGGCTTGACGGCCTCGATGTCCTGCACGATCAGGCGGAGCCTGCCTCCCATATCAATCAGAGAGACAACAATACCCTTGCCGGCCTTGCCCTCAAACACCAGACGGGCGGGGTCCTTTTCGTTCATGCCGATACCAAGGTGGTGGGTCTCGATCCGGGGTTTGTCCGCCGCCAGAGATGGGCAGACCTCCAGCATGTGTGCGCCGAGGGAGTACTCCTGCCCCTCCACCAGATGATAGGTATAGTCCTCCATGAAACCGGAAGCACCATTGCCGTTCTCGCCCATGGCCTTGAGGATGGCGGTCATGGCGGACACCTTCCAGTCGCCCTCGCCGCCGTAACCGTAGCCCTGGGCCATCAGATGCTGGCTCGCCAGACCCGGCAGCTGCTCCATGCCGTAGAGATCCTGGAAGGTGTTGGTGAAGGCCCTGCAGCCTTCCCGATCCAGCATCTTCTTCATGGCGATCTCTTCCCGCGCCTGATAGCGGATGGCGGCGGTGTTGTCGGTGGCAATGTCGTAATTGGCCTCATACTCAGCCACCAGCGCGTCGATCTCGGCTTCCGTGACCTTGCCCATCTCTTTCACCAGATCGCCCACAGCCCAGGTGTTCACCTGCCAGCCGAGCTTGGTCTGCACCTCCACCTTGTCGCCCTCGGTGACGGCCACCTCGCGCATGTTGTCGCCAAAGCGCATGACCTTCATCTTTTTGCTGACGGCCACGCCCACGGCGGCGCGCATCCAGTCGGAGAGGCGCTTGTGGATCTTCTCGTCCTGCCAGAAGCCGGCGATGACCTTGCGCGGCAGACGCAGGCGGGCGGCGATGAAGCCGTGCTCCCGGTCGCCATGGGCGGCCTGGTTCAGGTTCATGAAGTCCATGTCGATCTCGTCGTTGGGGATCTCCTTGTTGTACTGGGTCGCCAGATGGCAGTAGGGCTTCTGGAGATTGGCAAGCCCGTTGATCCACATTTTGCTGGGAGAGAAGGTGTGGCACCAGGTGACGATTCCGGCGCACTCGTCCCGGTAATTGGCCTCTTTGATCACGTCGGTGATCTCCTTGTTGGTCTTGGCCGTGACTTTATACACCAGCGGGTACGGAAGAACCTTACTCAGCTCCGCCGCCATTTCTTTGGCGCGGGCGTCCACGGTGTCCAGCACGTCCTGCCCGTACAAAAACTGACTGCCGACGATGAACCAAAATTCACGTTTCATGATGTCCTCCATTCCAGGTTTCTCACAATTGGATTCATTTGGGGGTTAGAAGATTTTTATCTCGTAAATTGATAGTTTCCTGCTCTCACGGTTTCCTTTCGGCCATCCGGCAGAATTATCTCCGCCGTACAGTTGGCCGGGAAACGGGGGATATAATTTCTATAAGTGCCCAGAAGCGCCTAAAACCAGTTGATACGAGCCAGTTTTATGAAAAAATTCTCTACAAATATCCAAGAAGGAGCAAACTAAAAAACCGAATTGGCATGTAATTTGGCATATTTTGACTCATGACTGAAGCCCATTGTTTTATACCATACTTTCAATTCAAATTTTGTCAAGGGCTACCGAGAATCTTCTTACAGTGTCGATTGTATGCGTCCTGCCACGGACAAATATCATGGCAGGACGCGCTTTATCATTTTCAAATGGACAGCGGAGAGCACATGGATCCCCCCGCGACCGACGACGCCATGCGAGTGATTGTTATTTACCCCACAGTCAGCTCCACGCATTGTTCCGCTATGCCGGGCGCGCTGACCTTGACCTGGATTCTTCCCGTGCTGTCCCCCGCGCGGATCACAGCCAGCGCCTTCCCGTAATAGGTGGTGTGAGTCTTTTCGGTAAAGCACTCTCCCATGTTCGGCTTGGCGGAGCCGAGAGCCAGCAGGCTGCCCGCGCCGCTTACCGTCACGGTAACGGGTACATCCTCCGAGGATTTGGTGATCCCATCCAGGCCGGTTAGGTCGATCGCCAGATAGCAGAGATCCTGCCCGTCGGCGCGCAGCGCGGTCCTGTCCGGACGGAGGCAAAGCTCTGTCTCGCCTTCTGCGGTGCGCATGGTCTCCCTTGCGATCTCCGCGCCCTTTGCGTCATAGCTGATGGCGGTAATGGTGCCCGGCTGGTAGATCACCTTCGGGAAGACAGCCTTGTATTCCTTGGTTTTCTTTCTGCCATAGGACTTGCCATTGACGATCAGCTCCGCCTCGGCGCCCGAGGCATAGACCGTGACCTTGGTCTTTTTCCCCTCGCAGCCCTTCCAGGACCAGCTTGCCACGGCGTCCGTATCGCGCCACATGGAGACAGACCCGGTCTCTCCCGCATGGGTCAGGGGCTCCACGCCGATCCCGGGCTTGTTGCTCAAGCCCCAGACCAAGCGGTTCCACTGCACCTCCGGGCGCAGCTTGCCGCAGATGTCGATGACACCGCAGCCGCCGGAAATGATGGGGGCGTCTTCGCCCGGCTTCTTGAAGCTTTTATACCGCACCGTACCGATGCCGGATTCGCCGAGATAGTCCCAGCCGGTCCACATGAAGTCGCCGATCACATAAGGGAACTTCTTGACAAGCTGCCAGTTGTGATAGAGGTTCTTCGGCAGCGTCTCAGAACCGACGATCACGCGGTCCGGGTGCAGCTTCCCGTCCATCTCATAGCGGGAGGCGGCATAGTTGTAGCCTCCGATGTCCAGATAGGAAAACGCAACTTCTGTGGCCTTATCGGCCGCAGGCTTGGCCGCGGACTTTTCGATGATCCCGCCCAGATGGTTCATCAGCAGGTTGAAGAATGCGCTGGTAGGCAGATTATCCATCGTCTGGCTACCGTTCTTGTTTTCCTTACCGTCCTTTTTTTCGCCGTAGATCCCGCCGCCCTTGGCGGTCATGCTGCAGAGCATCAGGTTGACGCCCAGCGTCACGGCCTTGTCCGGATCGAGTGCTCTTGCCAGAACGGCAAGCTTCCTGCACATCTCCTGCCCCTCCGGGATCGCCAGCTCGGAGATCTCGTTGCCAATGGAATTCATCACCACGCAGGGGTGATTATGGTTTTTCAGCACCATAGCCGTCAGATCCCGCTCCCACCATGTCCGGAATTCCTGATCGGCGTAGTCATAGGGGTTTTTATGCACAAGCCAGTTGTCGCAAAACTCGTCCATCACGTACATGCCCAGCCGGTCGCAGGCCTCCAGCAGCGCTTTGGACGCGGGATTGTGGGCGCTGCGGATTGCGTTGAAGCCCGCTTCCTTCAAAAGCCGCACTCTGCGCTCTTCCGCCGCGGCGAAGGAGCACGCGCCCAGAATGCCGTTGTCGTGGTGGATGCACGCGCCGCGAAGCAGGGTCTCCTTCCCGTTGACGAAAAAGCCCTTCCCGTTCCAGGCCAGCGTGCGGAAGCCGAAAGAATCCTCCGCTTCATCCACCGCTTCGCCATCCTCCAGCAGCTCGACACAGCAGCGATAGAGCTCCGGGTGCTCGGCGTCCCACAGGCGTGGAGCCGTGACATGGAGCGACACCTCCGCCGCACCCTCTATAACAGGCGCAGCGGACTCGGCTGCAACGGAATCGCCGTCGCAGATTTTTACGCGGATTTCCTCTCCGCCGCTGACACCGACCTTCACATGGACCGTGTTATTGTTCCGGGTGGAGATCAGCAGGCCATCCGGGAGGATATGACTGGAGTGCCCGGAATACAGGCTGACATTGCGATAGATCCCGCTGCCGGAGTACCAGCGGGAGTTGGGAACGGCGGAGTTGTCCGCGATGACGGTGATCTCGTTTTCTTCCCCGAAACGAAGATACTCATCCAGCGGTACATAGAAATTGGAGTACCCATAAGGCCGCTCCGCCGCGAGGCTTCCGTTCAGATACACCTTCGCGTTTTTATAGACTGCCTCGAACTCCAGAATATGCGTCCGGCCGCGCTCCGCTTCCGGGAGAAAAAAACGTTTGGCGTACTCATACTTACCGCCGGGAAAATACCCGCAGGCTCCGGCAGTAGCGGCTTTTCTGTCCCGCTTCTCAAAAAGCATGGCGTCATGGGGCAGCGTGACAGCTTTGGGTTCTGCGCTGTCGCCCTGCTTTTTGCATGTCCAGTGATCGTTAAAGCTGGTTTTCTTCATGAGTATGCCCTCCTTTACATATGACGGAACGCTTCGCTGTTGGTGCAGTAGATAATGTCCGGCTGGCCGGCGATGGCGGCAAAGAGACGCTCCAGGCCGTCCCAGCTTGCCTGTCCCTTCCCGTAGTCCATCTCATAGCCGTGACCCCAGAGATATAAAAGCAGATCCCTGTCCGCCGCCTCCGCCTGCTTAAAGCTCTCCACCAACGTCATGGCATTGCCGAGGATCACGGAGGAAGATGGGCGAAAGTTCAGGGGATCGGCCGGGAATTCAAAACTGCCGGAGGGATAGACCGCTCTGGCATAGAGATAGCCCTGCTTTTTCAGAAAGGCTTCCGCAGCCGGCGAAACCGAGCCCTGGGCGTAGGCATGACCGACGATGGGCGCTCCGGTCAGGCGCTCCAGATTCTCCTTGTCTCTGCCGACCGAATCCCGCAGCCCCTGTTCATCCAGCTTTTTCAGCGGTTCATGGCGAAAGCCGTGGCTGGCGATCTCCATGCCTTCGTAGACTTGCAATATCTCGTCCTCCGGGATGCGGTTATGCGGCACATAGGAGAAGGGCCAGCGGTGCCGGACACCCTCTTCGCAATCCCGAAAGGAGAAGCTGCCGAGCCCCATCACCTCGCCGCGCTGCCCGAACAGGCCGGAATTGAGATTGAAGGTCCCCTTCAATCCGTATTGCTTCATCAGGGCGATGATCCGCTTGTCCTGCTCGAGACCGTCGTCAAAGCTGAGCGTAAAATATTTCTTTCCCATTTACGCCTCCTCACCGGTAAGCGCTGCCAGATCATAGGCCTCCGCTATCCGCTCGCCGCCCAAGGTATTGGGATGCAGGTGGTCGCCCTGGTGGTAACGCTCATCCACCCGGGCCGGGTCCTTCTCGTCCCGCAGCAGCCGATCCGCGTCAAATACGTAATCGAACTGCCCGCAGTCCCGGATCCATGCGTTGATCTTCACGCGCAGGGCTTCCATCTCCGACGTATAGCCCTTTTTGACAAAGCCCTCCCGCGGCGTGAGCGTCTGCATGACGACGCGGACACCACGATCCTTCAGGGCTTTCGTCAGCTCCAGAATGGCCGCCGTGTAAGCATCAAAAGAGATTATCTGCTCTGTTTTCTTCGTGTAATACGCCACATCGTTGACCCCCAGGGCCAGGATCACGGTATGAAGATCGTCAAAGCTCAGAACGTCTCTCTCAAAACGGACGACGCCCTTTTCGCCGTAAGAGCTGCCCATAAAGCCGGGCACCTGGTAGAGCAGGCAGTTGCCTCCGATCCCGGCGTTCAGCAGGGTATATTTCCCGCCGAAGCGAGCAAACAGCCGCTTTTGCAGCGGTTTGACCCAACGGTTCATGGCTGTGATGCTGTCACCGAAAGCGACGATCAACTTGCTGCACTCCTCGGATTCCACCTCCACCCGATCCAGAGACACCACCGCGTCGTAGAGGTTATATTGCTGCTTATAGCTCTCCTTTTTCACTTCCGGCAGAGCTTCGTCCGCCGTATGATCTCCGGGGTAAGCCACAGCTTCCTCCAAGGTCATGTTGCTGTCCTGCGCCTTGGAGGCATAGAAAAGCCGGATCTCCAACGCCTCGCCTGCCGCAACCGGCAGCGCGACCGGATCGGAGAAGGTATGTCCGCCCGTTGGGATCGTGAAGGCTCTCTTCCCGCCGCAGGTAACAGGGACCGGCTGTCCCTTGCCCCGGACCGTGACCGCGCCTATGACATAGGGCTTCTTTCCGTAGATGTTGGAAAAGCGAAGACGGACCCGCTCACCGGAAACCGGAGAGCTGACCGGGAACACCACGGTTTTCTTCTTCCCCTGCAGCATGCCCATGGCAAAGGAGGGCGCTGCCGCCTGACTCCAGATTGTCGTCCAATTCATGTTTTTAACTCCTCTCTATGTTTATGCAAAAGCGATTTCCAACAGATCCAGCTTGCCCTTCCCCCGATACCGCAGGTAGACGGGGCAGCGCTTCACCGGGCAGTCTGCCGCGGCGGCCAATTCATTGGGCGAGAAAGGAATGCGGTAGGTCGTCCAGTCTGTCGTAGGAGAGAGGATAAAGGCCGCGATCGCTTTTCCTTCTTCTCCGCCCAGCAGCTCCAGCGTTCCGTTTCCGCCGCGTACTGTCACAGCGAGGCCGTCGGTTTCCGTCAGATCGAAATACTTATAGCCCACAACACAGCCGTTTCGGATGTCGGTGATGAAGGACTTCGGCGCGTTCGCTTCACTGCTGGCGTTAACAGGATGCTCTGTTGGCTCCAGAGGCTCGTAGTCCGGCCCGTCCTGGGTCACAAAGGGGCCACCCATGGGGTTGCGAAAGCCCAGAACGCTCCCGCCGCGCAGACAGCAGGCAATGGACGCGCTGTAGCCGCCCTTTCCTTTGAGCGGACCGCCGTTCAAGCCGCAGCTGGTGGCCTCCACCATGGCGATACTGCCGTCCTCCGCAAAACGGATCGACTCCGCGACCGCCTGCCGGTTTTTCCACTTGCCGTTGGTCGTGCGATGATCGAAGACATACCACTGTCCTTTTACGCAGACCAGGCCGCCATGGCTGTTCCCCATGGGATAGGCGGCGTTCATCAGCTTTCGGCCCCGGTATCCGATGTCACTGGAGGAATGGATTGGCCCTTTGTGAATAAAGCCCTTGTCGGGGAAAAGGCTCATGGCATAGTTGAGGCCCGTGATGTCCGTTGCTGGGTAAACCAGGTAATACCAGCTTCCGATATGGCGGATGGAGGGACCTTCCCAGTAATTAGGCTTTTTGGCGTTGAAATCCGCCGGGAGAAGGATGGTGGGCTCAGATTTGATGGTCAGCATATCCCGCTCCAGCTCCATCACGAACAGCCCCACGATCTCATGTCCGAAGCGGCCGTTGGAGGGCTGCCCGCTCCCCACATAGAGATAGACGCGCCCATCATCATCCACCAAAACCGCCGGATCAAACACGAACCAGTCCTCCGCCCGGGAGCCGTAGACCCTGCCGTCCGGGAAACGCACGTCGCCCAGATACGTATATTTTCCTGCCGGGGTATCGCACACGGCAACAGAAGTGACGGAGGAATTGGCAACCGAATAATACAGATAATAGTGCCCATCCGTCCCGCGGACCACGTCCGGCGCGTAATAGGACTTCCGGTCCGTGTTCCACGGGGTCTGTTCTTTTCGGAAAATGACTCCCTCGTAGCGCCAGTCGCTGAGATCGTCTTCCGGGGCTGACCAAGCCACATAGTCGTTGACGCAGTAGTCCTTGCTCCCGAAGCGGTCATGGCTGCCGAAGACATACAGTCTGCCGTCAAAAAGCCGGGGCTCCGCATCCGGGATATACTCCCAGCCGGGGAGATACGGGTTAAAGCATTGTTGTTTCAAAGCATAAATCCTTCCTTTTCATCGAGCTTTCAGTATGATAGAATAGGAAATAAGGGGTGAAGGCTATGGAAAACGTGGTTCATTTATACTTCCGGGATATCGAGGAGGTCCGGGCGCAGGAGAGCGGCCAAATCGTAAACTATCTGCGCGATCACACCGTCGACCGGGATTACTTTTCCAAGCTCTCCGTTGCGACCAGTGTTCACACCCCGGAGGAATATCTCTTCTCCAACTACATGGACAGGCGTTCCTTCTGCCTGCACACCCCCGCCGAGAGCGGTTTTTTCCAGGAAACCTACATGCATAAGCACAATTTCTTCGAACTGATGTACATCATGCGCGGCGAGGCTTCGGTCATGATCGAGGAGGAAGAAGTGCGCTATTCGGCGGGGAATCTGTGCCTGCTGAATCGGAGCACCATGCACCGGGAAACCGACATGGCCTCCGCCGATATCCTCTATATCGGCATCGACCCCTCGCTCATCACGCAATGGCCGAAAGGGCTTGTCCAGCCCTTCGGCTATAAAAGCATCCTCAACCGCTTCTTCAGCGAGAACCTGTCGGAGAGAGCGGCGTGCAAGCGGGACTATGTGGACTTTCAGCTTTTGGGTGAGGACCCGATCCCGCAGATTGCCGATGAGCTGATCCGGGCCTACTCCGAAAAACGGGTGGGGTATCAGTTTGACATTTACTCGTCGCTGCTTCGGCTGTTTGCGGCACTGGAGAGCCCGGAGCTCTATCGGGCCGAGTACGTTTCCCTTGGCTACGGGAGGGAACTGATTACCCTCGAAAAGGCGAAAAAGCTGATCGAGGAACGCCACGGCAATGTCCGCCGCGCGGAGCTGGCTCAGGAGCTCCATTATTCCTGTGAATACCTCTCCCGCATGATCAAAGATCACACGGGCTATACGCTGAAGGCCTATTGCCAAAAGGTCCAGCTGCGCGAAGCAGCCCGGCTGCTCAAAGGCTCCGAACTACCGGTGAGCAGGATCGCCGCTACCCTGGGCTATGAGAATCGCACACAGTTTTACAAAATATTTGAGCGTGAGTATCAGATGACTCCCACAGAATACCGGGAAAAAGCACACGCCAAGCGCTGATACGAGGCGGGTCGAGTGGATCGACCCGCTTTTTTATTCCGTACCCTGCCTGTCAAAATAGGTTTTCATTTCTCCGCGGACCGCGTTGGTGACGGGATATTTCCTGTAGATCAGGACAGAGATAACGCCCAGCACGGCGGGGACCAGACCCATGATCACGATGAACCAGTTGAGCATCGTGGGGATCTGGGAGACGTTCCCGGCGAATCGGTTTCCTTCCTCCACGGTATAGCCGATCCCGGTCAGCACCAGGCCGACGATCGCCGTGGAAAAAGCCGTCTGCATCTTTGTGATGAAGCCGTCGGTCACCGTGGTCAGGGCGGAGCGGTCTTTCCCGGTTTTGTAGATGCCATAGTCCACGACCTCCATCTGCACAAAGGTCTGCGGCACAAAGTCCGTCCCCACGCCGGTAGCCATGATGAACATGGTCGCAAAGAACAGCCAGGGAGCGTGTTGCAAAAGCCCTGTGATCTGGGCGATGAACAGGATGGCGCCGCCGACCGCCTGAATGAGCAGCAGTGTGCAGGTCATCTTGACCGGGTCCTTAAAGAGCTTCAAAAGCGGTCTGCCCAGGATCGCACCCAGAACCATGGGGACGACGGTGATCATGGCGTTGATGCCGTTGTAGACGGTGAATTGCTCCATGTCCGCGATGCCAGTGCTCAGATCGGCGCAGAAGCCCCATTTGATGTAATAGATGGGTGTGGCGAAGATCAGCGTCCAGATAAAGCCGGCAAACAGGCCTTTGAGCGCAAATATGACCATAGCCTTGTTTTCTTTGAACAAATCAAAGAAATCCTTAAGCTTCAGCTTCTCGGAGCGTTCTTCCTCCACATGATGCTTTTCCTTTACCACGAACCAGCCGATAAGAGAGATCGCCACGGAGGCGACAACAAGAATCATGATGACCCTGGCTGCGGCATCGTGGTAGCTCATGCCCCCTGCGTTGAGCGCAACGATAGCAGCAGTAAACACGACGTTGGCAACAACGCCGGTGAGGAAGGACATCAGCCTCGGCCCGACCACCAGCTTTGTCCGCTGGTTTTCATCGGTGGACATGGTGCGGTAGAGGAGAAGATCCTTATAGAACGAGCTGCCGATGTCATAGACGAGGTAGAACACAATGACCCAGGCGATGATCAGCGCGGGCGTGCTCGCCATGGAGCTGGGAAGCGAAAACAGGGCAATGGCGCCGATCGCCTCCATGATGATGCTGATGAGGAAGAAGGGCTTATACTTGCCAATCCTGGTGCGCTTGGAATTGTCAATGATAAAGCCCTGGATGGGGTCGTCCACCGCATCGATCACACGAGCCGCCATCAGCAGGATCGTGGCCAGCAGCGCAGCGTAGCTGATGCCGGAATACTCTGTCATGTAGACCATCAGCATGGACGACATGAGCACGCCGGTCAGCGCGTTGGTGAAAGAAAGGGTTGTCGTGCCAAAGCATTCCTTAAAGCCGATATGCTCCGGATCTCTGGCTTTTCTCTGTTTTTTCATCGCTTTCCCTCCGTATCAGAATAGAGTTTCCCTGATTTCATCATAGAAAAACGGACGACCCTTTACAATGTCAAAAGGCCGCCCGTTTGGGCAAAACTGTATCAATTTTTTATTTCTTTGTTGTTGCTATGGTTTTTTGTTAGAAACTGTCACATTCAATTGCTGCTTTTTCCTGCATGATCGGCAGCCGCGATTTGCCTGTATCCTCGCAATCCCAGAACAGAAGCGGCCAGGATCGAGCCGAAATCCGCTGCCGTGTGAGCCGCTGCGATCCCGGTCAGCCCGAAGAGATCGTGCATCAGATAGAGCGCAGGGATCAGCAGCACGCCCTGCCGCAGAACGGATACCAGCGTTGCCTGAAAGGCCTTTCCCGCAGCCTGCAGATAATTGCTGCTCAGGTAAAAGAACCCAAGAAAGGGGCTGGCCAGAATCAGCCAAAAGAGGAAGCGGCTGCCCAGGGCGAGATTCGCCGCATCCTTCAGGAACAGCGCGAGCAGATGCTCTCTGCCAAACCAGCAGCCGGCGGCAGAAAGAAAGCCGAAGCCGGCGGTGAGCAGTGCGGTCTTCTGAAGGCTCTCCCGCAGTCTTGTGCGGTCTCTCGCGCCGTAATTGTAGGCCAGCAGGGGCGAGACGCCGATGCAGATCCCCATCTGTACCATGGTGATCACAAGTACGGAACGCCCGGCAGCAGCCATGGCTGCGATCGCTCCGGAGCCGTACGCGTTCAGCAAACGGTTGGAGAAGGTAGATGCCAGCCCGGACAGAATGCTGCTGATGCCGTTTGGCAGACCGACAGCCAGAATATGCAGGAGCAGAACCGGCTTCCGGATCGCGTACCACGGAGAGAACACCATGGCAGAAGCGTGTTTTCGCATTGCAAAGACCAACATCACGGAGGATACCAGATTCCCCAGCACGGTTGCCAGCGCTGCGCCGGCCACACCCATTTTGAAAGAGAGGATAAACAGCGGGTCCAGCAGCAGGTTGGTGACCGTACCGGCCATATTGCTGATCATGCCGGGCAGGATGATTCCCTCTGCGCGGATCGTAGAGGCCATGGAGATGCTGAAGAGCATCAGCGGCGAGCCCAGCGCCAGGATGCGCATGTAGGTCCCCGCGTGTGGGATCAGGTTCTCTGTTGCGCCGAGCAGCCGAAGGATCGGAGCTGTCGCCGACAGCAGAAGCAGGGAAAACACCGCCCCGAAGCCGATCGCCGCCCAGATGCAGAGACTGGACAGGGTCCGTGCCTGTTCCCGGTCTCCGGCGCCGAGCGTCCTTGCGATCACGGCGCAGCCTCCCGCGCCGATCATCGTAGCCACAGCGGTGGCCAGGCTGAAAATCGGCCCGACTACCGCCACGGCGGCAACCTGATCGTCATCACCCAGCATGCTGATAAAGAACATATCCGCGATGTTGTAGACAACCATGATCAGGATGGTCAGCACAGAGGGCACGACCAGTGCGATGATGGCACGCCAGACCCCTTTTTCCCGGAACAGGGCTTCGTTTCCCATCGGAGAAAGGCGCTTTCTCTCAGCGCGCGAAGCTGCCGAGGAAGGCAAGGCTTTCCTTCGGCGTTCTTGTCTGGGTTTCGCGGTCGACGGCAATCAGGCCGAAGGTCATGCTGTAGCCCTTCTGCCACTCGAAATTGTCCATCAGGCTCCAATGGCAGTAGCCCTTGACCGGGATGCCGTCGTTCAGGCAGTTTTCTACGCCCTGCAGGGCGCGGCGGCTCTGAACGGCTGGACGATGGTCGGTTCTGTCTGTGTCGGCGGTGTGATGGAGATCGGCGACATCGACAAGACCGACGGCTGCGCGCAGGCGGCTGCCCTGGCAGACAAGATTTAAGGGAAATAAGGGCAGGGAGAAAATGATAATATCATCCCGGAATTATTGTTTTCAGCAAAGAATAAATATGGCCGCTTTCAGCTTCGCCTCCCCGTAGAGCGCGATCTCCGCTTCCTGCAGATCGAGAATGTGCAGCCCGTTTTCGGCGGCCACGGCGCAGAGCGTATCCGCGTCCATTTTTCCGAGAAAGGCTTCCCGCATCATGGAGAAGCTCATGAATGCAAGCTTCATCGTGTCCTCCTCTTCTTTTGCTCCGTCTCCGCGGATTCGCACTTCAGGAAAAGATCAGGTCAAACAGCTTCTCCGCAAACAGCTTGTGCATTTCCGGTGTGGGATGGTTCATACCGTTTACAAGCAGAGCCGTGGTGTCCATACCTTCGGCCGCCATGCGCTTCCACTCGGCGTACACGTCCGCCAGAGGCACATCCAACTCCTTGGCCACGTCCCGCATGCCCTGCACATAGGCGTCCATCTTGCCGCCCTTCTGCAGGGATTCAAAGTATTTATGGACGAACCACCAAAAGCCTTTGAAGCCCTTGACGCTGCGGGAGCAGAGCATGCCCGGCGTCATCAGGACAACTTCGATTCCCTGATCGCGCAGCATCGTGACGATCTGCCGCAGGTTCTGCTTATACTCCTCCAGCGCCTGTGCGCCCTTGCGGGAGTCTGTCACGTCGTTTGTGCCGAACATGACGCAGCAGAAATCCGGTTTTTTGTCCAGCACATCTCCCTTGATTCGTGCGAGGCCGTCTCTGGCAAAGTTGCCGCCGACGCCCGCGTTGATCACCGTGAAGTCCTTGCCATACGTCTCCCGGATGCGGTCAGCGAGCAGCTTGTGATACACCAGCTCCGGCTTTTGGACGGACTCCTTATAGCCGTTGGTGAATTCAAATTCTCCATGGGTCACGCTGTCTCCGAAAAAGCACAGCGTCGGATTCTCTCCGTTCAGGATCTTCTCCGCGATTTTTAACATAGTGATTTCCTCCTGCGTCCTGCTATCATTCTTTCCAAAGCTTTTTTACATTGACTTTTTGCACATTTATATATTAATATAAACCCCGGAAAACACGCAACCATCAGTTTGTTGCTTTCAGTCAGATAATGGACTTCGTCATTGCTTTTGTCGATTATCTGATATTCGCAAAGAAAAAAGTTGGGAGGCATCCGCTATGAAACATACAGACACCAGAATCAAAGTGACGAAGTCCATGTTTCATCATGCGCTGCTGGATATACTCCAGGAAAAACCGATCGACCAGATTTCGGTCAAAGAGCTGGTGGAGGCAGCGGAGCTGAATCGCAGCACCTTTTATCTGCACTATTCCAGCCCCCTGGATGTGCTCAAGGAGATCGAAAACCAGTTTGTCGAGGAGAAGCTGGTGAAATTTGACTCGTACTGGACCGGCGCCATGGATCAGGGACGGATGGCGGCGATCATTTCCATCGTGCTGCAGGACAAGGAGCTCTGCCGTATCCTCATGAGCGAGCACGGCGATCCGCAGTTCTTGATCAGCTTGAAGCATCTGGTGAAAGACGGCGTCTTGGACGGCTGGAAAAGAGATCACCCTAAAAATTTCCAAAGAAAAACTGGAGTTTTTGTATGACTATGTCTTTTCCGGCTCCACGCAGCTGATCCTCAGCTGGATACGCGATCCTCAGGGCGTCTCCCCGGAGGAGTTTTCCGAGTTCCTGGAGAGCCTGGGGCACCACGCCCTGCTGGCCGCCGAGAAGTTCTGACAAGCATATCGCGAAAAGAAGGCGCAACCGGGATAGCTGCGTCATCTTTTTATGGGGCTATAGCCTACGCTACCACTTGGTGAATGCTTGACATCTCCAGAGCAGACGAGCTACCCCTGTATTATTTTTCGTATTGTGGAAGAGCCCCTCTGATCTTATATTTACTCACGCCGCCCAGCACCTTTTTCTCAATCAGCGTCTTGGCCAGAGCTGCTGTCCATTTCTGGCTGAAGCTGGTGGTACCGAAATAGGCGTTGAAGTTCTGGTTGGAAAGGACAACGTATTCCTGGTCATCCGCCTTGTTGACAATGTAGTACTTGTAAAGCAGGATGCTGACTTCGACCGGGACGCTGTCCGGCGTCAGCTCGTTCAGGCGTTGGAGAGCATCTTCCGGCAGGTCGAAGTCCTTGTTCTGCAGTGGGCCCTGCTCCAAAGCATCGGCCAGGATATCGTCAAAGCGCAGCACCCATGCGCCCTTGGTGTTGGTGGCGAAAGTTGGGATCAGCATCTGCCGGACTTTGTTCGCCCATTGGTGCCGAAAGCCCTCTTTGAGCGCCTGGACCTTCTCAGCCTTGTCCTTGCGGACAGCGTTCGGGTTAGCTTCAATAAAGGCCACAATGTTGTCCACATGGCGGATCAGCCAGCCGTCGCCGTCCGGTGTCACCAGCTCCGGAAACTCCTTTGCATATTCCCCATAGTTCACTCTGAGCCTCGGATCATTCTCCTGATCCGGGGCTTTTTTTGTTTTCTCTCCGGAGAGACTGCACCAGGCCAACAGCGCCCGGCGGGCGAAGTCGATCCGGTCATAGCCGTCACTGCCCTCGCGGAACAGATAACCGCGTGCCAGGATCGTCAGCACACGCCCGAAGCCCTCAAACTCCAAAAGCATCGGGAAAGTGAAGCGCCCCAT
Organism: Oscillospiraceae bacterium; assembly: GCA_902775985.1. GTDB lineage: Bacteria > Bacillota > Clostridia > Oscillospirales > Oscillospiraceae > Limivicinus. The sequence continues at coordinate 25,334 of CACYOR010000011.1, forward strand.
ATAGCCGGTATCGTCTTTATAGTCCGCCTTGTATTCAGGAAACCTTGTGTATGCCGAGAATTCTTCCCATTCGTTCAACAACGCCCACCACTCCTTTCTTCTCCTTCGGCGCGTTCCGGTCGATCGTCAGGTCCAGCGCCGCATGCGGCATGACCTCCAAAATGAATGCCCGCTTGCCCAGCGCTTCCGCACACTTGACCGCCTCATCCCAGTCCAGCTGATCTAAAACCTCGCCGGGTGTACTCCGAATAGTGGGGTGAATGATGCTTTTGCAGTTGCGGATCAGCGTCTCCCGGTAGTCCTGACTGCCCATGACGCCGAGCATCATGGACTTCATCTGCTCTGTATCGTCCTTGCGGATCCCCTTGTGCTTCCGAATTACTGCATCCTGCATCTGCTCGTCCAGATCCATCAGAATATCCCCCAGGATGCGATAGCCGCCGCAGCGGAAATCGCAGAGAATATCCCGGCAGGACGGGATCCTGTGACAGGAGAAAACAGTATACAGCATCAGCAGCCGGTCTTTCTCCGGTGTAAACTGCCAGCTCGATGCGCGCAGGTTTTCCAGCGTCGAGCGGACGTCATAGGACTCTATGTACGAGAACGCGTCGTACAGCTCATCGACGGAGATCTCGTTCTCCCTGTCCTGCGAAAACAGGATCCGCTGAATGTCCTTTCGGTAGTTCTTGGACGGCTTTCTGTGCCGATACATCTCGCAGCGGCGTCTGGCCTCTTCGTAGTCCGCGATGATCGAGCACATACGCTCCATCGTGTGCGAGTCAAGATGCTCCTTCCAGTCGGGGTCCTGAGCAAAGATGAAGAGCTCTTCGCTCTTTGCCGGTTTTGCTTTCGGCGGCTTCGTCTGCCTCCCCAGCTCACGGGCGTAGAGCGGCGTGCGTTCGAGATTGGCCGTGACCTCATCCCATTCGACCCCGTCAAAAAAGGTCTTGAGCTTTTTGTTCTTGGTAGGTTCGTACCATTCATGCTCATCCGGCTCATCGGCGATCTCCTTGTAGCGGAGAAAGAGACTCCTGACCCTTGCCTGATGTCCCAGATATTCGGAAAGATCCGGCTTGATGCCGCTTTTGGCCGAGTCGATCTCCAGTCCCGTGAGAATGGTCAGGCTCTCCGTCTCCTCCCGGCACTGTTCGCGCAGCATCTCCGGGGTTGCCTCGTCATAGGCCAGAATGCTCCGGCGCAGGGCGGCGTTGGAGATCTGCCCGATCCGGGAGGAAAAGGTACTCTTCACAGTCTGGAAGCGGGCGCGCCAGTCATTGGCGTCCGCGATCAGAGGCTCGGCGGAGGGGATCTTCAGCAGCGGCAGATTATGCTCGTTCTCCAGCCCCTTGCCGTCATAGTTTCGGAGGATGCTGCGGCAGAGCATGGGTTCAGCATACAAGTGGACAGTATCCCCGTCATAGTCCGCGCCGCCTAGGCGATCCGCGATCAGAGAACGGGAATCCACCATTGCCACATAATAGAGGTGAGACAGGAATCTCTTTCGTATCGGTCCCACATTGGACAGCGGCGTGATCAGCGCTTCCTCGTTGCGGGAGATGTGCGGGTTGCGGAGAATGGTCAGAAGCTCCTGCTGAGGATAGCTTGGCTGCGGGGCATAGATCTCCGCGCCATGCAGAAACTCTCTCTTGAGGAACCTGTAGGCTTTCTCGGAGGAAGGCCGCACGATGACCGCCAGCAGACGCATGAGGTCATCGGAGAGAAAGCGCGTATCGCCGCTGACCTGCAGCTTGCCGATGCCGTACTTCTCCCGGATCTGTCTGGCCTTGTCCGCCAGTTCCTTCTGGAAGACCTGCTCCTGCAGGAACGCGGGGTTCTTATACAGCAGCTCCGCCTGCAGCCGGCGCGGGTCGTCGTATTCCAGCTCCGGGTTTTTCCGATCCGCGCCGAAATATGAGAGCTGCCAGCCTTGATTGGCGACGGTATTGTAGTAGGCTGTTTCCGTTGCTTTCGTCAGCCAGACTTGTTCATAAGCTTCCGGCGATCCATCCCAGCCCATGGGCAGCTCATGGGGCCGGTATTCCTCCGCGGTGATGGCTGCGGTATTTAAAAGCTGGAAGTTCAGTTCGGTCAATCCATCCCTGCCGCGCCGGTCCATGTTGGAGATATACAGCCGATGCCTGTATTTCCGGCAGCGATCCAGATACTCTCTCCAGCTCAGGCCGTTCTCCTTCATCCAGCCCCAGCCCTTACACATGCTTTTCGTCAGAATCATGTCCACCTGAGAAACGGGATGACGGATACCCTCGATATCCACGATCTCCGTAACGACTAGTTCTTCAAAAAGAGTATGGAAATCCACCTCATGCACCACGCCCTTGATGTAGGGCATACGGATCTGAAAGGAATGATGGTCATGCTCCTTATAGCTGTAGGGGTCAAGCGATCTGCCCAGATCGGCAGAGATCAAGCCCTCGCCGTCAAACTCCAGTACCTCAATATCCGCCGTCTTCTCCACGCGGGTATAGCGGCGCATCGGTTCCTGCGACCCGTCGTCCTCGACCGTGATGATGGGGACGTTCTCTACGATGCTCCGGGGATTGTCCACCACAATGATATGGTCGGCGTCCATATGGAAGCTGTACTTGTCGATCTCCTGTCCGCTGGTAAACATCAGGCCGTTGTAGGCATAGAGCTTGGAGAGCTGGCAGCTGCCGATCCGCATCCCCAGCGTCATGCGCTTCCACAGCGTATCATAAAGATCGGCGCGGACGAACGAAAGGCGGTTTTTCCGACTCATGCTGGCCGAGCGCTCAAAGGCGCGAAAGGCCACTGGGCCGCGCCAAAAGACAAACTCGATCCCCTCCGGGCGAAACAGCCACTCCGCCAGCTCCTGCAGTTCCTTCACCTGGCCCGTCGGCTTGCGGTCGAAGATGCCGGTGAAGTCCAGATAGACGAGGAAGCTCAACAGCTTGTCCTCCTCCGGAAGCTCCGGTTCGCCGGGCACATCCGTCAGAGGCAAAAGCTGGTGGAACATGGCGCAGTCGTCCTGCGTAGTCTTCTGGATCGCGGGTTGGTTCGTCTCGTCGTTGATGTCGAAATAGAAGCGGTAGCCGTCCTCCGATTTTCTCGCGCAGTTCAGGATCGTCCGCGCGGAGATCTGATAGATGCTGTACTGCTTTAATTTCACGGTTGTTTCCCCCTTTCAGAGAGAAAACAGTATTAAAATAACTGCCTTCACTTTTCAGGTCGTCATGCCCCATATTCCCAGTATAAATGATAAGGTGTCCCAAAAAACGGACTTGGTATTTTCTGGGAGCTACTTCTTTCACTATCGTCATTGAATACCTGTTTTCGTGCGGAGACAGTCGAAATTAGGCGAGAGCATGAAAAAAGAGCCGATCTCTCGGCTCTTCCAAAGCGTATATTCAGTTTAGTCCTCGTTTTGATCGTCGAAGGAATAGTCGTTCAGTTCCTTGAAATCCAAAAACTCCGCGACGGTCATATTGAAGGCAATGGCGATCTTGTGGAGCGTCATGACTCTGGGATTCTTGGTCAGGCCGCGCACGATGTTGTCGATGGTGGACTGGTTAATGCCGCTCATTGTGGCGAGCTTGTTGATGGCGATCCCGCGCTCCTTGCAGAGCTGACGGATACGGCGGACGTATAAATCGGAATACTCCATGGCGGCCTCCTCTTGCTACCCGTTTTTGGGTTAACTTGATGATAACAAGAGGCGCAGGCAGATTAACCCGAATACGGGTTGACTTGCACAACTTTCCGGCGTTGAAATCATTTTACCCGAATGAGGGTAAGTTATGAGCCGGAGGATGCGCCATGGCAGATTATAAAAAGATGTACTACATCCTGTGTAAAGCGATCGACGATGTGATCGATCCGCTGAACCGAATCCCGCATGCCAGGCCTTATGCTGAACAACTGCAAAAGGCTCTGCTGGAAGCGGAAGAGATTTACATCAACACCACTCCTTATGCGGAGGAAACAGAAGATCCCAAGATCATTCAGATCAAAGTTGATGAGTAACGGACAGCGCCCTGTCACTGACTAATAGCAGTCAGCCGACAGGGCGCTTTTTTCATGCCTAAAAGGGCAATTAATCGGAATTCCGTAATAAAATAACTGGTCTCACTTTTTACGTGAGGGGCGTCGTTATGCCCCGCCCAGTTATTGTTTTCGGCTCGATCAGGATTCCTGATCGGGCCGTATTTCATAATTAAATAACTGCTCTCACTTTTTCAAGGGCAGAGGAAGGAGGTGAACCCTATGGCAAGCATTTTTGAAGCCGTCCGGGAGGCTGTTCCGGTTCCCCTGGCGGCGGAGCGCTACGGCCTGATGGCCAATCGCGCGGGAATGGTCTGCTGTCCCTTTCACGACGATCACACCCCAAGCCTGAAGCTAAACGAAGACTACTTCTATTGCTTCGGCTGCGGGGCAGGCGGTGATGTGGTAAGTCTGACCGCAAGGCTGTTCAACTTGCGGCCCTATGAAGCGGCCAGCAAGCTGGCGGTGGATTTCGGCGTGGACGTTCCGGCCAGCGCACCGCCGGACGGAAGTCTGAACCGCTTCCGAACAGATCTGCTTCGGTGTCAGCAGGTGCTGGACGAGTATCTGAATCTGCTGATCCGCTGGCAACGAAACTATGCGCCCAGGTCCCCGGACGAAGAGCCGGACGATCGGTACGTGGAGGCCTGCCAGATGCTGGAGCCCATGGACTACATGGCCTCGGTGCTGGCAGCCGGGACGCTGGAACAGCGCATCCGCACCGTGGAACGGCTCATGGCAGACGGCAAAATGGATCAGCTGGAGGAACGCTTGACCCGGCTGATTCAAGAAGAAGCAAGCGAAAATCAAATTCAAACAGGAGGAATTATCTAATGGAAAGGTACAATTACAAAGGAAAAGAAATCATTGGCATTGACCACGGCTTCGGCAACATCAAATGCCGGCACGTGGCCTTTCGCTCGGGTGTCCGGGCATACGACTCCGAACCGCCCATGACCGCCGATGTGCTGATTTTCGGCGGCAAGTATTATGTGGTCGGCGAAGAACACAAGGGCTTCGTCAGCGACAAGAGTCAGGATGAGGATTATTATATCCTCACCGTGGCGGCGTTGGCCAGAGAACTGGAGTTCCGGCACATTACGGAATGCGAGGCGGTACTGGCGGTGGGGCTGCCCATTCAGTGGATCGGCGCGCAGAAGGAAAGCTTTCGGAAGTATCTCATGCGAAACGAACTGATCGAGTTCCGTTACCACGAGCAGGATTACCTGGTGCGGATCGACGATGTGCAGATCTTCCCCCAGGGCTTCGCCGGAGTCGTCCAGCGTCTAGGAGACTTCAAGGGCCTAAACGTGCTGGCGGACATCGGCAACGGGACGATGAACACCTTGATGCTCAAGGACGGCAAGCCCATGCTCAGCCGCTGTTACACGGACAAGCTGGGCGTGGAGCAGTGCATCATCCGCATGAGCAACGAGCTCCTGGCCGTCAGCGGCCATGCCATGCCTTATGATGTGTGCGAGGACTTCCTGCGAAAAGGAAACGCTGAGCTGCCGGAGAAGTACACGGCCGTCATGCAGAGGGCTGCAGAGGAATACTCTGATTCTATCATCGCAAAGCTGCGGGAGTACGAGTTCAACCCGGAGATCATGCGGCTCACCGTCATGGGCGGCGGGGCCTGCATCCTCAAACACTTCTGGAGCGGGAATGACAACCGCATCCGGTATATCGAGGACATCTGCGCTACGGCCAAGGGCTACGAGCTGCTGGCGCTGAACAATCTGAAACGGAGGGATGAGTGATGTAACATGAGAAAGAGCGAAAAGACGTTCCTGCTTCGCTTCGATCTATCCCGTAAAACAGACCGGGAGATCTGGGAATGGCTGCATGAAAAGAGCGAATCGCAGACGCTCTCCATGAATGCCTTTCTGATCGAAGGTCTGCGAAAGCTGATGGCGCAGGAGGCAAACGAAAAGCCGCTGGATGCACACGCCCTGGCAGAGGAAATCTGCCGGGAGCTGCGTGCCCAGCGGCTTTTTGTGCTTCCGGAGGGCGAAGGCCCGGAATCCGCGGTGGAGGCAGAGGATGAAATTCCCGCCGACATCCTGGATTTCGCCAACAGCTTTTGATGCTTTCAAAACGATAGCACACGAATGAAGGTGTGCTTTCAATTTGAAAGCACGGATCGGAGGCTCGGAGCAGGCGGCGATCCGGCGAAGGGGTACAGGGGAAAACGCTTTGCCCCTGTGCCCTCGGCAGAGCCCACGACACTTTGCAGCTCTTCGGACTGAAAGTGTCATAGTGGGTTACACACTTTGAAAAAGCTGTGGAACGCGTCCCCAGCCCACGTAAACTACCATGGAAAGGAGGTGAAAACCAATGAGTAAGAATTATGCCGTGGCCCGCGTGGTGCAGTATACCCAGGCGGGTATCGGCAAGGCGGAACGCCACATCGAGCGCAAAAACCAGAGCTATGAAAACATGAACGTGGATCTCTCGCAGACACCCCAAAACGTCCATTTCAAACGCTGCGAAGATCAAACCTATAACCAACACCTGAACAGGCTTGTGGAAGAGGGTACCGTTTCCCTCCGCGGTCTGAAGCAGGACGCCAAGGTCTTCGATGAGATGATCTTTGACGTGAATACCGCATACTTTGAGGAGCATGGCGGATATGACTACGCCATCAAATTCTACTGGGAGGTATATCGATTTGCTCAAAAGGAATACGGCGCGGAGAACATCGTCTCCGCGGTGATGCACGCCGACGAACTGAACAGCGCGCTGACGGATAAGCTCGGCTACCCGGTCTATCACTACCATCTGCATGTTGTAGCTTTACCCGTCGTGGAAAAGGAGATCCGATACTCCAAGCGATGTAAAGATCCGGAGCTGGTGGGCAAGGTCAAGGAGGTCATCCATCAGATCAGCCACTCCAAGAAATGGGCCTCGCAGAAGGTCACAGGCGAAGATGGGAAAACGCATCTGATCAAGTCCTACAGTCTCCTACAGGATCGCTTCTTCGAGCATATGCGGGACGCCGGGTTCGAGGACTTCGAGCGCGGCGAGCGTGGAAGCACAACCCAGCATCTGTCTGTCACAGAGTTCAAGGTCAAGAAAGAGACGGAGCGGCTGGAAAACCTGGAAACAACCGTTGCGTTCATGGAGAACAGCATCGACTTTCTCGATAAACAGACGGAGGAAGCTCAACAGAAGGCCGACAAAGCACAGGCGCGGGTAGACAAGCTCGTTCCCAAGATGGAGCAGATCGAAGATCTCGCCCGGAAATACACCAACGACGCGGATCAGGTACTGCCCCAGCCGGATGTGCTGGAATCCGCCAAGTCCTATCGGGAGAAGAAGGCTATGCCTTTGTACCGAAAGATCATCAGCGTGCTGAGAAACCTCTTCAACAAATATCTGGATTTAAAGCATGACTATGAAGATCTCCAGCGCAAATACGAGAGGGAGATCGACAGCGGGAATCAGTTGAAGAAGACGATCAAAACGCTGCGCGAGGAGAAGGACAGTCAGTCCGGCATTGTTGCCAAGTTCTATGCGCTGTGCCGTGGCTTTGGAAAAGACTATATCGAATCCCAGGCCATGGGCATTCTGGAACGGGAAGCCCAGGAGCGACAGCAAAAGAAGCTGGCGCACAAGCGCCATGAGAGGGACGCGAGGTAACGGGTCGGTCAGTTTTGACCGGCCCATTTTCTGCGTTCAGGACAAAAATGAAAACAAAGGAGAAGATGAAAAAGATGAATCAAGCAAACGAATTGCCGGAATGGTTCGACGGCAAGAAGGTCGAAGAGGCGGCCTTCTGCCGCGACTTTCTGGCGGAACATCCCATGATCTGCGTCAGTAAGAGCTTCTTTACCAAAGAAGGCCGTATCTGCGACGAGAGCAGGCTGCGGCGGGAAATCTACGACGCGATCAATCCCTATGTCACCACCGGGCTTGCCAAGAAGGTGGACAGCCTTTTGGAACTGCTGCGGGTCGAAGCCTATGCGGAAGAGCTGCCGGTGCAGACGGATCGTATCCATGTGGCCAATGGCACGCTGTTTCTGGACGGCTCATTTACCGAGCACAAGGAATACTGCCGGAACCGGCTGACTGTGGTCTATAACCCGGACGCGGCTGAGCCCGCACGCTGGCTCAGCTTTCTCCGTGAGCTGCTGGACGAAGAGGACATTCCCACTCTGCAAGAGTATATGGGCTACTGTCTGATCCCCACCACCAAGGCGCAAAAGATGCTGATGCTGGTCGGCAAGGGCGGTGAAGGGAAAAGCCGGATCGGCGTGGTCATGCGTGCGCTCTTCGGCAGCAGCATGGTCAATGGCAATCTCACCAAGGTGGAGACCAACCGCTTTGCCCGCGCCGATCTGGAGCACACGCTGGTGATGGTAGACGACGATATGAAGCTGGAGGCTCTGCCCCAGACGAATTATATCAAGACGATCATCACCGCGGAGCTGCCCCTGGATCTGGAAAAGAAAAGCCAGCAGAGCTATCAGGGCGAGCTGTACTGCCGCTTCCTCGGCTTTGGCAACGGCTCGTTGAAAGCTCTGTATGACCGCAGCGAGGGCTTCTTTCGACGACAGATCATCCTGACCACCAAGCGAAAAGACAAGAACCGAAAAGACGATCCCTTCCTCTCGGAGAAATTGATCTCTGAAAAGGAAGGGATCTTTCTTTGGTGCCTGGAGGGTCTAAAGCGTCTGATCGCGCAGGACTACAAGTTCACCATCAGCCCTCAGACGGAAGAGAACATGAAAGAAGCGGTCTTTGAGGGGAACCACATCCTGGAGTTTCTGGCCTCGGAGGGCTATATCCGGCTGAAGGCGGACTACACTGTCACCACCAAGGATCTGTACGCCGTGTACTGCCTGTGGTGTGAGGACAACGCCATCAAGCCTTATGCCAAGAATACCATGAGCCACTATCTGAAGGAGTACGGCGACGCTTACAACATCGTGGAGACCAACAACCTGAAAAACGAGCGCGGGATTCGCGTCCGCGGCTTCGAGGGCATTGGCATCGTCATCAAGCCGGACGCCCCATACAACAGAATCTATGACGAGGAGTGAAAATCATCTGTACGTACGTACAGATCTTTTCAACTCCTCAACTTTTTTATTTCTAATTTCAAGGAGGATTTACTATTTATGTTATTTACGCAATACCCCGATCTCATGTCCATTACCGATTTAAGAGGGGCGCTCGGCGTCGGGCGCACCAAGGCCTATGAGCTCGTCAGCTCCGGCGAGATTCGATCCATCCGGGTCGGAAACGCGATCCGAATTCCCAAAACTTCTTTACTTGATTATGTCAAGGGGAGCGGCTATAATGTGGACAACGCAGATGAGCGCCGTTACCGTGAAGGAGGTAGACAATGAAGGTAACGGGCAGCTTACAGGAAAAGAACGGTATCTATCAGATGATCGTTCGTGTGCCGGATATCAACGGCAATTTAAAACAAAAATCGAAATCCACAAGAATCAAGGTCAAAGGCAAAAACAAGCGGGAGATGACCGCGAACAAACACAAGGCGGATCTCATGCTGGCGGAGTGGATGGAAACCCTCTCCCAGACGGAAAGCTACGGTGCGGACAAGGATCTGATCGAGGCGATCGAGGAATGGCTGGCGGTGAAGGAAAAGCAGCTCCGGCCGAATTCCTACGAGTCCTATCTCAACACCTATGAAGTCCACGTCAAGCCTTACTTCGAGAAGAAAAAACTGAAGCTGGGCGATGTGACGGCGCGAGTAATCCTGCAGTACGTCAGGACAAAAGAGGACGCCGGGCTCTCCAGAAAGAGCATCCGCAAGCACCTGGTGATCCTCAACGGCGTCTTCAACGAGGGTGTCGCCCTGGGAGAACTCAACTACAATCCCTGCGCGAATATCACGGTGAAGGACAACCGCGACGATCATTTTGAGGGCACCGCCTATGATATCGCCACAGCGAAAAGGCTGCTGGAAGCGGTCAAGGGCGATCCCATCGAACCGGCGGTCTATCTGGGCCTCTTCCTCGGTCTCAGGCGCTCGGAGGTGGTAGGTCTGCGGTGGAAGGACGTGGACATGGAGAACGGCGTCGTCCATATCCGCAACACCGTCGTCCGCTTTTCAACGACCGCAGAGCAGGAGAAGACCAAGAGCAAAGCCAGCAAGCGGGATCTGTTCATGCCGAACGCGCTCAAGGAGTTTCTGCAGACGGTCTGGGATCGGCAGGAAGAGGAACGCAAGCTTGTCGGGCGCACCTTCTCCGATACCGAGCATATCTGCCAGTGGGCGGACGGGACCGTGTTCGAGCCGAACTATGTGAGCCACCGCTTTGCCAAGCTGCTGAAAAAGAACGACCTGCCGCATATCCGCTTTCACGATCTGCGGCACACGGCAGGCAGTATGCTGGTCAATCAGGGGCACACGATCAAGCAGGTGCAGGAATTCCTCGGTCATGAGAAGGCGTCCACCACGCTGGACATTTACACCCACGTGTCGATGGAGGGTAAAAAGGACACCGCCCAGGTGCTGGATCTTCTGTTGACGGACGCAAAAAGCACTCCGCTCCCGACCAATCCGATCGGCGCGCCTCTCCCGGCCTGAAACAATCTTGTTGGATGTTTTGTTGGATGCAGCCAAAAGGGCCGTTCTAGCGATTTGAGAATTGCCTCAAAAAGTTATGAAAAAGCCCTAAATCTTTCGATTTAGGGCTTTTTCTTTGGTGCGCGAGGCGGGACTTGAACCCGCACGTCCGGAGTGGACACTAGAACCTGAATCTAGCGAGTCTGCCAATTCCACCACTCGCGCATCTCTGGAATGCATCTCTGGAATGCTTGATTATCATAGCACCGGCGTCCCCCTTTGTCAAGGGCTTTTTTGAAAATGCGGCAGATTTTTTCCTTTACATCCCCCCGGGCAAATGCTATTATAGTAAGATAGTGAAAGTATCCCACGAAAGAAGGAGACACCATGAAATACGACCGGCCCTATCTGAAAATGCAGGCCAAGGGTCTGCTCTCCGCCGCCAGGCCCAGCCCGATCGCGGCCGGGGCGATCTACGTGGCGCTGAGCGCGCTGATGAGCTTTCTGTCCGCCCGGCTGGTTGGCGTGAGCTACGAGACCGTGGAGCGGGCCGTGCGCTTTCTCGAGCAGGGGAACACCGAATACGCCCTGTCCGTGCTGACCGCGTCCCAGCCGACGCCTTCCGCCTGGGCCATCAACCTCATGCTGGAGCTCGTGATGTGGATCGTGGGCGTGGGCTTTACCATCTTTGTGCTCAATACCCTGCGCGGCACCGGCGCGGCCCTGGGCAATCTCCTGGACGGCTTCGGCTTCTTCTGGCGGATCATCCTGCTGAACCTGGTGACCGGGATCTTCATCGCGCTGTGGAGCCTGCTGCTGATCGTGCCGGGCATCATCGCGGCCTACCGCTACAGCATGGCGACTTATGTGCTCATCGACCACCCGGACTACGGGGTCATGGACTGCATCCGGGAGAGCAAGCGCCTCACCGCGGGGCGAAAAGGGGAGCTGTTCGAGCTGGATCTGAGCTTTCTCGGCTGGCTGCTGCTGACGGGCCTGCCCTATGTGGGCTACCTGGTGTCCCTCTGGGTCACGCCCTATTACGCCCTGACCCACGGCATGTATTACGAGCGCCTCAGCGGGCATGTGATGGAGTGATTAGGCAATAGGCATTAGGCAACAGAGACGTAGGGGCGGCTATTAGCCGCCCGGCAACATAGTACCGGGACCACGGGCGGCTGGTAGCCGCCCCTACGGAGAGGGACCGGGATGGCCGCGTGAACGGCGGGCCGTCGAGGACGCCGGCCCCTACGGAGAGGGACCGGGATGGCCGCGTGAACGGCGGGCGGGGCAAGCCCCGCCCCTACGAGAGATTGGAATAGATTACGAGAGGACATACACGGAAATTATGGATCAAGCAAGGACAAGAAGACAAAAAAGCGGGGCGGGGATCGTGCTGCGGCGGATCCTCTGCGTGCTGCTGGTGACGCTGCTGCTCATTGGCGGCTTCCTCTACGGCGTGATGTACATGGTCTGCAAGGGACCCTCGGAGACCGCAAGGGATCTCTTCGTGCGCTCCGTGCGGGAGACCAGCGCCATCGGCTTTCTGGCCCGGCTGTATTTCAGCGAGGAGGAGATCGCCGAGATCGAGGGCAGCCATGAGGACACCGTCGTGGCCACCGACGCCTCCCTGATCGAGATCGCCGCGCCCGCCGAGGGCGAGGAGGGCCCGACGGCCGACGCCTGGGGCTACGTGGACGAGGACGGCGACGGGCTGATCCTGGTGCCGGTCAGCGGGGAGAGCTATACCGGCTATATGCTCATCGTGCAGGATCCCATGCGGGTGGAGCTGGGCTTCTCGCCCGAGGATATGGGCCAGCGGGGCTACACCGTGGCGGAATTTGCCGAGAAGTTCGGCGCGGTCGCGGCCATCAACGGCGGCGGCTTCTACGATCCGGGCGGCATGGGCAACGGCAGCATCCCGGAGCATCTGGTGGTGAAAAACGGGCAGATCTACGCCGGGGAGCTGGGCGTGGGCGAGGGCTTCGTGGGCCTGGACAGCAAGGGCATCCTCCACGTGGGCCTGGAGACCGTGGACGATATCAAGAATAACGACATCCAGCACGGCTGCGGCTACGGCCCGGTGCTGGTGGCCAACGGGGAGATGATGACCGAGGGCATGCTGGTCAGCGGCCTTAACCCCCGCACCGCCATCGGCCAGCGCTCTGACGGGGCGATCCTCATGCTGGTGATCGACGGACGCCGGGCCACGAGCCTGGGCGCCTCCTATCGGGACGTGGCGGAGCAGATGGTCGCCTTCGGGGCGATGAACGCCTCCAACCTGGACGGCGGCTCCTCCAGCCTCATGTGGCTGAACGGAAAGTACCAGAACAACACCGCGGCGGTGATCGGCGTGCGGGAGATCCCCACGACGTTCCTGGTCATGCCCTGAGAGGTGGATGGAATGAGAGAAAGAAGACACGGGCCGTCCCGCTTCTGGCTGGGACTGCTGATCTATATCCTGATCTTTTCCCTGCTGGCGGTGGCGGCGCTGCTGGTGCTGCACAGCTATCTGGACGCCTATGAGAAGAGCCGTCCGGGCACCGCGCTGCGCAGCTATATCAGCGAGTGTGTCAACGGCAAGCTGGGCTACGGCTGGGGCAAGAGCCTGGCCGAGCTGGACAGCCGGATGATGGACGAGAAGGAGGCCCAGGACTGGGCCAGGGAAAAGCTGAAAAGCGCCACGATCCATGAGCTGCCGGGCACAGGCGAGGGCGAGAAGCGCTACGTCCTGCGGGACGAGGACGGCGTGAGCTTTTTGACCGTGACGCTCCGGGCCGGGGAGGAGGGCCGCTGGGGCTTTACCGGCTGGGAGGTCGCGGATGAGGTATGCGATCTCACGGCCTACACCCACAGCGCCGAGGCTCTGGTGCCCGAGGGCTATACCGTCCGGGTGGACGGCGTGGAGCTGGGCGAGGAGTCCATCGCGGAACGGAACGTCGGCTATGAGCTGCTGGAGCCCTTTGAGGACTACGTGAAGGACACGCCGAAGCTGGTGCGCTACGCCTGCGGGCCCTTCCTGGGCGAGGGACAGGTGGAGATCCTGGATCGGGACGGCAAGATTGTCCCCGAGGAGGAGCAGACCGAGCAGCACTATCTCGCCAATTGCACGCCGGAGGAAGAGGAAAAGCTCCACGAGTTCGCGCTGCGCTACCTGAACGTCTATCTGCCCTACGCGGGCGATCTCTACCGCAGCGGCATGGCCTTCTACGGGGAGCTGAGCCAGATGATCGTCACCGGGGGCGAGCTGGAGGAGCGGCTGGTCCTGGCGCGCAACGGCTTCGGCTTCGGCAACACCAATTCCATCCGCATCCTGGAGGATGAGCTGCGCTTCGCCATGGACTTCGGCGACGGGCACTACCTGGCCGACGTCTACTACCGCACCGAGACCGAGGGCCTGCACGGCCTGGTGGAGGAGGACAATCAGGTCCGCCTGCTGATCCTGGAGCGGGACGGCTTCTATTATACGGAAGCCATGGTCAACTATTAAATTCAATTGCGAAATATATTTCGCAAGTGCCCAATGTGTAGACAAAGTCGGTTTCTGTCATTGCGAGGAACCAGTGTCGCAACACTGGCGACGTGGCAATCCGTTTCTTTTTTACCTGGCCGCCGGGAGTACGGATTGCCACACCAGTCTGCGGACTGGTTCGCAATGACACGCTTTGAGCTTTGTCTACAGTCTGATCCATTGCAAAATACATTTCGCAATTGACAGGAAACGATTGAACAGAGGAGACACGAATGAAAAAGATACTGCTTGTTTGTCTGGCGCTGCTGCTGGCGCTGGGCCTGTGCGCCTGCGGGCTGGTTTCCCCGGCCGCGACGCCGGAACCCACGCCCGCGCCCACACCCGAACCCACGCCGGAGCCCACGCCGCCGCCCACGGAGTACACCGTGACGACGGAGAGCGCGGAGGAGATCCGGGCCCTGGGGGCGATCACGAGCCTGAAGACGGTCGACGCCACCCAGAGCAGGGAATACGACGCGCTGCTGGACCTGCAGGCGGCCCTGCCGGACTGCGAGGTCAAGTGGGAGTATGAGTTCCAGGGCACGCGCTATCCCAGCGACACCACCTCCCTCACCGTCACGGACCTCACCGGCCTGGAGGACGCGATCCGCTATCTGCCGAAGGTGGACTACATCGACCTGATCGAGTCTGACGCCACGGTGGAGGATCTGGACCGCTTCGACGCGATCCGCCCGGGCATCTTCTATTACTGGAGCTTTATGCACGACGGCTTCCGCATCCGCACCGACATCCAGGTCTATTCCTCCCTGCGCGACGCGATCATCCATCGCTTCACCTCGGAGGAGATGTACCCGATGCTCAAGTACTGCAAGCATCTGAAAGCGCTGGATCTGGGCCACAACGCCCTCACCGACATCAGTCTGATCGGGGAGCTGAAGGAGCTGGAGGTGCTGATCCTGGCCGACAACCCCATCGTGGACGCCAGCCCCCTGGGGAATCTGGAGAACCTCAGCTATCTGGAGCTCTTCATGTGCCACGAGATCCAGGATTTCAGCTTCCTGGAGCGGCTCCACAATCTCTGCGAGCTGAACCTCTGCTACGACGAGGGCGTGACGAAGCTGGACTTTCTGGAGCAGATGCCCAATTTCTGCTTTGGCATGTTCAAGTACTCCGGCGTCAGCAGCGAGGAGTTTTTAAAGTGGGAGGCGAAGCTCCCCAACGCGACGATGGTCTTCTGGGACGGCAACATCCAGTCCTGCGACAGCGGCTGGCGGGACACCGAGAAGAACACCCAGATCCGCTACGCCTTCACCTGCTGGCGCAACGTCACCGGCTATCGCCATTACGACGACGTGGATTACGATTTTACGCAGTTTAATTATTGAATAAAAGGCACCGCAAACCGGGATCAGGAAACAGGGGCGGATTTCCGCCCCTGTTTCAGATTGTCGACAAAGTTGGTTTTGTCATTGCGAACCAGTGACCGATGTCACTGGTGTGGCAATCCGTATTCCCCGAACTCGGCATGATTACTGA